>DASWSX010000076.1:0-18497 GCA_036402435.1 Telluria sp. | reverse complement strand
AACCAGCACTCTAGTAAAGAACACGATGACTGAATTAGTACGCCTTTCGAAACGCATGTCCGAACTCGGGCTTTCTTCGCGCCGCGAAGCAGATGAATGGATCGCCCGCGGCTGGGTGCGGGTCGATGGCCAGGTGGTGTCGGAACTCGGCAGCAAGGTGCTGCCGCACCAGAAGATCACGGTGGAGCGCCAAGCTGCGGCCGAGCAGTCCAAGCGCGTGACGATCCTGATCAACAAGCCGATGGGCTACGTCAGCGGCCAGGCCGAAGACGGCTATACGCCGGCAGTCGCCCTGATCAAGCCGGAGAACCGCTGGGAAGAAGACCCGTCGCCGGAAACCTTCCACCCGACGCAGCTGCGCAGCCTCGTGCCCGCCGGCCGCCTCGACATCGACTCGGTGGGCCTGCTGATCCTGACCCAGGACGGGCGCGTTGCCAAGACGCTGATCGGCGAGACCACGACGGTCGAGAAGGAATACCTGGTGCGCGTCGAATACACCAAAGAAGGCAAGCTGCCCGAGTCCGACCTGAAGAAGCTCTGCTTTGGCCTCTGGATGGACGGTAAGCCGCTGCTGCCGGCGAAGGTGCGCTGGCAGAACGACGACCAGTTGAGCTTTACCCTCAAGGAGGGCAAGAAGCGCCAGATCCGCCGCATGTGCGACATGGTCGGCCTGAAGGTGGTTGGCCTGAAGCGCGTCCGCATCGGCAAGGTCAAGCTGGGCGACCTCCCGGTCGGCAAATGGCGCTACCTGCGCCCTGACGAACAATTTTGATGTCTGTATTTAAATCGGAGACCTGATGCGTAAATTCCCTGTACTTGCCGCCGGCATGATCCTGGCCAGCCACGGCGCCATCGCTGCTGCCCAAACCGTAACCGAAGCGCCGCTGCGCGGTCACCTCGCCTTCCTCGCCGACGACCTGCTTGAAGGCCGCGGCACCGGCCAGCGCGGCGGCGAACTCGCGGTCAAGTACATCGAAACGCAAGCCGCCATTATTGGCCTGAAGCCTGGGGTAGGCAAAAGCTACCGCCAGCCGGTCAAGATCGTCGGCAGTAAAACCCTTCCAACCAGCTCCGTCAAATTCGAAGCCAACGGCAAGCCATTCGCGCCGGTGCTCGGCAAGGACATCGTGTTCGGCAATGCCAACGACGCGGCGCAGACGCGCTTCGAAGCGCCGATGGTTTTCGTCGGCTACGGCATCGACGCGCCCGACGAAAAGTGGAACGACTATGCCGGAGTCGACGTCAAGGGCAAGGTCGTCGTCATGATGGTCAACGACCCGAAACCGACTGCTCAGGAACCGAAGCGCTTCGCGGGCAAATCGCTGACCTGGTACGGGCGCTGGATCTACAAATTCGAGGAAGCGGTTCGCCAGGGCGCAGCCGGCGTGCTGCTGATTCACACGACCGAATCGGCATCGTATCCGTGGAGCGTACCGGCCAACGGCTTCGCCCGCGAGCAGTTCCGCCTCGCCGGCAAAGGCAATGCGATGCAGGGATGGATCCATGAGGACACCGCGCGCAGCCTGTTCGCGGCCGGCGGCCATGACCTCGATGCACTGCGCGCGAAAGCCGAAGTGCGCGGCTTCAAGCCGGTCGACCTGAACGCGAAGGCAACCGTGGCGATCGACAGCCAGCACCGCAACATCGAAGAGACCAACGTCGCCGGGATCGTGCCGGGCACCGACCCCAAGCTGAAGGACGAGGCGGTGATCTACTCGTCGCATTGGGACCACCTGGGCAAGCTGAAAGTGCCGGGCCAGCCTGACCACATCTGGAACGGCGCGATCGACAATGCGTCCGGCAGCGCGGCATTGCTCGCGATGGCGCAGGCGGCAGTCGCCAAGCCGGCCAAGCGCACCCAGATCTTCCTGTGGACGGCGGCCGAGGAACAAGGCCTGATCGGCGCCACCGGCTACATCCGCAGCCCTATCTGGCCGTTGGCGAAGACGGCGGCGGACCTGAACCTCGACAGCCTCAACTTCGTGGGACGGACACGCGACATCGGCGTGGCTGGCTCAGAGCGCAGCAGCCTGCACGCGAGCGCGGCGAAGGTCGCGAAGAAAATGGGCCTGCGCCTCGCGCCGACGGTACCTGACCTTGGCGGCGCCTTCTTCCGCGCCGATCACTTCGCGTTTGCGAAGGCCGGCATCCCGGCGTTTAACGTTGGCTCGGCAGTGTTCTCGGGCGACGGCTCGTTCGACTTCGAGCATGACCATGCCGCATCCAGCCAGAAGATGGTCGGCTTCACCAACCACTACCACCAGGTCAGCGACGAGTACAGCCCGTCATGGGACTTGTCGGGGATGGTGCAGCAGGCGCAGTTCACGCTTAACCTCGGCTATGAGGTGGCGAATTCGCCGGCCATGCCGACGTGGAACAAGGGTGAGGCGTTCGGAGAAGTGAAGCGTTAAGACGAAGACAGTCAGGCGTAGGCCCCATACTCGACACCTGCCTGTATCGCGTCTATTTACCAGCGCCTGGTTATCCGCACTTTCGCCATTACAAAGCACGTCTGCTGGATCGATGGAGAGGCGGGCCCACGCTATTTTGACAGTGGCATCAGCACTTTTCTTAGCAACTATAGAAAGATTTGCGCGGCCACCCTGATAGCAAAATTGCACAGATGGTTACAAGATCATTCGGGGTCGGGGGCTTCGCGACCTTTTACATTAGGTCCTAAACTGAACAATGGTTTCGCGCAGCCTAGTGCTCGCCTTGCATCCCTACCGCGTGGGCAAACTGCGCTCCAAATGCGGTCCGCCAGATCATACCTTTTTCATAGCTGAGAGTACAATTTGAGATCCTTGCCTGCTCAAGCAAGTCCTTGTACTCGGGCCGCGTCTCGACCCAATGGTAGTTGTCATGCGATGCGATCAGGTGCCTCTCGTAGTCGGCCTTTAGAAGTCCCAAGCGTATCCAATTATCAACCATCGCGGCCCCTCGTGGGACCAGAACTGGTTCACCATTTTCCTTGAAGTTGACTAAGTAATTCGACACAATCGCGTACCCATGCCCGTATGAGTTTGTCTCGCGGACTTGGGCGATAGCCACGAACGTATCAGGTTGGAGGAATTCTGGCAGCAAACGTGCCTCTTCACCGTCTAGCTGTTTAATTATCTCAACAAACGCGGGGTGGGCTTCGATTGCTAGACGTCCGTCCATCGCTGTCGCGAGAAGATTCAAGTACATGTCCCGCAATGACTTCTCCTCATGGCTGAACGCCAACCCTTGAAGAGCAGGCCCGGCAATAGTAGCCTTTGGTTCCACAATGTCTTTGGGAGGAATTTTTGAGGCTTTCTCTGCCAGCTCCAAAGCGAACTTAGTGTCAAAATACACACGGGCTTTTTCGACTGCAAAGTTGAGTGCGGCGAGTGGCAGGAGCACATTATTGATAGTCTTAGTCAGCGTTAGTGCGGCCTGACCAAGGTTATTTCCCGCTTCCCTAACATTGGGGTTGTCACCAGCAGCCTTGATGATGTCACTTACCAGCGCCACACTCGCTTTTGCCGACTTAAGTGGATCTTCCATACTTTCGCTCCTGAATAATCAATCAAAAAAAGAGGCCCCTGACATTGCACATCATAGCCTCTTCTCTCGATAGTATCGGTGCGTTCGGCGATGACGACTTTCTTCGTTCGTCATGTCAGTCGGTTGCGGTGAACATTTTCGGGTGCGTCACGTCTACCCAGTTGTTATTCCAGTACAACGGATCAATGCAGCTTTCTTTATCCTCGTCGGTTCCGCGAGCGTCTGGTGTCCGCGCTGCTGACAAGGAGCATTGAAATGCGCCACACGTTACGCCGCTGTCGTACGAATGTGCCAGAATGGCCGGAGTCCACCAACCAGAAAAAGGAGAGCACGATGAATGAACGCATCATGATCGACACGCCGGACGGCAGTTTCGGCGCTTACGTTGCCAAGCCAACTGCCACGCCGGCCCCGGCGATTGTCGTCATCCAAGAAATCTTCGGCATCAACGCCGACCTGCGCGAGACCTGCGACCAGCTGGCCGAACAGGGATTCATTGCGATCTGTCCGGACCTTTTCTGGCGCATGCAGCCTGGCGTCGAACTGACCGACCAGAGTGAAGAAGAATGGAAGCAGGCGATGGCCTTTTACAAGGCGTTCGACGTCGAAAAAGGCGTCGAGGACATCGGTGCAGCGCTGAAGACCGCACGCGGCTACAAGGGCGCGAACGGCAAGGTTGGCGTGATGGGCTTCTGCCTGGGCGGACTGATGACGTTCCTTACCGCTGCGCGCAAGGATCCGGATGCTGCTGCGGCTTACTACGGCGGTGGGACCGACCAGCATGTGGCCGAGATGAAGTCGGTGTCATGCCCGATGATCATGCACCTGGGCGAAGAGGACGAATACATTCCAGCACCCGCGCGCGAAAAAATCGTGAAGGTGGCGGAATCGCAACCGAACATCACCGTCTACACGTATGCGGGCCAGAATCACGCGTTCGCGCGGCACCGCGGGGTTCACTACGACGCGGCCTCGGCGAAGCAGGCGAACCAGCGCACTTACGACTTCTTCAAGAAGCACCTGCGCTAATTAACGGGTTCGGCGGATGCGCGCTGGCGCGCTTATCCGCCCTACGCCAGCCGGGGTATTCGTACGGCGGAAAAGCGCGCATCCGCCGATTTCAGAACAGCCGGAACTTCAGCTGCAGCGATATCCCGCCGTGCAAGCGGTTCTTGTACGTCGGGATCACCGCCAGGTTGACACCCACTCGCTTGTATTCATACGTCGCGGCCGGGATCAAGGCCGGGAACCATCCGCCATCGCGCATGTTCGGATATCCGTCGAACGCTGCCACCACCGCGCCCAGCTTCACGCCAGCATAGGTCCACGGCTGGTAGTACAAGCCCACATACTTCGAATGTTCGCGGTCGCTGTTATAAAAGCGCCCCGCCGTCACCGCCATCTCGTCGGTGAACCGGTACTCAACCCCGACGCCGGGATTTCGCCCGTTCAGGTTTTTATCGCTCTGGAAGTGGTAGGTTGCGAATCCGGTAGCAAGCCACAGTTCGCTGCGCTTGCCACTGTCCTGTTCCTCTGCCTGTGCCTGCGCGCACAGCAGCAATGCCACCGCAGTGGCGATTTTCTTCATCATGCTTTGATCAGTCGTCGTGGTTGGGATCGAGGTCCGGGAACATCACTTCGGTGTAGCCGAATTGCGAGAAATCGGTGATCCGCATCGGATACAGGATGCCCAGCAGGTGATCCACCTCGTGCTGCACCACGCGCGCGTGGAAGCCATCGACATCGCGGCTGATCTTGTTGCCGAACTGGTCGATGCCTTCGTAACGAAGCTGGCTGAAACGCGGTACCAGACCACGCAAACCAGGCACCGAGAGGCAGCCTTCGAACGCATCGTCCTTCTCGTCGGACAGCGGCGTCAGCACAGGATTGATCAGCACCGTTTCCGGAACCTGCGGCGCGTCCGGGTAGCGCGTGTTCTGTTTGAAGCCATAGATTACCAGCTGCAGGTTGACGCCGATCTGCGGCGCCGCCAGGCCTGCGCCATCTGCATCGTGCATGGTGTCGAACATGTCGGCGATCAGCGCGTGCAGCTCCGGCGTGTCGAACTCGCGCACCGGTTCGGCGACGCGCAGCAGGCGCGGATCGCCCATTTTCAGGATTTCACGGACTGTCATTTCGGTTCAAGCCTTCCACAGACATCGTTGAGGAACTGGCGCAGGCCTTCGCCCGTCTCGGGGTGTTTGAGCCCCATCGCGGTCATCGCCTTCAGGTAGCCAAGCTTTGAGCCGCAGTCGTAGCGCTGGCCGGCATAGCGGTAGGCCAGCACCCGCTCCGCTTCCATCAGCGCTGCGATGCCGTCGGTGAGCTGGATCTCGCCGCCAGCGCCCGTGCCCAGGTTCTCAAGGAAGTCGAAGATGCGGCCGGTGAGTACATACCGGCCCACCACGGCCAGCGTCGATGGCGCGACGTCCGGCTGCGGCTTTTCGACGATGCCTGACACCAGCTCGATGTCGGGCCGGTACGGGGACGAGCTGACGATGCCGTACTGGCGCGTGTTTTCGCGCGGGACGTCCTGCACCGCCAGCACGCTGCACTTCTCGTAATCGTACAGCTCCGTCATCTGCGCCAGCACCGGCTTGTCGGCCGGGCCGGTGTCCATGAAGTCGTCCGCCAGCAGCACCGCGAATGGCTCGTTGCCGACCACCGGGCGCGCGCACAGCACCGCATGGCCAAGCCCAAGCGGCTCGGACTGGCGGATATAGATGCAGGTGATGTTCTTCGGGATCACGCCGCGGACAAGCTCCAGCAGCTGTGCCTTGCCGGCCGCTTCGAGTTCGGCTTCGAGCTCGTACGCCTTGTCGAAATGGTCTTCGATCGCGCGCTTGTTACGGCCCGTGATGAAGATCATTTCGGTGATGCCTGCCGCGACAGCCTCTTCGACCGCGTACTGGATCAGCGGCTTGTCGACGATCGGCAGCATCTCCTTCGGTTGCGCCTTGGTGGCGGGCAGGAAGCGGCTGCCAAGGCCGGCAACCGGGAATACCGCTTTTCTGATGCGTTGCATCCTGCACCTCTTCTAAATATTTTATGCGGCCGCGCCGCTGGACGATTCGAGCAGGGCCTGCAAGGCGGCTTCGTCGAGCAGCGCGATGCCCAGTTCCTGTGCCTTGGCCAGTTTGCTGCCTGCGTCGGCGCCGGCTACGACGTATGAGGTCTTCTTCGACACAGAGCCCGACACCTTGCCGCCCGCGGCTTCAATCATCGCTGCGGCTTCGTCGCGGCTGAGCGTTGGCAGCGTACCGGTCAGCACGAACGTCTTGCCGGCCAATGCGCTGTCGGACTTCGCCATCGAATGCGCGCCCTCTTTCCAGGTCATCCCTGCTTCGCGCAGCTGTGCTACCAGCGCGCGGTTGTCCTCGTCGGACAGGAAGTCGGCAATCGAACGCGCCACCACCGGCCCGACATCGGCCACGTCAAGCAGCTGGATGCCATTCTCCCACGTCGCGGCGTGAAGCAGCGCGTCGATGCTGCCGAAGTGCTGCGCCAGCGCCTTGGCGGTCGATTCGCCGACGTGGCGGATGCCGAGCGAGTAAATAAAGCGCGCCAATGTGGTGTGCTTCGATTTCTCAAGCGCGTCGAGCACGTTCTGCGCCGACTTGGTCGCCATGCGGTCGAGTGCGCGCAGGCGCTCCATGTCGAGCCGGTACAGGTCCGCGGCGGTCTTGACCACTCCTTTGTCCACCAGCTGTTCTATCAGCTGGTCGCCCATGCCTTCGACATCGATCGCGCGGCGCGACACGAAGTGCATCAAGCCTCCCTTGCGCTGGGCGCTGCAATGGGTCCAGCCGCCGGAGCAGCGCGCGATTGCCTCATCCTCAGGCTTCACGATCGGCGAGCCGCATACCGGGCAGTTGGCAGGCATGACGAACTCGCGTGCATCGGCAGGCCGCCGTTCAGGCACGTGTGCCACCACCTCGGGAATCACGTCGCCAGCGCGCCGGACGATCACCGTGTCGCCGATGCGGATGTCCTTGCGGCGCACCTCGTCTTCGTTGTGCAGCGTGGCGTTCATCACGTTCACGCCGCCGACGAATACCGGCACCAGCCGCGCCACTGGCGTAATGGCTCCGGTGCGGCCCACCTGGACTTCGATGTCCTGCACCTGCGTCAGCGCTTCCTCGGCCGGGAACTTGTGGGCCAGCGCAAAACGCGGTGCGCGCGACACGAAGCCAAGCTGTTGCTGGTCCTCGATCGCATTGACCTTGTAAACGACGCCGTCGATTTCGTATGGCAGGCTGGCGCGGCGCTTGCCGATGTCGCGGTAGAACGCAAGCATGCCCTCCAGGCCCGGCACGACCGCGCGCTCGGCGCACACCGGCAGCCCGAGCTCGTTGTACCAGTCGAGCAGTTTCGAATGCGAATCGGGCATCGCAACGCCTTCCAGCGCGCCGACGCCATACGCGAAGAAGCGCAGGTTGCGCGTCGCCGTGATGCGCGAGTCGAGCTGGCGCAGACTGCCCGCAGCCGCATTGCGCGGATTGGCGAATTCCTTCTGGCCGGCGTCGCGCTGGCGCGCATTTAGCCTGGCGAAATCGGCTTTGTACATCAGCACTTCGCCGCGCACTTCGAGCACCTTCGGCACCGAAGCGCCGTGCAGGCGCAGCGGGATCGCGCGGATGGTGCGGATGTTGGTCGTGACGTCTTCGCCAGTGGCGCCATCGCCGCGCGTGGCGGCCTGCACGAACACGCCGTCCTCAAAGCGCAGGCTGATCGCCAGCCCGTCGAACTTCAGTTCACTTGCGTATTCGACCTGCACGTCGCCCAGGCCTTCGCGCACGCGGCGGTCGAAGTTCTCGACGTCCTCGTCCGAAAAGCCGTTATTCAGCGACAGCATCGGCACCGTGTGGGTGACCTGCCTGAATTCGGGGATCGGGGCCGCGCCGACGCGGTAGGTCGGCGAATCGACCGATACCGCCTCGGGATGCGCCGCTTCCAGCTCCTGCAGTTCGCGGAAAAGCTTGTCGTACTCGGCGTCAGGAATCGTCGGCGCGTCCTGCACGTGGTACGCAAAGATGTGCCGGTTCAGTTCACTGGTCAGCCACTGCATCCGCTCCAGGTAGCCGCTGTTTGCGTCAGTCGTCACGATAGGCTTGCCCTTAGCTGAACAGGCGCATCGCGCGGGTTGACCCGGCAGGAATGTCGGCCGCATCCATCTCCTGGTAGAACTCGAGCACCTGCTCGTTGATACCCGCCAGCGCCTCGTCGGTCAGCGGCTGGTCGAAGTCGTCGACGATGGTGCAGTCAAGACGTTCCATCAGCTGCTTGGCGCAGTTGACCATCGCGTTGAAGCCGCCGCGGGCGGGAGCCACGCATGGCACGTCCAGCAGCAGCGTCAGGCGCGACGTGGTGTCGGCGCCGAGCGTCACGTTGGTCGACAGCGTGAACAGGATGCCGCCCTCGCCGTCCGGCATTGCAAAGCGGCCGTCCGGACGTACGTCGAAACCCTGCTTTTCCAGCGCACCGATCAGGGTCGTCATCGACCACGGGGCGCCGTTCGACATCAGGTTCACGCCCAGCTGGGCGTCGTGGCCGGAGACAAAGCGGTGCAGCGTGCGCGATTCGCCCATGACTTCGATCATGTCAGGGATCTCCGGCTCAGCGCCGATTTCATCGGCCAGCGCGCGCAGGCGCGTCACCAGTTCGGAGTATTCGAGTTCGTTGAGCGCGGTGGTGCGGCTGGCCATCTGCACGCCAGCCTGCAGCTTGGTGTACACGCCGCCGTGCGTGATTGGTTCCCAGTCGCCGTTGACATGCAGGCCGATGAAGTGCACCGGCTTGTTGCCAACGTGGCGCAGCGTTTGCAGCACCGGCAGGATCTTGTCGCCGCGGACCGCGATCTCCAGCGCCAGCGGGATCAGGCAGTCGATCAGCGGGTCGACCAGCGTGTTGGCCAGTTCGGCGGCAGGAGTCAGGCCATCCGGGCCAACCGGGGCCTGGGCTGCGGCGATCGGCGCGAAGTCGTCCACCGGCGCAGCGCCCGATGGGTCGGCGTCAAAGCCAGCGCCTGAAGCGGCGCCCGGAATCGGGCTCAGGCCAAGGTCGAACGACGGTTCATGGCGCGATTCCCCGCCGCCCATCAGCACGTCGTCGTGGTCGGTCGCGAACGCGCGCTCGACGGTTTTCTTGGCCTTGTGCTCCTGCCATTTGTTGTATGTGAACACGCCGGCGATAAACACGCCGCCAGCGGCCAGAAGGCTTACTTGAAGATCTGTCATGCTGCTTGGGCCTCAGTAGCGAAATTCGCGGCGGACTCCATGTCCACCGCCACAATGCGCGATACACCTTGTTCCTGCATCGTCACACCGATCAGTTGATTGGCCATTTCCATCGCAATCTTGTTATGCGAGATGAAAAGGAATTGAGTATGTTCGGACATCCGCTTGACCATCCGGCAGAAGCGTTCGGTGTTCGCGTCGTCGAGCGGCGCGTCGACCTCGTCCAGCAGGCAGAATGGCGCGGGATTCAGGCGGAACATCGAGAACACCAGCGCTGTCGCGGTCAGGGCTTTCTCGCCGCCCGACAGCAGGTGGATGGTCGCGTTCTTTTTGCCCGGCGGCTGCGCCATCACCTGCACGCCGGAGTCGAGGATCTCGTCGCCCGTCATGACCAGCTTGGCGTTACCGCCGCCGAACAGGATCGGGAACAGCTCGGAGAAATGATGGTTGACCTTGTCGAACGTGTCCTGCAGCAGGTCGCGCGTCTCCTTGTCGATCTTGTGGATCGCGTCCTCCAGCGTGTTGATCGCCTCGGTCAGGTCGGCGTTCTGCGAGTCGAGGAAGTTCTTGCGCTCCGACGCCTGCGCCAGCTCGTCGAGCGCCGCCAGGTTGACCGCGCCAAGCGCCGTGATGGCGTTGGTCAGGCGCGTCACCTCGCCCTGCAGGTAGGACGCCTTCATATCCGGATGGAGCTTTTCGGTCAGTGCCGCTTCGTCGGCTTGCACCGCCTTGAGCGCCTCGTCGAACTGCTCCTGGTTCAGGCGCGCGGCCTGTTCCTTGAGCTGCATCTCGGTGATCTTGTCGCGCTGCGGCTGCAAGCTGCGCTCGGCCGACATGCGCGCTTCCTCGGCCCCGCGCAGCTGCTGCGTGATCTGGTCCAGTTCATGGCGCGCATCGGCCAGCGCGCGTTCCTGGCTGGTGCGGCGCTCGAGCAGGTCCTGCAGGCCGTCGTTGGCCGCGCCAGATTCGAGCGACTCCAGTTCCTGTTGGCCGATCTCGATGCTTTCGCCGACTTGCGAGGCCTGCTGGGTGGCGGTGGCGATATTGCGGCGCAGTTCCTCGATCTTGCTGCGCTGTGACTTCTCTGCGAACTGCGCCTCCTGTGCCGCGCGTTCCAGTTCGCGCAGCTGCTGGCGCGCATCGGCCAGGGCCTGTTCCTTTTCGAGGAACACGGTTTGTCCGTCTTCGTGCGCGCCCTGCAGTTCGGCCAGTTCCATATCGAGCTGTTCGAATTTTTCCTCGGCCTCGGCCTGGATCTGCTGCTGCTCTTCTTCCTGCGCTGCGATCTCGGCCAGGTCGGTTGCGATCTGCGTGCTGCGCTGGTTGAAGCGCGCTTCGACTTCAGATTGCTTGACGACCTCGATCTGCAAACCATGCACCGACTGCGTCAGCGACGCCATGCGCTGGCGCGAGTCCTGCAGGCGGCGCGCCAGGTCGGACGCTGCGGCGTCGGCGCGTACCGAACGGGCGCGCGCCTCGTCGGCCAGCATCGCCTGCGCGCGCAGCTGGCGCGTGATGTTTTCGATTTCCTGCTGGCGCGCGAGCATGCCGTCCTGCTCCGCGTCGGCCGCGTAGAAACGCACGCTTGATTTGGTGACGACGTGGCCCTGGCGCGTGATGAACGAGCCTCCCATCGGCAGCTTGCCGCGCTCTGCGAACGCGGTTGCGGTGTCTTCGGCCGCGAACACATTGTGCAGCCAGTCGTGCAGCAGGCCGCGCAGGCCGGTTTCGTTCAGCTTCAGGAGGTTGGCGAACGGCTTGAGTCCATTGACCTCGGAAGGCGACGCCGCATGCTCCAGGGTCGGGGCGTACAGCGCCAGCTTCGCCGGTGGCGAATCGCTGAAAAAGGCCTTGGCCCAGTCGATGTTCGACATCTCGAGCGCGCCGGTGCGTTCGCGCAGCACCGCTTCCATCGCGGTTTCCCAGCCCTGCTCGATGTGCAGTTTCTGCCACAGGCGCGGCAGGCCGTCGAGTTCGTGCTTCTGCAGCCACGGCTGGACCTTGCCCTGCGTCTGGACCCGCTCCTGCAGCTGCTTGAGCGCCGACAGGCGCGCTTCCAGCTGCGCGTTGGCCGCGCTTTCGGCATTCACCTGGGCCTGTGCGGCCGAACGTTCTTCCTCGACGCGCTGCTGCTGCTCGGCGGCTTCCTCGAGCATCATCGTCTGCTCTTCCAGCGCCTGCTGCTTTTCCTCGAGCTGCAGCTTGAGGTTGGCGAGGTGGCTGCTGTCCGGCAGGTTAAGGCCATTCTTTTCCTGCTGCAGGCGCTCGCGGCGCGTGGCCAGGCCTTGCAGGATGTTCGAGGCGTTGCGCTGGTGCGCCGACGACAGCTCGATCTGTTGCTGCGCCTGCATGATCTTCTGGCGCGACAGCGTGGTCTTTTCCTGCGCCTCGCGCCAGGCAGCTTCCAGCGACGGAAGGCGCTCGTTCTGCGCCTCGGCCGACATCTGCGACTGCTCGACCCGCCCGCCCAGCTCTTCCAGCAGGTATTCGGCTTCCTCGATCTGCTCCTGGTATTCCTGGCCCTGCGCCTGCCACTGGTTGCGCTGCGCGGTCAGGGTGCCGATCTGGTTCTGCAGGCGCGAACGCGATTCGATGACGAACTTGATCTGCGCTTCCAGGCTGCCGATTTCCGAGTTGGTCTGGTACAGGTGGCCTTGTGCCGTATGCAGGCGGTCGCCGACCGCGAAGTGGGCCTGGCGCATGCGCTCGAGGTCCAGTTCGACGTGGCGCAGCTTGGCGGTCTGTTCTTCGAGGTCGGTCTGGGCCTGCTCCATCTCGCGGAAGTACCTGGTCTGCTCGGCCTTCGCTTCGTTCTTGCGCAGCAGCCAGAGGAGCTTCTGCTTCTCTTCCTGGTCGCCCTGCAGCGTGTGGAACTTGTTGGCCACGACCGCCTGCGCCTCGAGCTTTTCGAGGTTGGCGTTCAGCTCGCGCAGGATGTCTTCGACCCGCAGCAGGTTTTCGCGCGTGTCGTTCAGGCGGTTTTCGGTTTCGCGCCGGCGCTCCTTGTACTTCGAGACGCCGGCGGCTTCTTCGAGGAACACGCGCAGCTCTTCAGGGCGCGACTCGATGATCCGCGAGATCATGCCCTGGCCGATGATGGCGTAGGCGCGCGGACCGAGGCCGGTGCCGAGGAAGATGTCCTGGATGTCGCGCCGGCGCACTGGCTGGCCGTTGATGTAGTAGGTGGAGGTGCCGTCGCGCGTCAGCGTGCGCTTGACCGCGATCTCGGCATACTGGCCCCATTGGCCTGCGGCCTTGCCGTCATTGTTGTCGAAGACCAGTTCGACCGACGCGCGGCCGGCCGGCTTGCGGTGCGTGGAGCCATTGAAAATGACGTCCTGCATCGACTCGCCGCGCAGCTCGGACGCCTTCGATTCGCCCAGCACCCAGCGCACGGCGTCGATGATATTCGACTTGCCGCATCCGTTTGGACCGACCACGCCCACCAGCTGACCCGGGACCTGGAAATTGGTGGGATCGACGAAAGACTTAAATCCCGACAATTTGATGGAAGATAGACGCACGTTGTTGACTGTTCTTCGCCTTGCTCGGCTATGGGTTACCCGAAGATCGGAAAGTCTCCATCATACCATCTGTTGCTTGCAAAACGGCCAATAACAGCACCCGGACGGGTGGACTTTGACAGGGAGGCGCGGGTCACGCGCTGAGTGCCGCGGCCGACGGGTCGTTCACCGCCATCGCCTCGGACAAGGCCCGTGCGACCACGCCGCTGCCCTGGATCACGCGCGCCCTGCCCTCGCGGTACGCCTGCGCCAGCGCCTCGCCGGAGAGCGAGAACGCCTCCTGGCGCGCGCCGGTAGAGAAAATGAACAGGCTGCGCAGCGGGCTGACCCAGGCCAGCTTCACCTTGCGCGCGCCGCCGCCGGGCTGGTCGAACGCTAGCCACATGCCGCGCTCGAGCCCGTCAACGGCCATCACGGCATCGTCGGCGCCCTCCTCCTGGTCCAGCACAGCCTGCTCCTTCTCGATGCGGCGGATGGCGTCCTGCTGCGCCACCTCCACCGCGATCTCCAGCTGGCGCGCCGGCGACAGGTCGAGCGGCGCGCGCACGATCGAGGCGTGGCACTCAGCCAGCCGCGCGAAAAACTCCAGCCGGTCGGCGTCCTGCCACTTGATCACGTCGAGCCACTTGTTCAGCGTTGCCAACAGCCCCGGCAGCTTGCCGATCAGCTCCTTGCGCTGCTCGGTGGTGACCTTCGGCTTGACGCTCCACAGCAGGTCGTCCATGGTGCGGGTCGCATTCGCCACCGCGCCGGGCTTGCCGTCTTCCACCGTGTAGGCCACCGTCAGCACGGTGGTCCATTTATTCTCCAGGAACGTTTCAACGACCTCGACCGCGCCGTTGCCGCCAATGCGCATGGCCACCGCCGTTTTCGCGCAGCGCGTCGCTTCGGCCGCCTTTTCCTGCCTGAGCGCGGCGGCGATCGGGGCCGCGATGTCGCTTTCGAGCACCGTATCGTCCGCGGCGATCGACGCCTCCAGGTCGGCCACCGCCTCGGCGAAGGCGCCCTGCTCCTTGCTGGCGTCGCGTCCGACCAGGTCGACATTGCGGCGCATCGCCTGGAACAGCGGATCATCGTCGCCTTTGCGCTGCTCCCAGCCCATGCGCGACAGCAGGTCGATCATGCGCCGCGCCGGGTGCGCTTCCTCATAGAAGAAGTTCTTGTCCGACAGCGCCGCTTTCAGCACCGGGATCTGCAGGTACTGGATCAGGTCGCGGATTTCCGACGGAATGCTGTCATCGAGGAACACTGTTTCGAAAATGCGCGACAGCAGGTCGATCGTGCTTTCATCGCCGCGCGACAGGCTGCCCTGCGGCAGGCTTTGCTTCAGGCGCGGCAGGTAGAACAGGTTGTGCGCAGCCGCTTCATCTGCTCCGCGAGCCACGGCTGGCATCTGCGGCAGGCGTTTCTGCATCTCGCCCAGCAGGTTAATCAGGCCGCCCGTCGGGATCTGGGTGGCAGCGCCCACAGCGGCATGAACACTGGAGGACGCGGCGCGAGTGGCGCCAGCTGCAGCCTCAGCGAAGCCGCCCCGCGTGGGTATCGCGGCACTTGCGGCGGGCGCATCAAAACCGGCCGCGGTGCTCGGCCGCCACCCGCCGTTACCTTGTGGCATGGATGGGAGATCAGGAATCAGGGGGATGCCGTCGTCCGGGTCGCCCGTGCCGGCGCCGCCGGCAAAGAACTCCTGCAGGCGACGCGACAGGGCCGCCTTCTCCGCTGCACGGGCCGCTTTGGCCGCCGCCGCATTGTCGGTTTTCTGGATGCGGTAGGCGTCGACCGACCCTGGCAGCACGCCTTTGCGCACCATGGCCAGGCTCAGCGCTTCGTACATGGGCGCGAAATCGAACAGCACGCCGGGCTTGAACAGGGGCAGCAGCAGTTCGTGGCCGGCCGTGTCCGGCTCGAACTCGACCCAGGCCTGCTGCAGCGCCATCAGGAACACCTGCGGCCGGAATGGATTCTGGCTCATGCGCAGGGCGTCGCGCCCCAGCATGTGGCCGAGGCGCACGTTCAGCGTGGCGAGCGCGTCGGAGCAGGCCACGTCGAACGGGCGGCTGATCGCATCGAAGGCGATCTGGTTGTCCATTTCTTCAAGCGGTACCAGGCTTAGCGGAACGGATGCCGCCGTCGTGACCGGCGCGGGCGCCAGCGCGGCAAGCTCCTTGCGGACGGCGTCAGACAACGCGGTACAGGCGAGATGGAAGAACGCGTAGCTGTTTTCCTTGAGCAGGTTGCCCGATTTGACGCGCTGGAACATCGCGCCGCCGCCCGCCAATGGGGTCGTGGCGTCCAGCAAATCGGCGACGATGCGGTTGACCACCGCCATCAGGCTGTCATTGACGTGACTGGTGACAACGCCGACGAGCTTGTCCATCAGGTCCTGGCGCGCGCTGGCGCCAGATGCCTGGGGTTTTTTTGCCGCCGTTGTTCGACTCGCCATCATCAATCCATTTTGACAGGTTATTGCCACATGGCAATAGCCAATATGCATATTTGCCACGATTCCTGCATTTTTCGCTTGATTCCCCGCGCCATACCGCCGGGTCCGTTGCCATCTCGGCTTGATCTCGCGCAAATGTTGCATTTCGGACTTGCTTACCATGGGAATGATCGTCCGCCCAGCCTTGCCACCGAGAAGGGAGCCAACATGAAATTCATCCGCAGCCTCGACATAACGTTCAAGATCCATGCCTGCCTGGCCATCGTGCTATTCCTCGGGGTGGGCATGGCGGCCTGGCTGCTGGCGCAACTCGGCCAGATGAGCGAAATCACGGCCCAGCTACTGCAGCGGCCCGGCGCCGTTGCCGGCGGCGAGCAGGCGGCCGAATTGCTGCGATCCGGCTACAGCTCGACGCGCAACCTGAGCCTGACGTTCTTCGTCACCGGCCTGGCCGTGGCGGGCACCCTCGCCGCCTGGCTGGCTGCCGAGGTCGCGCGGCCGGTCCATGCGGCCGTGCTGGCGGCGCAGCGGGTTGCGGCGGGCGACCTCGGCACCCGGATCGAACAGGGTGTCGGCGGCGAACACGGCGTGCTGCTGCGCATGATGCAGGAGATGAACGACAAGCTGGCCGGCGTCATCGTCGACGTGCGTACAGGTTCAGAGTCGATTTCAAGCGGCGCCGGCGCCATCGCCACCAGCAGCATGGACCTGTCGGCGCGCACCGAACAGCAGGCGGCAGCGCTGGAAAAAACTGCGTCGTCGATGGAAGAACTGACCTCCACCGTCAAGCAGAACGCCGATCACGCGCACCAGGCCAGCAAGCTGGCGGTGTCGGCATCCGAGGTAGCGGTCAAGGGCGGCGAAGTCGTCTCGGCGGTGGTCGGCACGATGGCGTCGATTAATGACTCGTCGCGCCGGATCGCCGAGATCATCAGCGTCATCGACGGCATTGCTTTCCAGACCAATATCCTGGCCCTGAACGCGGCGGTCGAAGCGGCGCGCGCCGGCGAACAGGGCCGCGGCTTCGCGGTGGTGGCGTCGGAAGTACGTAACCTGGCGCAGCGCAGCGCGGCCGCCGCCAGGGAAATCAAGGAACTGATCGACGATTCGGTCGACAAGGTCAGCGCCGGCACGCTGCTGGTCGACAAGGCCGGCAATACGATGAATGAAGTGGTTGCCAGCGTGAAGCGGGTGACGGAAATCATCGGTGAAATCGCTTCGGCCAGCGCCGAGCAGACCAGCGGCATCGAACAGGTCAACCAGGCGATCGCCGCGATGGACCAGGCGACCCAGCAGAACTCGGCACTTGTGGAGGCATCCGCCGTGGCGGCCGCATCGATGCGGGACCAGGCCGGCGCACTGCGCCACATCATCAGTACATTCGTACTCGACGCGGAAAACTCCCGCCCTCCGGCCCAGATTCACCTGATTGCCAGCAATCCGGGCAAACCGCAGCCGGCCCCGCGTGCCGAAACGGCGCGCCGCCCCCGTGTCATTCCTGCCGCCGCCGCGATGCCGCGCAAGCCCGCGCCAGCCGCCGCCAAGCGCGCCGGCCTTGCCCGTCCGGACGTGGATTGGGAAGAATTCTGATCAATTGTTGTTGCGATCCTGTAGGAGCATCTCCTACACGGGTGCGAGTAATGTTCTGATACCGATTCAACAGTGCGGATCGCATCATTGCTTCACCGGAAACGCAGATGAGAACGTTTCTCACCTGCAAACCGGCGAGCACAGCATCTCCAACTTTAAAAAGGAATGAACATGAACTCGAATCAGAAAAACCAAGGTGGCAACAAGCAGTCGGGTAACCAGCAGTCGGGCTCGCGTTCGGACAGCCAGCAGTCGGGCAACCAGCGTTCGGACAGCCAGCAGTCGGGCAACCAGTCGGGCTCGCGTTCGGGCAACCAGGGCGGCACCCACGAGCAGCACGTTGAAGCCGGGCGTCAAAGCCACAAGAACGACGCATCGCGCCAGTCCGGAACGGCCGGATCGGGATCGAACTCGGCATCGTCTGGCGGGGGCACCCGTGGCGGCACGCCTGAGCAGCACGCAGAAGCTGGCCGTCAAAGCCACAAAAACGACAACAAGCGCTAAACCCGCTGTCGTATGCTGGGCGGCGCCGGGTTTCCGGGCTCCGTCATCACAGTAGCCATACAGGAAGCACCAAGAAAGAGTCTGCGCCCGGTTATCCGGTCGACAGGCTCTTTTCCATTTGGGCGCCAGCAAAACGCAGGCGAGAAAAACCGGCGCTTGGCCGGTTGCGTTCAGATGTTATGCAGGTGGAAGCCCTTGGGCGGGGCAAAGTCGCGGATGGCGTTGACCACCCCGGCAGCCTCGGCATCGCGCGCGGTCAGGTGCAGGTCCGAATACTGGTGGATCGCCCACTGTTCCGGCGTCAGCGTCACGTGCTTGCGCAGGATCGACTCGGTGCGCGCGTCGTCGGCACGCAAACCTTCGACGATGATGTTGAGCGCATCCGGGCGTGCACCAGGCGACGCGGTGGCGTGCGACTTATGCACCATGAATCGCGCGGTCTCGCTGGCGTAGCGCTCGGTCCCCGACAGGTAGAGAATGACCGCGATCGACGCGACCGCGCCGCCGTTGTACATCACGAACTTGATCGGCGAGTTGGCCAGGAAGTTATACAGGCACAGGCCGTCGCTGACATAGCCGCCGTTCGACTGGATTAATACGTGCGCGGTATCGATGCCGCGCTCCGTCATTTCGGCAACCGCTTCGAACACGCGGTGCACCATGTCGCTGTTG
>DASWSX010000075.1:0-19371 GCA_036402435.1 Telluria sp. | reverse complement strand
CGGCTACCGCGGCTTCGTGTTCCACACCTCGCCCGACGTCACGCTTGAGGACGACCTGGTGCGGCGCGACCTCACCATCAATGCGATCGCGCGCGCCGGTGACGGCACCCTCACCGATCCGTTCGGCGGACAGGACGACATACGCCGCAAGGTGTTCCGCCACGTCTCGGGCGCATTCGGCGAAGACCCGGTGCGCATCCTGCGCGTGGCGCGCTTTGCCGCGCGCTTCCCCGAGTTCAGCGTGGCGCCCGAAACCAATGACCTGATGCGCAAGATGGTGGACGACGGCGAAGTCGATGCGCTGGTGCCCGAACGGGTCTGGCAGGAACTTTCGCGCGGCCTGATGGAGCGGAAACCTTCGCGCATGCTGGACGTGCTGCGCGGCTGCGGAGCGCTGGCGCGGATCATGCCGGAGCTGGACAAGCTTTGGGGCGTGCCGCAGCCCCCGCTGCACCATCCTGAAGTCGACACAGGCATCCACATGAACATGGTGATCGACTATGCCGCCGATGCCGGCTACGAGCTCGAGGTGCGCTTCGCCGCGCTGATGCACGACCTTGGCAAAGGCATCACGCCGCCCGAGTCGTGGCCCAGCCACCACGGCCACGAAGGGCTGGGGCTCAAGCTGATCGACCAGCTGTGCCGGCGCCTGAAGGTGCCCAACGACTGCCGCGAGCTGGCGCTGATGACGGCGCGCGAACACGGTAACGTCAGCCGCGCGGCGATCCTGCGTCCGAACACGCTGGTGACGCTGTTCGAACGCTGCGACGCGTTCCGCAAGCCGCAGCGCTTCGAACAGATGCTGCGCGCCGCCGAGTGCGATTTCCGCGGCCGCGGCAATGCCGAAGTCAGCTTCCGCGACAAGCCTTTCCCGCAGGCGGCGCACCTGCTGCGCGCGCTGGGCGCCGCACGCGCCGTCGATGCCGGCGCCGTCGCGCTGCGTTATGCGGACAACAAGCCGCGCATCCCCGAAGCGGTGCACGCGGCCCGCGTGCTTGCCGTCCGTTCCGCATTGCGCTTGCCAAGCGGAAACTAATGCTTACAAAGTCGCGCGGAACGGCTTATGCAATCCTGATATTCTCTGAGCTCGAGTTACCGCACCAGAGACGGAGGAAACAATGCTGAGAACCTCGCGGCGCCGTCTTGCGGCCGCGGCGCTACTGATCGCGCTGACTGCAATTCTCGGCTACCTGTTCAACCGCACCCAGGCCGCCGACATCGAGGCCCAGAACCGCGTGATGCTGAACCTGCGCGAGCTGGAAAAGCTCGACGCCGAATGGACCGTCAACATCCTGCGCTCGCACATTGGCCTCGACACCAATTACGCTGCGCTGGCGGCGCCGCTGCCGCGCATGCGCGAGCTGCAAAACCAGCTTGGCGCGGCGCTGACCATGGCGCCCGGCGCCGCTGCCCAGCGTGCGTACGGGGATGTCGCCCGGTCGCTGTTCGAGAAGGCCGCGCTGGTGGAAC
The DNA here is from genome assembly GCA_036402435.1 of Telluria sp. Classification (GTDB taxonomy): domain Bacteria; phylum Pseudomonadota; class Gammaproteobacteria; order Burkholderiales; family Burkholderiaceae_D; genus Telluria_A. Next base: position 17,901 of record DASWSX010000075.1, on the reverse strand, counting down.
AGTTCAAGGTGCAAAACGCGCAACTGCGCAAATCGCTGATCTACTTTCCCCCTGCCGTGACGGACCTGAAGACCGAAGTCACCGGCATTGGCGGCGCCACGGTTCCCGCCACGACGGTGCTGGCGCTGGACGCCGCGCTCAATGCGCTGCTGACCGACATCCTGCGCTTCAACCTCGCGCCCCACCCGGCGCTGGCGCTGCGCATCGAAAACGACATCACCGCCACGCTCCAGCAGAAGAACGCCTTTTCGCAGGCGGTGCGCGAGTCGGCCGAAGCCGTCGTCCTTCACGCCCGCGTCATCGTGCGCAACCGCCAGCTCGAAAATGAACTGGAGGCGCGCATTGCGGGGCTGGGCACGACCGAAGCGCTGGACCGGCTCGGGCGGCTGTTCGACAAGGCCTTCGACCAGGGGCAGATCGAGAAGCAGCGTTTCCGCACTTTCCTGTTCATTTACTCAGGCATCCTGCTGATCCTGCTGGTCTATGTGGCGCGGCGCCTGCGCCGCAGCTACACGATCATCGGCGTCGTCAACCGCAGCTTGCAGGCCGCGAACGAAACGCTGGAGCAGCGCGTCGCGCAGCGCACCGCCGAACTCGAAGAGCAATCGGCCCAGCTGCAGCAGCTGGCGCTGCACGACGGGCTGACCGGCCTGGTCAACTACGCCCAGCTCACGCGCCTGCTAGACCATGCGCTGGTGCGCGCCACGCGCCGCGGCACCATTGTCGTCGTGATGTTCATCGACCTGGACGGCTTCAAGGCCGTCAACGACACCTGGGGCCACGCCACTGGCGACCTGGTGCTGAAGGCGGTGGCCGAGCGGGTGCAGGGCAGGCTGCGCAAGGAAGACGTGCTGGCGCGCCTGGGCGGCGACGAATTCGTGATCCTGCTCGAGGAAGTCAGCGGCCGCGATGGCGCCGAGCGCGTGGCCAAACTGGCGCTTGAGGCGATCGGCGGCATCAAGGAAGCGGGCGGGCATCCGGTCAACATCTCGGCCAGCATCGGCATCAGCTCCACATGCGGGGACTGGGGCGTCGAAGGCGCGGCCAACGCGCTGCTGGCTGAAGCCGACCAGGCGATGTACGCCGCCAAGCAGGCCGGCAAGTCGCGCTACGCGCTCAGCGAGAAGGCCGAATGGGATTCCTGCCCCGACCCGCGCAGTATCGCGCGCGCCGCTGCCGAACGTACTTCGGCGGGGTAGGCTGCGACCCAAGCAAAAAAACTGGGCTACAATGCAGTTATTGGTGCAGTGCACAATAATTCTGGAAACAGCAGGGGAAATGCCATGGTTGGCTTGTTCAAGAATCCGTTAAGCCGCGGAAGCGACGCCCCTGAGGCCGGCGCGGATGCGGGTGAGGAACGCAAGAGGCGCAAGCGGACGGTGATGGTCAAGGAATTGCACGAGCGCGACCGGCGCCGCATGCTCAAGCACTTCCTCGCGCTGGACAGCAACGACCGGCTGCTCCGCTTCGGCACGGTGCTGCCGGACGAGCTGGTGGAAAGCTATGTGGCCAAGATCGACTTCGAGCGCGACATGGTCTATGGCGTCTACAACCGCGTGTTCAAGCTGGTGGCGGTCGGGCACCTCGCGTTCGCCCCGAAAGAAAAGTCGCCCGGCAAGGTCGTCACGACCAAGGACCAGGTCGCGGAGTTTGGCGTGTCGGTATCGCGTTCCGCGCGTGGGCTGGGGATCGGCTCGAAGCTGTTCGAACGCGCCGCGATCCACTGCCGCAACCAGGACGTCGACACCTTGTACATGCACTGCCTGTCGTCGAACCAGGTGATGATGCGGATCGCGCGCAAGGCCGGGATGGAAATCCAGCGCGAATATGGCGAAGCGGACGCGTACCTGCGGCTGCTGCCGGCGAACCCGGCGAGCATGCTGCAAGAAGCGCTCGAGGAGCAGTTCGCGACGATCGACTACACGTGGAAGGCTAACGCCCGGGCAGCCGCGAAGTGGTTCTCTCCCAAAAAGTAGTGTCAGCATCGGGGACACGCCGGCTCGCCCTGAGCGTCCTTTTCGCGCGAATCTACTTCCCGGCCGGCTCCGGCTGGCGCGTCCCGAGTTGTTCGGCAGCGTGCTTGTATTCCTGCGAATTGAGGATGCGGTCCTTGTACAGGATCGGGCGGCGCAACTTGTTGGGCATGGAAATGTTCGACAAGCTCCCGCGTATCCCGCAATGACTCCTGCACGAAGCGCCGCCGGCCGGACTCACCCGGTCATTCAGCATGACTGCCTCCTTTGACGGCGTGATGGTCAGCGTGCATCGGTCGCCTCCGTCCGAATCCTGTTCCCGTTCGCGGAAAACAAAACTGCCGCCCTCGTGTCTCGCCATTCCGTACAGGGAGCACATGTGCCCGTTGTAATAGTTGAGCCGCACGCGGAAGTAGATATGCTCCTCGTCATGCCGGACGATTTCCAGGATGTCTTCCGCCTGGTAGAACGTATCCTTCTCGCCGGGCTGCTCCCCCGGCGTGATGACGCCGTTCATAAAGCGATGCTTGTAGACGCCCTCGATATCCTTTGCAGCCGGGCCTAGCGGATCAGCGGCTGCGGATTGCGCTGCAAGTGCCAGCAGTACGAGGAAAGTTTTCAACGGTGCCTCCTTGAAGTGGCCAGGTTGTCAGCCCAGACAATGTTCCAAAATCGGGGTCAGCGTGGCCCGGTCTGTCCCCGATTTTAGAACATTGTTGCTAGACAATCGGCAGGGCGGTGGTGTCCTTGATTCGTTGCAGCGCGAAGCTCGACTTCACGTCGGCCACCGCCGGGTGCGACAGCAGCGTCTTCATCATGAAACGCGAGAAGTGGTCCATGTCCTCCACGTGCACCCGCAGCAGGTAATCCATCTCGCCCGTCATCGCATAACAGGCCACCACCTCGGGCCAGTGCTCGACCGATTGCGCAAAATCCGTATGCGGCGATCCGGACGGCCGCCGCGCGCCAGCCGCGTTCGCCGCGACCTCGCTGTGCTTTTCCAGCCGGACGTTGACGTACGCGAGCAGCCCCAGCCCGATCTTGGCCGGGTCGAGCAGCGCGACATACTGGCGGATCACGCCGGTTTCCTCCAGGCGCTTGATCCTGCGCAGGCAGGGCGAGGGCGACAGGCTGACCTGGTCCGCGACGTCCTGGTTCGATAAGCGACCATCGGCTTGCAAAATTGCAAGAATCTTGCGATCTGTTTTATCCAGCTCTATTTTTGACATAAATCCTCCATTTGCGGCATTTACACGCAATATTATTGCGCAAAACGGCCCGTGGGGGATAGTGATTGAAATTTAATGCCGGGGGTGCCGGACTATACTTGTCGCCTAAAACGCTAGGAGACAAACATGCAATTTACGCCCTGGGAAAACCCGATGGGGACCGATGGTTTCGAGTTCGTCGAGTACGCAGCTCCGGACCCGAAAGCACTCGGCGCGCTGTTCGAACAGATGGGCTTTACCGCCATCGCCCGCCACCGCCACAAGGACGTCACGCTCTATCGCCAGGGCGACATCAACTTCATCATCAACGCCGAGAAGGATTCGTTCGCGCAGCGTTTCGCACGCAAGCACGGTCCTTCGGTGTGCGCGATCGCAATCCGCGTCAAGGACGCCGCCTTCGCCTACCGCCGCGCGCTCGAACTGGGCGCGTGGGGCTTCGATAACAAGACCGGCCCGATGGAGCTGAACATCCCCGCCATCAAGGGCGTGGGCGATTCGCTGATCTATTTCGTCGACCGCTGGCGCGGCAAGGGCGCCCCTGACGGCGTGCCGGCCAACGCGATTGGCGACATCAGCATCTACGACGTCGACTTCGTCGCCATCCCTGGCGCGGTCGCCAACCCGGTCGGCCATGGCCTGACTTACATCGATCACCTGACCCACAACGTGCACCGCGGCCGCATGAAGGAATGGGCCGAGTTCTACGAGCAGCTGTTCAACTTCCGCGAAGTGCGCTACTTCGACATCGAGGGCAAGCTGACCGGCCTGAAGTCGAAGGCGATGACTTCCCCATGCGGCAAAATCCGCATCCCGATCAACGAGTCGTCGGACGACAAGTCGCAGATCGCGGAGTACCTCGACGAGTACCACGGCGAAGGCATCCAGCACATCGCGCTGGGCACCGACGACGTGTACCACTCGGTACAGGGCATGCGCGATACCGGCATCGTGTTCCAGGACACGATCGAGACTTACTATGAGCTGATCAACCGCCGCTTGCCGAACCACGGCGAGAACCTGGAAGAGCTGCGCCGCCTGCGCATCCTGGTCGATGGCCACAGCAACGAGACCGAGCGCGAACTGCTGCTGCAGATCTTCACCCAGACCGTGATCGGACCGATCTTCTTCGAGATCATCCAGCGCAAGGGCGACCAGGGTTTCGGCGAAGGTAATTTCCGCGCGCTGTTCGAGTCGATCGAACTCGATCAGATCAAGCGCGGCGTACTGGTCGACACGACCGCCAAGACGGCTGCTTAAAAGCTAAACCAAAGCCGCACCAGCACCAATTTACGGAGACACGCAATGAATGCACCACTAGACCGTTCGGCCCTGGAACCACAGCCGGCGCACGAGATTTCGCTCGACGACAAATGGACGCTTGAGCGCGGCCGCGCCTTCATGACCGGCACCCAGGCGCTGATCCGCCTGCCGATGATGCAGCGCGAGCGCGACCTGAAGGCCGGCCTGAACACGGCTGGCTACATCACCGGCTACCGCGGGTCGCCAGTGACCAGCATCGACATGACGGCGGTGAAGGCGAAGAAGTACCTCGACGCGCACCACGTCAAGTTCCATCCGGGGATGAACGAAGACCTGGCCGCGACGGCAGTGTGGGGCACGCAGCAGACCAACCTGTACAAGGATGCCAACTACGACGGCGTATTCGCCATGTGGTACGGCAAAGGCCCGGGCGTGGACCGCTGCGGCGACGTTTTCAAGCACGGTAACAATGCGGGCAGCTCGAAGAATGGCGGCGTGCTGATTTTGGCAGGCGATGACCATGCGGCCAAATCGTCGTCCACCGCGCACCAGTCCGACCACATCCTGAATGCATGCGGCATCCCGGTCCTGTATCCATCGTCGGTGCAGGAATACATCGACTACGGCCTGCACGCCTGGGCCATGAGCCGCTACACCGGCCTGTGGGTGTCGATGAAGTGCGTGACCGACATCATCGAGTCGGGCGCCGTCGTCGATTTCGACCCGGACCGCGTCAAGATCGAACTGCCTACCGACTTCGTGCTGCCCGAGGGCGGCCTGAACATCCGCTGGCCGGACGCCATCCTGGACCAGGAAGTCCGGATGAACAATTACAAGTGGTACGCCGCGCTGGCCTACGTGCGCGCCAATAAGCTCAACAAGATCATCTGGGATAGCCCGAAGCCGAAGATCGGCATCATCACCGCCGGCAAATCCTACCTCGACACGCGCCAGGCGCTGGCGGACCTTGGAATCGACGAGCAGGCCGCGGCCGACATCGGCATCCGCCTGTACAAGATCGGCATGACCTGGCCGCTGGAAGCGGAAGGCGTGCATGAATTCGCGCGCGGCCTCGACGAGATCCTGGTGGTCGAAGAAAAGCGCCAGGTGCTCGAGTACGCACTGAAGGAAGAGCTGTACAACCTGCCGGACGGCGAACGTCCGCGCGTGGTCGGCAAGTTCGACGATACCGGCGAATGGCACAACAAGAACCACACCGGCCACGGCGACTGGCTGCTGCCGGCGACCTATGAACTGAGCCCGGCGCAGATCGCGCGCGCCATCGCCAGCCGCATTTCGCACTACAGCGCCGGCCACCCGGTCGAGCAGCGCGTCAAGGAACGCATCGCCTTCCTCGAGGCGAAGGAGCTGGTCCTCAAGAACATCCCGGCCAAAGCCAATCCGGAAACCGACCGCATCCCGTACTTCTGCTCCGGCTGCCCGCACAACAGCTCGACCAAGGTGCCGGAAGGCTCGCGCGCGCTGGCCGGCATCGGCTGCCACTACATGGTGCTGTGGATGGACCGCGAGACCTCGACCTTCACCCACATGGGCGCAGAAGGCGTCACCTGGGTCGGCCAGGCGCCGTTCACCAGCGAAAAGCACGTGTTCACCAACCTCGGCGACGGCACCTACTTCCACTCCGGGATCCTGGCGATCCGCGCAGCGGTGGCGGCCAAGGTCAACATCACCTACAAGATCCTGTTCAACGACGCGGTCGCGATGACCGGCGGCCAGAACCACGATGGTGAACTCGATCCAGGCATGATCAGCCGCCAGATCGCGGCCGAAGGCGTCACCCCGATCATCGTCGTTACCGACGAGCCGGAAAAGTACCCGGCCGATTACAACTGGGCGCCAGGCGTCACGGTGCGCCACCGCTCCGAGCTGATGGACGTGCAGCGCGAACTGCGCGACAAGCCGGGCGTGTCGGCCATGATCTACGACCAGACCTGCGCGTCCGAGAAGCGCCGCCGCCGGAAGAAAGGCGAATATCCCGACCCAGCCAAGCGCGCTGTCATCAACGAAGCCGTGTGCGAAGGCTGCGGCGACTGCTCGGTGAAGTCGAACTGCCTGTCGATCGAGCCGCTGGAAACTGAGCTGGGCCGCAAGCGCCAGGTCAACCAGTCGTCCTGCAACAAGGACTTCTCGTGCGTCTCCGGTTTCTGCCCGTCGTTCGTGACGGTCGAAGGCGGCGCGCTGAAGAAGCCGAAGAAGGCTGCCACCACGGAAGCGGCGCCTCCGGTACTGCCGTCGCCTGTCATTCCGTCGGTCGCGACGCCGTTCGGCATCCTGGTAGCCGGTATCGGCGGCACCGGCGTGGTCACCGTCGGCCAGATCCTGGCGATGGCGGCCCACGTCGAAGGCAAGGGCGCGCTGGTCCTCGACCAGAGCGGCCTGGCCCAGAAGGGCGGCCCGGTCATGTCGCACGTTCGCCTGGCGAACAACCAGGCCGACCTGCACTCGACCCGCGTCGGCACCGGCAGCGCCGACCTGGTGATCGGCTGCGACCAGATCGTCACGGCCAGCCGCGATGCACTTTCGCGCATGGGCGAAGGACGCACCTGGGCCGCCGTCAATTCGAGCGGCGCCACCACCGCGGCGTTCGTGAAAAACCCTGACTGGCAGTTCCCTGGCGAAGGCTCCAAGGGCGCCATCATGCAGGCGTGCGGCGCGCCGAACGTGGAGTTTGTCGACGCCGGCCAGATCGCCACCGCGCTGATGGGCGACTCGATCGCCACCAACATGTTCATGCTCGGCTACGCCTTCCAGAAAGGCCGCGTGCCGCTGACGGAAGCGTCGATCCTCAAGGCGATCGAGCTCAATGGCGTGTCGGTCGGCTTCAACAAGTCGGCCTTTACCTGGGGCCGCACCGCCGCGCACGACCTGGCGTCGGTCACGAAACTGACCACCCCTGCGAAGGTCATCGAGTTCAAGCGCACGCAGACGCTGGACGACATCATCAACCGCCGCGTCGAGCTGCTGACGGCTTACCAGGACGTGGCGTATGCGCAGCAGTACAAGTCGTTCGTCGACCAGGTGCGCGCGAAGGAAGAAGCGCTGGGCAAGGGCACGCGCCTGACCGAAGCTGTCGCGCGCTACTTCTACAAGCTGATGGCGTACAAGGACGAGTATGAAGTCGCGCGCCTGTACACCGACGGCGCATTCAAGGAAAAGATCGCGGGCATGTTCGAAGGCGATTACAAGGTCAAGTTCCACCTGGCCCCGCCGCTGCTGGCAAAGCACGACAGCAAGGGCGAGTTGATCAAGCAGGAGTTCGGGCCTTGGATGATGAAGGCGTTCGGCGTGCTGGCCAAGCTGAAAGGCCTGCGCGGCGGTATGTTCGACATCTTCGGCTACACGGCGGAGCGCAAGATGGAACGCGCCTTGATCGCCGAGTACCGCAATACGGTGGGCGGTTTGCTGCCGAAGCTGAATGCGACGAACCTGTCGCAGGCGGTGGCGATTGCGAGCATCCCGGAAGATATCCGCGGCTATGGCCACGTGAAGGAGCGTCACCTGAAGGCGGCCAAGGAGAAGGAAGCTTCGCTGCTGGCTGATTTCGGGAAAGCGATTGAGATTACGCGCGTAGCGTAAGCCCAGCCAATAAAGTAGGGCGGAAAAGCGAAGCGTCATTCGCCATTGCAAGCGTTACCGAGACGCAGGCGATGGCGGATGACGCTTTCGCGTTTCCGCCCTACAATGAGCTACTGCAAACAATAAAATGAGCCCCCCATGCAAGCCAAAGGCGCCTTCGAAGTCCAGCTCAAGCCCGCTCCACCGGAACCCGGCCGCGCCCGCGTCGGCCGCATGCTGATGGACAAACAATACTTCGGCGAACTGGTCGCCACCGCCCAGGGCGAAATGCTCTCCGCCGGCAATCCTGCCGCCGGTTCCGCCTCCTACGTCGCGATCGAACACGTCTCCGGCGCCCTCAACGGCATGCAAGGCGACTTCGCCCTCGCGCACGCCGGCACCATGCACAACGGCGCCAATGACCTGACGATCACCATCGTTCCCGGTTCAGGCACGGGCGAGCTCACCGGCATCTCCGGCAAACTCACCCTCAGCATCGTGGGCAATCAGCACTTCTACGAAATCGATTACGCGCTCGCTTAATGACGCACGCCTGGCTGCGGCGCTTGAGCACCCGCCATCGGCCGGTAGGCGTGCTCGGTAGCAGCGGTGTCCACATACTGCTCGAACCGCGTCACCTTACCGTCGCGCACCGTGAACACATGGGCCCACGGGCTGGTGTAATCGAGCCCGGTTGACTTCACATGCCAGGTGGCCGTGCCGGTCACCGCGACCTTGTCATCCTCCGCAATGAATGCGGTCGGCTCGAACCGGGTCGCTTCCTGGGCGGAGTCCAAGTCCACGAAGAACTGCCTGACCTCATCTTTGCCGTGGTAATTCCCGGAGAACGGAGCGCAGTCGAGCTCGGGTCCGACCCATTCGACGTCGTCGGCAAAACGCTCCAGCACTCCCTCGATATCCTTTTCCTGGAAGCGCTGGTAGCCTTCGATGACCAGTTGCTTGTTTTGTTGGGCGTTCATATTAGCCTCCCATCGCATGTGTCTTTACAGGTTAGGCTGCGGCCAATGCGAGGTCAATGACGATCCACTCGGGGACGGCAAACGCGACTATAATTTCCGGCTGCCTTCCACCATCTTGCCGGAGCTTTGTCGATGATTCGTTCTGCGTTACTGCTTGCACTTCTGTCCGCTGTTCCCCTTTCCCATGCCGCGCCTGACCTGACCACGGTCTCCGAGCGTTCGGGCTTCCAGCGCACCGGCCGCTATGACGAAGTGATCAAGCTGTGCGCCGACTTCCAGCGCGCCTATCCGAAGCAGGTGAAGTGCGTCGACTTCGGCACCACGCCTGAAGGCCGTCCAATGAAAGCGCTGATCGTCACCCGCAGCGGCGCGTTTACGCCGCAGGCTGCAAAGCAGCGCGGCCTGCCGGTGGTGCTGGTCCAGGGCGGCATCCACGCCGGCGAGATCGACGGCAAGGACGCAGGCTTCCTGGCGCTGCGCGAGGTGCTGGAAAATAGGGCGGCGCCCGGTTCGCTCGACAAGCAGGTGCTGCTGTTCGTGCCGGTCTTTAACGTCGACGGCCACGAGCGCTTCAAGGAATGGAACCGCCCGAACCAGCGCGGCCCGGTCGAAATGGGCTGGCGCACGACGGCGCAGAACTTCAACCTGAACCGCGACTACGTCAAGGCCGACGCGCCGGAGATGCAGGCGATGCTGGCGCTGGTGAACGCGTGGGATCCGCTGGCCTACATCGACCTGCACGTGACCAACGGCGCCAAGTTCGAACATGACGTGTCGATCCAGGTCGAGCCGGTGCATTCGGCCGATGTCGAGTTCCGCAAGGCGGGCCTGGCGCTGCGCGACAACGTGCTGGCCGATATCGAGAAGCAGGGCTCGATGCCGCATGCGTTCTACATGTCGTTCCACGAGACCGACAATCCGCAATCGGGGTTCGTCGATGGCGTGTCCGATCCGCGCTTCTCGACCGGCTACTTCCCGCTGCGGAACCGCCTGGCGATGCTGGTCGAGACGCACTCGTGGAAGGACTACCCGACCCGCGTGCGCGTGACGCGAAACACCGTGGTCTCGGTGCTGGCACAGGTAGCGCAGCACGGACAAGCATGGCAGAAGGCCGCGTATGAAGCCGATGCCCGCGCGGCGAACCTCGGCGGCAGTACAGTGCCGATGACCTACAAGGCGACGGACAAGGTCCGCATGATCGACTTCCGCGGCTACGCCTACACGCGCACGCCATCGGATGTCTCGGGCATCCTGATGACGCGCTACGACGAAACCAGGCCGCAGGTCTGGACTGTGCCGCTGCGCGACGACATCGCGCCGGACATGCAGGTTACCGCGCCAAAAGCCGGCTATATCGTGCCTGCGGCACACGCTGCAATGGTGTCGGCCAAGCTGAAGCAGCACGGCATCGCCTTCCGCACGCTCGTCAAACCGGCCACGGCGGATGTCGAGACCTTCCGCGCCGATAAGGCGACCTTCGCCGCAGGTTCAGTCGAAGCGCACCAGCGACTGACGCTGGAAGGCGCGTGGAAGCCTGAGTCGCGCACGCTTGCCAAAGGCATGCTGTTCGTGCCGATCGCCCAACCGAAGGCGCGCCTGGTGATGGCGATGTTCGAACCGAAGGCGCCGGACTCGATCCTGGCGTGGGGCGGCTTCAATAACGCCTTCGAACGCAAAGAGTACATGGAAGAGTACGTGGCCGAAGACGTCGCGCGCGAACAAATGGCGGCCGACCCGGCAGTCGCAGCCGAGTTCAGGAAACGCCTCGAGTCCGACCCGGCGTTCGCCAAGAGCCCGCAGGCGCGCTTGGAGTTCTTCGCCAGGCGCCACGTGTCGTGGGATGAGCGCTACAACATGTATCCGGTGCTGCGCGCGAACGTGGCGCCGTAAAACCCGGTCAGGTTGCCAGGCCGCGCAGCAGCAGGCCGGTGATGTAGGCGCCGTAGGTGCCGAGGGCATATCCCAGCACCGCCAGCAGCACGCCAACCGGCGCCAGCGCCGGGTGGAAGGCCGATGCCACCACCGGCGCCGACGCGGCGCCGCCGATGTTGGCCTGCGAGCCGACCGCCATGAAGAACAGCGGCGCGCGGATCAGCTTCGCGACCAGCAGCATCAGGCCGCCGTGGACGCTGATCCAGATCAGGCCAAGCAGGAACAGCCACGGCTTCTCGAGCAGCGCGGACAGGTCCATGTGCATGCCGATGGTTGCCACCAGGATGTACAGCATCCCCGAGCCGATGGTCGATGCGCCCGCGCCCTCCATGCTGCGCGCGCGCGTGAAGCTGAGCAGCAGTCCGAAGGTGGTGGCGTACACCACGATCCAGAAGAACCCGGAAGTCAGGCTGTAGTCCTGCAGGCGCCACTCGGCCGGCAGCGACGAAATAAAGGCCACGGTTGGCGCAGCGAGGAAGTGCGACAGGCCAGTCACGCCAAGCCCGATCGCGACGATCACCATCACGTCGGCCAGGGTGGGAATGCGCGAGTGCTCTGCCTGGTATTTTTCGATGCTGGTTTTCAGCTCGTTGATCGCGCTGAGATCGGCGCCGGTCCAGCGGTCGAACGCCTGCGAGCGGCTGGCCAGGAACAGCAGCACAGCCATCCAGACGTTTGCCACCAGCACGTCAACGGCGACGAACTGGCCGAACAGCGTCGCGTCGACTTCGAACACCTCCTTCATCGCCGCCTGGTTGGCGCCGCCGCCGATCCACGAACCGGCCACGGTGGTCATGCCGCGCCAGGTGTCGCCTGCCACCGTTTCGGGATGGATCACGCTCATTGCCATGTACGACACCAGTGCGCCCAGCATGACGCCAGCGGTCCCGGTCAGGAACATGATGACCGCCTTCGGACCGAGCCGCACCACGGCGCCGAAGTCGATCGCGATACACAGCAGCACCAGCGCGCTTGGCAGCAGGTAGTCGCGCGCCATCGGATACAGCTTCGACGCGTTGCCGTCGATCAGGCCCATCGTGTTGAACAGTGCGGGAATCAGGTAGCACAGCAGCAGCGCCGGCACATAGGTGTAAAACTTCTTCCAGAAGCCTCCGGTCCGGGAGGACGACCAGAAGACGGCGCCGAGGGTAACGGCAAGCATGCCAAGGACGACGGCGTCGTTGGTGATCAGGGCGGTTGTGGCTGGTGGCATCGATACTCCGGAACTGGTGGGCAGGACGGGCCACGGTTGCAATGAGCCGGGCTCGGCATTTCAAAGTCGGAGTAGTATCGCTGCCGCGCGCGCCAGCGTCAACGCGCGGCGCACGAAACGGGGTGTGCGTAAATACCTTGGCTTCAGGGCGTATCCCTGGGCGCTGCGGGTTCCTCTCCCGGATGATAGGGCCGGGCAGTGGCGTCGATCTCTGCCAGCACCTGCGCCTTGCGCGCGCGCCTTCGCGCCGTGCTGCTGCGCAGCAGCATGTAGAACACCGGGGTCAGGAAAATGCCAAAGGCCGTCACGCCGAGCATTCCCGAAAACACGGCAATGCCCATCGCGCGCCGCATTTCACTGCCGGCGCCGCTGCTCATAATCAGCGGAATGACGCCGGCGCAGAATGCGATCGACGTCATCAGGATCGGGCGCAGCCGCAGGCGCGCTGCCTCGATCGTCGCGGCGAGCGTGTCGCGCCCTTCTTGTTCCAGGTCTTTCGCGAATTCGACAATCAGGATCGCGTTCTTGCAGGCCAGCCCAACCAGTACCACGAGCGCCACCTGGGTGAAGATGTTCAGGTCGCCCGGCTGGCCGAACAACGGCAGGCTGGACAGCCAGACACCGAACAGCGCCGACAGCGTGCACATCGGGACAATGGCGACGATTGCCAGCGGCAGGGTCCAGCTCTCGTACTGGGCGGCCAGCACCAGTACCACCAGCACCAGCGACAGCGCCAGCAGCGCCGCCAGCGTCGGTATGCGCACGCCGGTGCCGGGAAGCCCGATGTCGCGCGTCAGGCGGTCCTGGTAGGTCAGTTCGGTCCATTCGTAGCTGATCCCGCGCGGAAGCCCGGCCAGCAGGCGTTCCATTTCCGCTTCCGCCTGCCCGCTCGAGATGCCTGGCTTCGGTGCGCCGTTGATGTCGGCCGACGGCACGCCGTTGTAGCGCGGCACCCGGGTCGGTCCGAAGGTGGGCTCGACCTTGACCAGCGCGCCGAGCGGGACCATTTCCCCTTGCTGGTTGCGCGTCTCGATCCGCATGATGTCGTCGGCGTCCGCGCGGAACGGCGCATCGGCCTGCACGATCACCTGATAGGTCTTGCCGAAGCGCGTGAAGTCGTTCACGTACAGCGAACCAAGGTTGACCTGCAGCGCGTCGTAGATGTCGCCCAGCGCCATCCCCATCTGCTTGGCCTTGGTACGGTCGACGTCCGCCAGTAACTGCGGCACGTTGATGTCGTAGGTCGAGTACGGGGTCGCGAGCGGCGAATCGGGATTGGCATAGATCTGGCCGAGCGTGCCCCAAACCGCCTGGTACAAGCTCTGTTCGCCCAGACCGCCGCGGTCCTGCACCTGCAGCTTGAAGCCGCCGGCAGTACCCACCCCTTCAACCGCCGGGGGCGGCACCACAAACATGCGCGCCCCCTGGATCTGCTGGATATCGCCGTTGACCCGGCCGAGGATCGCGTCCTTCGACAGGTCGGCGCTGGTCCGTTCGTCGAACGGCGCCAGGCCGAAAAACACCAGGCCCTCGTTCGGCGCGGCCGAGAATCCGGCGATCGACAGGCCGGGAAATGCCACCGCATCGACGATGCCGGGCACCTTCAGCGCGATGTCGCTCATGCGCCTGATCACCGCGTCGGTGCGTTCCAGCGAGGCGCCCGCGGGCAACTGGGCAATGCCGATCAGGTACTGCTTGTCGGGCGCCGGCACGAAGCCGCTCGGAACCCGCGCGAACAGCAGCGCGGTGGCGCCAAGCAGCATCAGGTACACCAGCATCGCGATCCGCTTGCGGCCCAGCAGGCGCATGACGCCGCGCTCGTAATTTTCGCCGGCGCGGTGAAAGCCCCGGTTGAAGCGGCGGAACAGCGGCCCGAGGACACGGTCCAGGCCCCGGGTAAGACGATCCTTGGGCGCGTCGTGCGGCCGCAGCAGGATCGCGGCGAGCGCCGGCGACAGCGTCAGCGAATTAAATGCCGAAATCACCGTGGAAATGGCGATGGTGACAGCAAACTGGCGGTAGAACTGGCCCGACAGGCCGGGCACGAACGCCAGCGGCACGAACACCGCGCATAGCACCAGTGCGATGGCGATGATCGGGCCGCTCACTTCATGCATCGCCTTGACCGTGGCGTTGCGCGCGGTCAGGCCGTTTTCGATATTGCGCTCGACGTTTTCGACCACCACGATGGCGTCGTCCACCACGATGCCGATCGCCAGCACCAGGCCGAACAGGGTCAGCGTGTTAATCGAGAAGCCCAGCGCCAGCAGCACCGCAAAGGTGCCGATGATCGACACCGGCACCGCCAGCAGCGGAATGATCGACGCGCGCCAGGTCTGCAGGAACAGGATCACCACCAGCACCACCAGCAGCACCGCCTCGATCAGCGTGACCACCACCTTTTCGATCGACGTCTGCACGAAGCGGGTCGGGTCGTACACGATGTCGAAAGCCACCCCGGGCGGGAATGACTTGCTGGCCCGTTCCATCACCTGCCGCACGTCCTGCGACAGCGCCAGCGCGTTACTGCCCGGCGCCTGGAAGATGGCGATGGCCGCCGCTTCCTTGTTGTTGAGCAGGCTGCGCAGCGCGTAGGTGTTGGCGCTCATCTCGACCCTGCCGATGTCCTTGATGCGCACCAGCGCGCCGCTGGCCGGATCGGAATGCACGATGATGTCGGCGAATTCCTCGACGGTCGAGAGGCGGCCCTTGGTGTTGATGGGCAGTTCGAATTCGCTGCCGCGCGGCGCCGGCGGCGCGCCGACCACGCCTGCCGCCACCTGGGCATTCTGTTCGCGCACCGCCGCCACCACGTCGTTGGGCGTGAGCCCGCGCGCGGCCAGTTGCTGCGGATTGAGCCAGATGCGCATCGCGTAGTCGCCTGCGCCGAACAGCAGCACGCTGCCCATGCCGTCGATGCGCAGCAGTTCGTCGCGCAGCTGCAGCTGGCCATAGTTGCGAAGGTAGAGCGCGTCGCGGCTGTTGTCGGGGCTGAGCAGGTGCACCACCATGGTCAGGTTCGGCGCTTGCTTCTCCGTCGTGACGCCGATCTGGCGCACGATCTCGGGAAGGCGCGGCAGGGCGCGGTTGATGCGGTTCTGCACCGCGGTCTCGGCCACCTCCGGATTGGTGCCGATGCCGAAGGTGACGGTCAGGTTCATCGAGCCGTCGGAGGATGACTGGCTCTCGTAGTACAGCAGGTTGTCGATGCCGCTGATCTGTTCTTCCAGCGGCGAGGCCACGGTCTCGGCAATCACGCGCGGATTGGCGCCGGGGAACTGGGCGCGCACGACCACTTGTGGCGGAGCCACCTCGGGATATTCCGACACCGGCAACAGGAAGATCGACAGCGCGCCGATCAGGAAAATGAAAATCGACAGCACGGTAGCGAAGCGCGGCCGGTCGATGAACGTGCGCGCGATATCCATCGCACATCAACCCTTGCCCGGCGCCGCCGCAGCGGCGGGCTTGACCAACGGCTGGCCCTGGTCGTCGACGGACACGACCTGCGGGGTGACCGGCGCCCCCGGCATGGCGCGCTGCAGGCCGTCGACGACGATCTGCTCGCCCGGCCTGACCCCGCCGACCACGCGCATGCCGTTGACCAGCGCGCCGGGCTTCACTTCGCGCGGCTCGACCAGCCCCTTGGGGCCAACCACCAGCACGATCTTGCGGGTCTGGTCGGTCGTAATGGCGCGGTCCGGTACCACTGTGGCCCGGTACGGCTTGCCGGCGCCCACGCGCACCCGCGCCGACATCCCGGGCGTGAAGCGCCCGTCCGGGTTCTTGAACACCGCCCGCACCTGGATGCTGCCGGTGCCCGGGTTGAGCCGGTTGTCGACGAAGTCGATGCGGCCGGTATGAGGAAAGCCCTGCTCATTGAACAATCCCATCCGCACGACCGGCGCCGTGTTGTCCGCCGCGGACTGGCCGTACTTGAGCCATGCGGCCTCGCTGGCATCGAAGTAGGCGTACACCGGATCGGTTGACACGATGGTTGTCAGCACCGGCTCGTTGACGCTCACCAGGTTCCCAGCCGTGAGGGCGGTGCGCGACGCGCGCCCGCTGATCGGTGCGGTGATGCGGGTAAAGCCAAGATTCAGGCGCGCCGCTTCAAGCGCGGCCTCGGCGGCGCGCAGGGAACTGCCCGCGTTCTGCGCGGCGGCGCGGCGCTCGTCGGCCTCCTGCTCGGAAATCGCCCGGATCGGCAGTAACTGTTCGGCGCGGGCGAGCTGCGCGCGCGCCAGGTTGGCCTGGGAACGCGCCGCCGCCACACTGGCCGCGTTGCGCGCAACCTCGGCGGCGAACGGGCGCGGGTCGATCGTGAACAGCAAGTCGTCCTTGCGAACCGACTCGCCGTCACGAAAATGGACGCGCTCAAGCGTGCCGGCCACGCGCGCCCGTATCTCCACCTGCTGGACCGCAGCCAGGCGCGCGCTGAATTCTTCGAACTCTTCGACGGTGCGCTCGACAACTGGCGTGACCAGTACCTGCGGCGGCCCGGCGCCACCCGGCGGCTGGGCCTGTCCCTGTTCCTTGTTGGGCTTGCAGCCTGCGAAAGCAAGCGCCAGCACAAGCATCATGGCGACGATGTGCGCGTTCGTGCGATGAAGTTCCATGGCTCTCCGTACCGATTGCGCGCTGCCGGGACGTGTAATTTCCGGCCGCTGTTTGGTTGGAGTCAGATCATGGTCAGTGGTTCAGGCGTTGCTCGCGGTGGCAACATGGGGGAAATCAGCACGCGGTGATGCTTTCCGTGCTTGTGAAAACGGCGCCGTCGGCGCCGTTGAGTTTATTCGCGCTGCAGGGTGATCGTCCCCAGCCCGGTCGCAGGCGTCGAGCACGGCTCCTCGTCGAACGCGATATCGCCCAGCGGGTTTGCCACGCCATCCGTCTTCAGGTCCACGAACCCGAACATCTCGCGGTCCATCAGGTGCGACGGCACCACCGTCGACAGCGCCGAGAAAATGTTCTCGCAGCGGCCCGGGGTCTTTTTGTCCCACTCGCGCATCATGTTCTTGATCTGCTTGCGCTGCAGGTTTTCCTGCGACCCGCACAGGTCGCATGGAATGATCGGGAAGCCCTTCACCTCGGCGTAGCGCGTCGTGTCCGCTTCCTTCACGTAGGCCATCGGGCGGATCACCATGTGCTTGCCGTCGTCCGACACCAGCTTGGCCGGCATGCCCTTGAGCTTCCCGCCGAAGAACATATTTAGGAAGAAGGTCTCGAGGATGTCATCGCGGTGGTGGCCCAGCGCGATCTTGTTGCAGCCCAGTTCGTCGGCGACGCGGTACAAAATGCCGCGGCGCAGGCGCGAGCACAGCGAGCAGGTGGTCTTCCCTTCCGGGATCAGGCGCTTGACGATGCTGTACGTGTCCTGGTTCTCGATGTGGAACGGGATGCCCAGTTTTTCCAGGTAGGCCGGCAGGATATGCTCGGGGAAGTTCGGCTGCTTCTGGTCGAGGTTCACGGCGATCAGTTCGAACTTGATCGGCGCGCGCTCGCGCAAGGTCATCAGGATGTCGAGCAGCGCGTAGCTGTCCTTGCCGCCGGACAGGCATACCATGACCTTGTCGCCGTCTTCGATCATGTTGAAATCGCCGATGGCCTGGCCGACCAGGCGGCACAGGCGCTTGTGCAGCTTGTTGTTCTCGTAGCCGACCTTGTCGGCAACCGCGTCCATCACTGCTGCGTTCATACGTCCTCCTTGATGCGGAACACCTCGACGCCGACGCCTT
>DASWSX010000074.1:0-20481 GCA_036402435.1 Telluria sp. | reverse complement strand
ATCGCGTTCTGGATTGTTTTTACTGTTATTAATATGAGGATATGCGTTCTATTAATTTTTTAATATCTCAGGTGAAACTATATTCTTTCGTTATTTGGCGCGCTTAGATGACTTATCGCGATGTAAGTTTATTATCGAATGCGCTTTGGGTAACCGGTTTGATAGCGGTCAATTGCTGACCTGCGAAATTATTCCGCTGTATATCAATTAATACGGAACATAGTTATCTTCAAAATTAAAATAAATACAATATGGAAATTGGGCGTCGCGCCTTCAATTCAATAATGATGTTTTTTTGAGCGCGATGTTGTGTCACAGTTCCGGGTGCGTCCTCATGGCGCGCGGGCGTTGACGTATTCCGTGTCGTGTGCGGATTGGGGGACTTATATGCCAGGGCGATGGTCGCGCCAGCTATATAGTTGTCAGTTGATTCAGATGGATGCGCCGTGGCCGCGTCCGCCTACGATGAACGCAGTTCAGCGTGGAGAAATGCCATGGCCGTCCCGGTTACCCTTGAGCAGATCACCCTCCTGGCGCCCGGCGCCCGTCCCGGATACTGCGATGCGTTCGACGGCGGCGCCCGGATGCTGCAGGATTTTTCGATCAGCGACTCGCCGCTGCGGGTGGCGCACTTCATGGCCCAGCTGCTGCATGAGTCGGGCGGATTGACCCGCGAATACGAAAACCTGAACTACAGCGCGCGCAGGCTGGTGCAGGTGTGGCCGTGGCGCTTCAGGCCGCACGGCCCGCTCGATCCGGAGGCGTACGCCAACAACGCGCCCAAGCTGGCCAACGAGGTGTACGGCGGGCGCATGGGCAACTCCGGACCGCAGGATGGCTACATCTACCGCGGGCGCGGGCTATTGCAGCTGACAGGGAAGGGGAACTACGCGGCGGCGACCAGGCGGGTACGCCGCTGCGTCCCGTCCGGCCCTGATTTTGTGAGCGATCCGGATGCGGTGCTCTCGCCCGCATGGTGCCTCGCCGTTGCAGCCGGCGAGTGGGCCAGCCGCGGCTGCAACGAACTGGCCGATGCCGACGATCTTGAACAGATCACGCGCCGCATCAATGGCGGCACGACCGGCTATGTGCAGCGCCAGGAATGGCTGCGCCAGGCCCGGCTGGTGTGGAACTGAGGCGGCTGAAGCAGCAGCTCAGTTGGCCGAAGCAAACCCGGGGCGCGGCTGCGGCGCGGCAGGCGGCACCACGATGTTGTCGTTCAGGCGCAGGAACTTGAAGCCGGCCAGCTTCTGGCCATGCTTGCCCGCGCGTGCGTTGCGCTCCTCGCGCTCGCGGGCGCGGGCAACGAAGGCATCGAACGACTCCTCGCGCACCATCGGCTCGGCCGAGTGCAGGAATTTGCGCTCGCCGCCGGGCCCGGTCACCACCAGTCCCACGTGCGACACCCAGTAATTGCCGGCACGGGTCGACACCACATTGACCAGGTCGCCGTCCTGCAACTGCGCGGCAAGTCCGGCCACGCCCTCGGTCGGCACGAAATATTCGCGGCTGTTCTGCACCGGAATGCTGCGCTCGGTCTGGTGGCGCGTTTTCAGGAACGTCGCGCGGTCGACCGTCAGGTCATATGTCGGTCCCGACGGGCCCGCCAGCGACTGGCTGATGTCGGAAACTAACCAGTTGTTGTTCAGGTTCCAGTCCACTTCGGTGTAATGATTTCGCGAGGCAACCCCGATGACGCCATCTTTGTAGCGTATACGCTGCAACATCCAGAAAAATTCTTCCCAGGTCTTCGACAGCGCCATCGCATAGGTGTGCTCGGCAAAGACGACGCAGTCGCTGTTTTCCAGGCTGAACATCGGCAGCGAGTCGTGCAGCTCGTACGGGAATTCGCCCAGCAGGTGCAGCTTGTAGGGCTGCCCGATATTGCGCCGGGCGATGGCCGCGATACGCTTGCGCAGGTCCGGTTCGGCACGGTGGATGTCGCCGATGTAGCGGTGCACTTCCTGCGGCGTCATCTGGTAAATCTGCTTTTCCTGGGGCGCAACAGGCGCGGCAACGGGGACAGCCGGCTGGCTGGCAGGGATTGGCTGGGTGGCGCAACCGGCCAGGAAAGAGGCGGCAAAGAGCAGGGGTACGAGGCGCATTGTGTCGACCAGAAATGAGGAAAAGTTCCACGCTAACCGTTGCCGCTGGTTTTTGGCAATGAAAATGTTTAGGCCGGGCATAACCTTCTGTTTCTTACGGTCATTCCCCGCGGTTATGGAGGAAATAACATAAGTGATTTTCGAACATTCCACAAATCATGAATACTCCCGTTGATGGCAGGGTACGTCCTGCCAACGCATACATATATAACAGGAGAGATCACGATGATGTTCAAACAGAAGCCGGTAGCGGCCGCGGTATCGATGGCGCTTTGGAGCCTGGCCGCAATGCCGGCCTTCGCGCAGCAGCAAGCCACGGGCGAGACCATGCAAACGGTCCAGGTGACGGGTATCCGCGCCTCGATGGCCAAGTCGCTGGCCGTGAAGCAAAACGCGACGGCGAACGTTGAAGTCATTACCGCCGAAGACGTGGGCAAGATGCCGGACAAGAACCTGGCGGACTCGCTGCAGCGCCTCGCCGGCGTTGCCGTGCGTACCGACTACGACGAGGCCGAAAAGGTCTCGATGCGCGGCACCAACCCGGACATGTCGTTGATCCTCTTTAACGGCCACACCGTTTCCGGCGGCGACTGGTATTTCGGCGACCAGCTCTCGAGCAGCCGCTCGACCAGCCTGTCGCTGATTCCGTCGTCCGTATTGAACCAGGCGCTGGTCTACAAGACCGCCCAAGCCAATATCGTCGACGGGGGCCTGGCGGGCACCATCAACGTGACCACCCGCAAGCCGCTGGCACAGAAAGAAAAATTCGGCGGCGTCGTCAGCATCGGCGCGGCCCATGCGGAACTGCCGGGCAAGACAGCCCCGGACATGAACGCGACGGTTAACTGGAAGAACGACGCCAACACCTTCGGCGTGATCGTCCAGGGCTTCGCCGAGAAGCGCTACGTGCGGCGCGACTCGGCATCGCGCTTCGCCTATTCCGGCGGCAGCGGCTGGGACGTCATCAACACGGCGACCATGAAGGGCATCACCGACGAATCGCTGGCAGGCACCGGCCTCAAGGCCTCCGACCTGAACGGCGTGCGCATCCCAGGCTCGATGAGCATGGAATACGTCGAGGGTGTACGCGACCGCAAGGGCGGCCTCGTGTCGCTGCAGTTCAAGCCAAGCAAGGACCTCGACGTCACGGCGACCGGCTTCCACACCGAAATGGAAGCGAACAACTTCGGCCGCCTGAACGCCGGCGCCATCTTCAGCATGCTGAAAGGCCTCAACGGCCCGCAAGGCGGCGCCAATCCGGCCGGCACCACCCCGGTGTACGCCCAGATCCGCAATCCCGTCATCGTCAATGAGACGACCATGTTCGGCCACGAGCTGCGCGTGCTCAAGAGCGCTGACATCATGTTCCCGGCAGGCACGGCACCGAAATATGTCGGCGAGACCGAAGGCGCGTACCGCGACGGTGCCAAGTCGAGCAGCGCATTCCTCGACCTGGACGCCAAATACCGCGTCAACGCCGACCTGACCATCAAGGCGCTGGCGTCGATGACTAAAGGCGTGGGACAGACCGGTCTTGACCAGGGCCTGACCTATACCCGCTACGGCACCGGCGTGTCGTATGCATTGCAGGGTGTGAACGACGCACCGTTCGTCCAGTGGCATGGCACCGGCCCGAATGTGCCTGGCCGGAACGCCGACGGCAGCGGCTACGTGCTGACCGGCCGTGCCGCCTCGGGCGTCAAGACCACCGACAAGGAACACAGCCTCGCGCTTGACGCCGAGTACCGCCTCGATAAGGGCGTATTCCAGTCGCTTGAAACCGGCGTGCGCTACGCCGACCACGACCGCGTTTCCGCGCGCCGCTTCCCGCAACTGCGCACCGGCGCCCTGAGCGCCAACGCGCCAGCGCCAACCGACTACATTCCTTATCCGGCCGACTTCGGTGCCGGCCTGGATGGCCCTGCGGGCTGGGACAACACCAGCTGGACCCTGTCGCCTGAGACCCTGAAGGCCTACTTCGCGGCCAATGCCAAGCAAACCACGTCTGAGTGGGAACGCCGCGTTTCAAGTGAACTCGACCTGCGCGAGCGGCAGAGCTCGGCGTACGTGATGGCCAACCTTGAGGCGGACGGGGGCTGGTCCGGCAATGTCGGCTTGCGTTATGTCCGTACCGAAGTCAACGCGATGATCCCGACGCCGCTCCCGGTCGGACTGTGCAAGCGCACCGAACCTGGCCAGCCGGCAGTCCCGTGCGCGGCTGTACCGGACGCGATCACCACCGCCAGCGATGGCGTGCAGTATTACGATGGCGTGCCGTTCAATCCGTCCACCGGCGTCATGTACCGCAAAATGGAGCGCAACCGGGTCTTCAACAACCTGTTGCCTAGCCTGAACCTGCGCTACGAGATCAGCAAGGACATGATCGCCCGTTTCGGCGCCAGCAAGACCATCGGGCGCCAGAACTACAACATCACCGGTGGCGGCTACGGCTCGCCGTCCTGCAAGGATGGCGCCTGCACCGTGACCGGCCCGAACCCGAACCTGAAACCGCTGACCGCGAAAAACCTCGACGCTTCGTGGGCATGGTACTTCGCGCCGCGTTCGATGGTTGGCGTGAACCTGTTCTACTCAGATATTGACGGCTACGTCAAGACCGGTGTCGCCGGTACCGACACCGTCGACCTGCTCGACCCGCTGGACAGCACGGTCAAGCCGTTTGCGGTGAACACCGCGTCGCAGCAGGGCGCCCGTATCGGCGGCATCGAGTTGTCGTACGAACAGCCGTTCGGCACTAGCGGGTTCGGCTTCACCTCGAACCTGAGCCGCGCCAAGACCAAGGTCGACGATGGCCGTCCAATGGTTGGCGCCTCGGATTGGGCCGGCAACCTGGGCGGCTACTTCGAGAACGACAGGATCTCGGCGCGCCTGGTGGCCAACTACCGCGGCGAGTATGTCAACACCAGCACGGCGCCGGCGCCGAGCGCCAACAGCCAGGGCCTGTCGCTGATCAATGGCGTGCTGATGCCGACCGCGCCGACCATGGCTGCACCGGTGACGACGCTGGCGTTCAACATGAGCTACAACATCAGCCCGCAACTGGTGCTGACGTTTGATGCGACCAACCTGACCAATGTGAAGCGCGCCTATTATCGCTACAGCGAAGAAGAGCAGCAGAAACTGGACGTCAGCGGCCGCCAGTACTACGTGAACCTGAAATACAAGTTCTGATAGTCGCCGGTAGCTGAAGCACGAAACGGGGAGCGCGAGCTCCCCGTTTTTCGTTTCGGCGCGATTTATGGATAAATGTGCGGCACCGTACGGTTGGGTTGCTGACGCTCGCTTAAGATAAACCTGTGTGAGTGAGCGCCCGACGGTTCAGCCGATGGAGCAGCTGCCTCAGCAGGTTCAGCCGGTCGCCTCGAAGACCGGCACCAATTCAGGTGCCAGCGCCTTGCGCGCTGGCCAATTTATGCAGGAAGCGGAGGCCGTCATGTCAACGTCTACCCATCCACCGAAGCACCTGGTGCGCGAATACCTCCAACGCCGCAAGCGCGAGGCCTCGCCGCCGCCGACGCCGGACGAAATCCGCCGCCAGCTCGGATGGGCTATGTTGATGCCGACGCCGAAAATCCCCGTCCGTAGCAGCTGATCTTCATCCAGTCCTACAGCGCAAGCACCGGTAGTCCTATACAACGCTTGTGCCTGCGGACAGATAATTAGAGAAACCAACAGGAGAATCGCATGACCAAACGAATCGGTAACAAAGACGAAGCCCAGCAGCGCAGCCAGAAGGAAAAGAAGGAAACCAAGCGCACCAACATCGCACGCGAAGCCGTCAAGAAGGCCACCGCCAGCGCCAAGTACCGCAACCAGGTCAAGGGCCAGCCGGCACCGCACCAGTCGGCGCCACCTGCCTGAGTTTCACCCGTTTAGCAAGAAGCCCGCATCGTCGCCGATGCGGGCTTTTTTCATTTTGCGCGCCATTGGCCGGATAATTCGCCGTTCACCGGGCGCGCGCCGCAGTTCACCGAAAAACCGTTTGCAGCCGCGCGGCCCGGCTGTATCTTGAAGCTGTTCTTACAACGGGAGGCAAAGTGAATACCGAAAAATCATACGAGTGGCGCAGGCAGCTGCTGTGGGGGCTGGTGCTGATCGGCCTCGGCCTCGCCTTCTTCCTCGACCGCCTCGATATGTTCGAGGTCGAAACAGTGTGGCATTATTGGCCGCTGATCCTGGTCATCATCGGCATCAACAAGATGATCGGCTATCCGACCGCGAAGCATTTTTCGAACGGCCTGTGGATGGTTTTCCTCGGCATCTGGCTGTTCGCCACCTTCGAAAACATGTTCGGGCTCACCTGGCGCAACAGCTGGCCGATCCTGATCATCGCGTGGGGCGTGACGCTGGTGATCGAACCGATGATTCAACGACGTTTTCCCTCTACCCAGGAGACCCGCGATGAGAAATGACCTAAGAACCAAAAGCCTGTCCAGCCAGGTCATCATGG
Source organism: Telluria sp. (assembly GCA_036402435.1). GTDB lineage: Bacteria > Pseudomonadota > Gammaproteobacteria > Burkholderiales > Burkholderiaceae_D > Telluria_A. Next base: position 13,908 of record DASWSX010000074.1, on the reverse strand, counting down.
GCGCCGTGGCCATCGGCCTGGGCCTGCTGTTCCTGCTCGATAACCTCGACATCTGGAACTTCCGCCGCGCCGTGGAGTTCTGGCCAACCGTGTTCATCGTCATCGGCTTCATCAAGATCTGGGATTCGCGCACCGCGTCCGGCTATCTGCTCGGTGGTACGGCGGTCGCCATCGGCGTGCTGATGCTGCTCGACCGCTTCGATTACATCGACTTCAACGTGCGTACCATGTGGCCGCTGTTCCTGATCGGCGTCGGCGGCTTCCTGATCTTCAAGGCGCTGGCGCACCGCAACCGGCCCGATGCCGTTCCCGGTGTGACGGCAGGAGAGAGCGACGATTCGGTAGTGGACATCACCGCCATCCTGGGCGGCTTCGAGCGCCGGATCGCCGCGCAGGACTTCCGCGGCGGGGAAATCACGGCGATCATGGGCGGCTGCGAGCTGGACATGCGCGACGCGTCGATCAAGGGAGGCGAAGCGGTGATCAACGTGTTCGCAGTCTTCGGCGGCATCTCGATCAAGGTGCCGCGCGACTGGACCGTCATCCTGCACGGCACCCCGATCATGGGCGGCATCGACGAGAAGACCAATACGCCCCCTGACGGTTCCAAGCGGCTGATCGTCAAAGGCTACGCCATCATGGGCGGCGTGGATATCCGCAATTGATGCAGTCGCCCCTGTCCACCGGCCGCTCGCTGGCGCTGTTCCTGCTGGTGTGGCTCATGCTGGGCCTCGTGCTGGCCGGCGTGGTCGTCAGCATGACCGGCGGCGGGTGGAGCAACGCACTGCTGTTTTCGGTGCCGATGACGATGGTGTATGCCTTCGCCACCGGCTTCTCGGCCTACTACGTGTGCCGTGCCAATCCGTTGTCGCAAAAGAGCGCCGTGTCGATCGTGATGGTGCTCGGCCTCGCGGCGCTCATTTCCGGCACGTTGTGGCTGGGGGCCGGGATGGCGCTGAACGGTTTGTGGCGCGCGCTGGGCGTGGAGTGGGCCGGGCTTGATATGCCGGCTGCGCTCAAGGCGATGATCTTCGGGCTGGGCGTCATCCTGTACGCACTGTCCGCCGTGGTCCACTACCTGGTCATCGAATTCGACCGCGCGCGCCTGGCCGAACGGCGCGAACTGGAATCGAAGCTGATGGCGCAGGGCGCCGAATTGCGCATGCTGCGCACCCAGATCGACCCGCACTTCCTGTTCAATAGCCTCAACTCGATCAGCGCGCTGACCTCCATCGATCCGGTGCGAGCGCGCGAGATGACGCTGAAGGTGGCGGACTTCTTCCGCCATACGCTGGGACTGGACGCGCATGCGCAGGTGACGGTTGCCGACGAGGTTGCGCTGGTGCGCGACTTCCTGGCGATCGAAAAAGTGCGTTTCGGCGCGCGCCTGTCGGTCGATTGCGATATCGACGACAGGGCCGGGCCGTGCATGCTGCCGCCGATGATCCTGCAACCGCTTGTGGAGAACGCGGTCAAACACGGCATCGGCGGACTGACCGGCGGCGGCCTGGTGAGCATCGTCGCCCGCCGCGATGCGTCGCTGCTGCGCATCAGCGTGGAGAACGATGTGGACGATGACGCGGCGGCGGCGCCGGGAGCGGGCGTTGGCCTGGTCAACGTCCAGCAGCGGCTGTCGACCGCGTACGGCCATGAAGGCAGCGTGCACCAGGCGCGCCGCGATAACAAATACCGCGTGGAGCTGACGCTGCCAGCGCGGACAATAACGGAGCAATGACGCGATGCGGGTAATTATCGTTGACGATGAAGAGCTGGCCAGGGGCGTGGTGCGCGAGTACCTCGGCGCGCACGGCGATGTCGAGATCGTGGCCCAGTGCGCCAACGGCTTCGAGGCGGTCAAGGCCATCGCCGAGCTGGAGCCGGACCTGGTCTTCCTCGATATCCAGATGCCCAAGCTCGACGGATTCGAAGTGGTTGAACTGGCGGGCCGCAAGGCGCGCTACATCTTCGTTACGGCCTACGACCAGTATGCGCTGAAGGCATTTGAGATCCATGCGATCGACTACCTGCTCAAGCCGTTCAGCCAGAAGCGGCTCGACGAAGCACTGGCGCATGCGCGATCGAGCATGGGCAGCCAGCCCGGCCTTGCGGCCGCAGTCAGCGAAGCGGCCCGGCGCAGCAAGCCGCTCGAGCGCGTGCTGATCCGCGATGGCGCGAGAGTGCACTTGATCGCCGCCGATAAAATCGATTACATCGAGGCGCAGGATGATTACGTCAGCATCAGCGCGGAGGGCAAGGCGTGGCTGAAGACCCAGCGTTTATCTGAACTGGAAGGCCAGCTCGATCCGCAATCGTTCCTGCGCATCCACCGCTCGTACATCGTTAACATCGAGCGCATCAGCCGCATCGAACAGGCAGGCAAGGACAGCCACATGGCGATCCTGAAGGATGGCGCGCGCATTCCGATCAGCCGTACCGGCTACCAGAAGGTCAGGACGCTTATCCAGTAAGCTTCCACCAGCCCGGCAGCAGTTCGCTCACTTCGGGCTGGGCGAAGCGGTCGTCGATCAGGTACACCACGCCTTCGTCCTGCTGCGTCCTGATCACGCGGCCGGCTGCCTGCACCACTTTTTGCATGCCCGGATACAGGTAGGTGTAGTCGTAGCCCGCGCCGAACATCTCCTGCATGCGCTGGCGCAGCTGGTCGTTCACCGCGTTCATCTGAGGCAGGCCGAGCGTGGCGATGAAGGCGCCGATCAACCGCGCGCCGGGCAGGTCGATGCCTTCGCCGAACGATCCACCCAGTACCGCAAAACCGATCCCCTGGCTTTCGAGCGTGAAGCGGCCGAGGAACTGCGCCCGTTCGTCCTCCTGCATGCGGCGCGACTGCTGCCACGACGGTATGCCGGGATGGCGCTGCGCGAATTCGGCGGCCACCTGTTCCAGATAATCGAAGCTGCTGAAGAACGCCAGGTAGTTGCCCGGCGCCGCGTTGTACTGGCGCGCCATCAGTTCCGCGATCGGCGCCGCCGACCGCGCGCGGTGCTGGTAACGGGTCGAGATCTGGGTCACGACGTGCACCTCGAGCTGCTTCGCTTCGAACGGAGAGGCGACGTCGACCCACGCCGTATCTGCCGGCAGGCCGAGCAGGTCGCTGTAGTAATGCCAGGGGCTGAGCGTGGCCGAGAACAGCGCGCTCGAATGGGCCACGCCGAAGCGCGGCTTGAGGAATGGCGCGGGCACGATATTGCGGATGCACAGCTGGGTGGTGCGCGCGTCTGCGCGGGTGACGTCGAACAGCGAATGCGTGCCGAACGATTCGGCCAGTTTGGCGAAGTGCAGCGCGTCGAAGTAGAAGCGCTGCAGCGACGGGTCCATCGGGCCCGGGTTCTCGGCCAGGTGATCGGTGATGGTGCTGCCCGCGGTTTGCAGCGCCGTCAGCAGTTTTTCGGGCAGCTCAGGCAGCACCTGGTATGGCGCGCGGATTTCGCCGTCCAGCTCGGTCCAGCAGCGGCCGACCTTGTCCAGCGCCTTTTTTACCAGTGCCGGTGCTGCGGAGCGGGCCGCGCGCAGGTTGGAGCGGTCCAGTTCCGCCGAATACATCTTGCGCGCCCGCGACACCATGTTGTGAGCCTCGTCGACCAGCACGCTGACCTTCCACTGGTTGGCCAGCGTCAGGCCGTACAGCATGCCGCCGAGGTCGAAGTAGTAGTTGTAGTCGCCGATGATCACATCGCTCCAGCGCGCCATTTCGCTGGCCAGGTAGTAAGGGCAGACGCCGTGGGCCAGCGCCATGTCGCGCAAGGCGGCGCGGTCCAGCGTCTGCACCTGTACCGCGGCGCTGCGGGCGGCTGGCAGGCGGTCGTAGAAGCCTTTCGCCAGCGGGCAGGAATCGCCGTGACAGGCCTTGTCCGGGTGCTCGCAGGCCTTGTCGCGCGCGACCAGTTCCAGCACCCGCAGCGGGATGACCTTGCCCGAAGTTCTGATGGTGTCGGTGGCGTCCAGGGCCAGCTGGCGGCCCGGGGTCTTGGCGGCGAGGTAGAATACCTTGTCCAGCTGCTGCTGCGGCGCCGCCTTCAGCACCGGGAACAGGCTGCCGACGGTCTTGCCTATGCCGGTCGGCGCCTGCGCGAGCACGCAGCGGCGGCTGGTATTGGCCTTGAAGATCGTTTCGGCCAGGTCGCGCTGGCCGGGGCGGAAGTCGGGGTAGGGGAACTGCAGCGACCCGAGCGCCTCGTCGCGCGCGCCGCGGTGCGCCAGTTCCTGCTGCGCCCATGCGACGAATCGTTCGCACAGCTGCCCGAAGGTGGCGGCCAGTGCGTCGGCGGACTGGGTCTCGCGCAGCACGGTTTCGGTCTGCCTTCCGATGTCGAAGTAGACCAGCGCGAGGTGCACTTCCTTGACGCCCAGCTGCTGGCACATCAGGTGCCCATAGACGCGGACCTGCGCCCAGTGCAGGTGGCGGTGATTGTCCGGCATCGACGCCAGGTCGCCGCGATAGGTCTTGATTTCCTCGATCAGGTTCTGGCCGGGGTCGTAGCCATCGGCCCGGCCGCGCACGTGCAGCGGGCCGTAATCGCCTGCCAGGCTTACCTCTGTGCGGTACCCGGGCCCGCGCCGGCCGGTGACAACCGCGTGGCCGGCGATACCTTCCTGTGCGGTGGGCGAGGGCGTGAAGCGCAGGTCCAGGTCGCCCTGTTTGGCGGCGAACTCGCACAGCGCGCGTACGGCGACGACGTAGCTCAAGCGCTTTGCTCCGCCCATTGCAGGTAGCAGACCGACACCGGCATCTGGTGCGCCGCGCAGTATTCGATCCAGCGAAGCTGGTTGTCCTGCAGCCGGTCGCCCGGGCCCTTCACCTCGATCATGTTGTAGCGCCGCTCGGCGGGCCAGAACTGGATCAGGTCGGGGAAGCCGGTGCGGTTGGATTTTACGTCGAGCAGGATGCGCTCGAACGATCTGCGCAGGTGTGCCGCCGGGATGCAGGCCAGCGCGATGTCGACCAGTTCTTCGCTCAGCGCCTCCCAGAAAACGAACGGCGACTGCAGGCCGTGCTTTTCGGCGAACGTGCGGCGGATCGTTTCAGGGTAGGCCCCGGTATCGAGTTCATCGAGGCAGGCGCGGAACAGCGCTTCGCGCCGCAGCGGGAAGTCGGCGCTGAACAGGTCGGCCGGCCCGCGGTGGAACGGATGGAAGAACGCACCGGGTATCGCGCAGAAAATCGCGCGCCAGCACAGCAGGCCAAACAAGCCGTTGATCAGCGCGTTTTCGACGTAGTAGACCGGCGCGTTCTCGCGCGCCAGGTGGTCGCGCACGACGCCCTCGACCCACCAGTCTTCCTGCGGCATCGGCAGGCACAGGTCGAGGCGGGCGACGGCCGCATTGCGGCGCGACGCCGGCTTGATATGACCGAGCTTGCGCGCCAGCCGCGGCGCGATGCGCAGCAGCTGCTGGTGTTCGGCGTCGCTTTCGGGCGCCAGTTTCGCCTCGGTCAGCAGGTCGAACGCCTGCTTGAACTGCTCGTTCTTTTCAAGCACGCGGATGGCGCGGGCGCGCGCCCCGGGGAAGCTGCAGCGCGAGTACACGCGGATCGCGTTGTCCCAATCCTTCTGGCGCTCGCACTGCTGGCCGATCTGGAACAGCAGGCGCGCGCGCCGGCTGTTCAGCCAGTCGTTCTCGAACGGCGTTTCGGGCACGGTGCGCAGTACCTCGTCCAGCGGCTCGCTCGCCTCGAAACGCTCCTTGCAGCTATGGAGTTCGAGGTAGTGGTCGATGTCGCGCCGCGTGCGGAAACCGCGCGACGATGCCGAGAATTCCACCTGTTCGTATTTGTAGACGCCCAGGTCGGACAGCACGAACTCGGTCCAGTCCTGGCGCAGGTTGCCAAAGAAGATCAGGCGCAGGCGGTCGCACAGCGGCTTGACGGCGATGCTGAAGACGGCGTCGCCGGAGTCGCGGAACCAGCCCGAAAACGCGCGCGCATCGCCGAACGCCGGACGCAGCGCTTCAAGCTGCTCGGCCTTGCGGGCATTTTTTGCATGCAGCGACATGCCGAACACCGCGCCGATTTCGGGCTTGGACAGCAGGTCGAACAACTGGTCGATGGAGATGACGGGATCGTGCTCGATCCAGCCGGTGGGCAGCAGGTGGCGGGCCGCTTCGACCGAGCAGCCGATTTCGGCATAGCTGAGCTTGCTTGCGCGGAACAGCGTTCCCTTGCGCATGACCATGCGCACGAACAGGGCGCGCGACGCCTGCGGCAGCGACGGGAAGGCGGCCATAAAGGCGCGTTCCTCGTCGGTCAGCAAATCGCTGTAGCGTTCGCTAATCCAGTCCAGCACCTGGTGGAAATTGTCCAGGTAATAGAACGGGTTTTCAAGAACTTTGATCATTGCGGACTACCGGACTTCCTGCTTGCCGTGGCGCTGGAAACAGTGATTACTGTGCATGCATACAGTATATCGCGTGGGGCCCCACAGGCACAGGAAATTCGGTATTTTGCCGTATAGAACGTGGTTTTTACGGGTATTTACGGCCGTGTTGACGATTTCGGCGGGCACTGTTTGCCCTGGCATTCTTGCTGGGCCCGCTCTTCCGCATGGCGGCTTGAGTGCGCGACGATGGCGCTGATCAGGGCAACATCACTGTCGATTTCGGCTGTGGCGCTGCTGGCCGGGGTAGCCCGCTTCGATTTCTTCGGCGCCGGCGCGCGCGCCAGTTCCCGCTTCACGGCAGGCTTGGTCGACTTGGCAACTTGTTTCGATGCAGCGGGTGCGGGTTTGGCTGCCGGTCGTTTCGGTTGCGGCGCTGTCTTTGCCAGCGCAGGCCGGCTCGACGCCTTGGCGGCAACTTCCGGCACGCGACTTTCGCGGCTGTCGTCTTCGCGCGGCAGCATTACCAGCGCGGGCTTCTCGCTGACAACCCGTTCATCGACGATAGCGGCCGCTTCCGGCGCGCGGATGCTGATCGAAGGCACCGGTTCGATTGGCATGCCGTTGTCGCTTGGCGGGGCGGTCACCTGCCTGACTGCCGAGGGCGGCAGCGCGCGGACGCTGGTGGCGTTGCCGTACGCGAGCCACGCGATCATCAGGGTCAGCACGCCGGCAGCCGAGGCCCCGATGAGTTGCCAGCTGCGATGCGTGCGCGCGCCGGAGGAACCGCGCTCGAGCGACGCCAGGATGCTGTCCTCCGATGCGCCCGGACGACGCGATGAGGACATGAGGTTCGGCCTTGTTGACCCGTTTTGATTTTCGTCTGAAGGGCGCACGGTATAACTCCTATGATGGGGCTTCGCCATTCCGATTAGAAACAAACTAGGGAATCCCATGCTGATCTTTATCGCATTTGTGTATTTCTGTTTGGTGTGCAGTCTGATTTGGCTGGTCGCTTTTCCTTCGGGCAGAGAATTTGTTGCGCAAATCGTTGCCGGACGCTGGTCGCGCATCGACCAGCGGCTCGGCAACCTGCAGTATTTGGGCATCCGCCACGCGGCGGAGTTCCGTCACGGTGCAGCCCGGTTTGCGCTGCGACAAGTGAAGTTCGTGCGCAAGCACCCGGTTTCCGTCGCCGCCGCCGCGGTCGCGATCATCGTCCCGATGGTCGTCGTGCTGGTCGCTGGCCGGCCCGATGCTTTGCCGGACTACCAATCGGCCGCCTTGCCGCCGGACCCTAAGGTGATCGCCCTCCTTGCCGGCGAGAACCTCGCCGCGCCAGCCGCGCTGCCCCCGATGGCATTTACCACGCGCGAAGTGGAACTGGTGCGCCCGATGCTGGTCAACGCCAGCCGCAACTGGGGGCTGCTGCATCCCGACTTCAACCAGCGCCTGCTTTTGGCTTTCAAGATCATGAAAGAAAAGCACGGCTACGACATGGCGCTGCTGGAAGGCTACCGCAGCCCTTCCCGCCAGAACTTGCTGGCGAGCATCGGCAGCCAGGTCACCAATGCGCGCGCGTTCCAGAGCTGGCACCAGTACGGCCTCGCCGCCGACTGCGCATTCTGGCGCGACGGCAAGCTGGTCATTTCCGAGAAGGACCCGTGGGCCATGCGCGGCTACCGCCTGTACGGGGAGGTGGCTGAGTCGCTCGGGCTCACCTGGGGCGGGCGCTGGACGATGATGGATCTCGGCCACACCGAACTGAGGATCAAAGGCGTGATGCGCAGGTAGGGAGAGGGAGGTCCGGTTGGTTTGTTCGGCATCAAATTTCCCGCTCAGAAACGGTGCCAACATTGCCTGCCGGATTCTTCTTCCTAACCTTCGAGACCATCCCACTATGCGCCGACTATGGCAATTCCTCACCGGTAGCCGCGCTCTCGGCATTATCGGGCTGGCCGCGCTGGCGGCATTCATGTTCCTTGGCGCCGACACCTTGCAGCTTGGCGCAATCTGGGCCGCGGGCGCGGTGCTCGCGGTGCTGCTCGGGTGGGGCATCTTCTGGGGCGCGCGCTACCAGTACCGCAAGCGCGCCGCCGGCAAGCTGGGGGCGTCGATCATGCCGGCCGGCGAGGAGGCTGCGGCCGGCGCCAGCGAGGTAGCGACGCTGCGCAAGGGCATGCTTGAGGCGATCACCACGATCAAGACGTCCAAGCTTGGCCTCGTCAGCGGCAGCGCCGCGCTGTACGAGCTGCCGTGGTACATGATCATCGGGAATCCGGCGGCGGGCAAAAGCAGCGCCATCAGCCACTCCGGCCTGCAGTTCCCGATCGCCGGCAGCAAGGCAGTGCGCGGCGTCGCCGGCACCCGCAACTGCGACTGGTTCTTTACCACCGACGGCATCCTGCTCGACACCGCCGGGCGCTATTCGGTGGAGCAGGGCGACCGCGCGGAATGGTTCGGCTTCCTCGACCTGCTGAAGAAGCACCGCAGCCGCGCGCCGATCAACGGCATCCTGATCGCGGTGAGCGTGTCCGAACTGACCGGTGAGCACGCGGAGAGTGCGGTCGACCTGGCCAAAAACCTGCGCACCCGCGTGCAGGAACTCACCGAGCGGCTTGGCGTGTATGCGCCGGTGTACGTGATCTTCACCAAGGCCGACCTGATCGCCGGTTTCAGCGACTTCTTCCACGATACCGGCCGCAACGAGCGCGATCGCGTATGGGGTGCAACGATCCGCTACAACCGCCGCCGCACCCACCAGGACGTGCTGGGTTTCTTCGACGAGCACTTCGACGAACTGCACGACGGCCTGAAGGAGATGAGCCTGGCCAGCATGGCGGGCAACCGCAGCAGCGTGATGCGGCCGGGCGTGTTCACCTTCCCGCTCGAATTCGCGTCGATCAAAAGCCCGCTGCGCGCCTTCCTCGCCACGCTGTTCGAAGAGAATACCTACCAGTTCAAGCCGGTGTTCCGCGGCTTCTACTTCACCAGTGCCCTGCAGGAAGGGCTGGTGCAGAACCTGTCGTCCAAACGGGTGGCCAGCCGGTTCGACCTGGCGCTGCGCGAAGAAAAGGGCGCCGCGCAGGCCGACGAGCAGTCGGGCTACTTCCTGCTCGACCTGTTCCGCAAGGTGATCTTCGCCGACAAGGACCTGGTCGCGCGCTACACCAGTCCCACCGCGCACAAGCTCAAATATGGCGCCTTTTTCGCGGCGACGCTGCTGCTTGGGGGTTCGCTGGCGGCATGGAGCTGGTCGTACATGGGCAATGCGCAGCTGGTCGCGAACGTGCAGGCGGACCTCGACAAGGTGGTCAGGCTGCAGGATAAACGCATCGACCTGCAGTCGCGGCTCGAAGCGCTCGATATCCTGCAGGACCGGATCACACAGCTCGAAGAATACCGCGCCAGCCAGCCGCTGATGCTGTCGTTTGGCCTGTACCAGGGCGACACGCTGGAACGCAAACTGCGCGACGAATACTTTGCCGGCGTGCGCGCCGTGATGGTCGAGCCGGTCGCCGCCGGCATCGAAGGCCTGCTGGCGGAGATGAACGCCAACGCCGGCCAGCTCCAGCCTGAAACGGCCAACGCGCCTGGCGCCGCGCCAGCGCGCCCCGGGCAGCCATACCAGGATGCGTCGCCAGCCAATGTGGCCGACGCTTATGGCGCCCTCAAGACCTACCTGATGCTGGGCGATAAAACGCGGGCCGAACCGAGTCACCTGAACGACCAGATGACGCGCTACTGGCGCGGCTGGCTCGAATCGAACCGCGGTGCCATGCCGCGCGAGCAGATGATCCGCAGCGCCGAACGCCTGATGACCTTCTACCTGGCGCAGGTCGACGACCCGGCCTGGCCACAGGTGACGCTGAAACTCGGCCTGCTCGACACCGCGCGCGAGAACCTGCGCCGCGTGGTGCGGGGCACGCCGGCGCGCGAGCGGGTGTATGCCGACATCAAGGCGCGCGCCTCGACGCGTTACCAGTCGGTGACGGTGGCGCGCATCGTCGGCGAGGCGGACCAGGCGCTGGTCAACGGCAGCCACGCCATCCCCGGCGCGTTCACGCGCGAGGCGTGGGACAAGTACGTCGCCGGCGCCATCAAGGACGCCTCGAACAAGGAGCTGCAAAGCACCGACTGGGTGCTCAAGACCGTCTCGCAGAACGACCTGACGCTGGAAGGCAGCCCGGAGCAGATCCAGAAGGCGCTGGTGGACATGTACAAGAGCGAGTATGCCAAGGAGTGGCTCAAATTCGTGCAGGGTGTGACGGTGACGGACCTGAACGGCTTCGACGCCAGTGTGCGGGCAATGAACCGGCTCGGTGATCCGCAAACTTCGCCGATCGCCAAGCTGCTAACCACGATCCACCAGCAAACGTCGTGGGACAACCCCGGCGCGGCGGGCGGGATGTCGAAGGTCGAGAAAGGCCTGTTCGCCTGGTTCAAGGAGTCGGTGCTCAGGCGGGCGCCGAGCGAGGCGCGCGTGGTAATTGACCAGCCTTCAACGGCCGGCGCACCGGGCGCGCCTGCGATGGGCCCAATCGGCCGTGAATTCGCCGGCGTCGCGCGGCTGGTCGGCCTGAAGGAGAAGGACGCGTCGCTGATGACCGGCTATCTCGACAGCCTGTCGCGGCTGCGCACGCGCCTGAACCAGCTGAAGAACCAGGGCGATCCGGGGCCTGGCGCCAAGCAGTTCATGCAGCAGACGCTCGAGGGCACCGGCTCCGAGCTGTCCGATGGCCTGAAGTTCGTCGACGAGCAGATGCTGACCGGGATGACGGATACGCAGAAGGCCGCGCTACGACCGATCCTTGTCCGTCCGCTGATCCAGGTGTTCGCGGTGATCGTCGGCCCGAGCGAGTCTGAGATCAACAAGACGTGGCAGGTACAAGTATTCGAACCGTTCCAGAAAGGGCTGGCGACCAAGTATCCGTTTGCGCCTGCATCGAAGGTCGAAGCCAGTCCCGCCGAAATCGGCCAGTTCTTCGGACCCGACGGCGTGGTGGCCAAGTTCGTCAACACGTCGATGGGCCCGCTGGTTGTCCGGCGCGGCGATGTGCTGGCGCCGCGCACCTGGGCCGACATGGGACTGAGCCTCGTTCCGCAAGCGGTTGCCGCCTTCCCGGGCTGGGTCGCACCTTTGGAAAAAAACGGCGTTGCTGCGCAAAGCGGACCCCAGACAGTATTCCAGCTGCAGCCGCAGCCGTCGCCCGGCACGACCGAGTTCACGATCGACATCGACGGCCAGGTGCTCCGCTACCGCAACACGCCGCCGGCGTGGTCCAACATGGTCCACCCGAGTCCGACGGGCGCTCCCGGCGTGAAGATCACGGCGGTGACGTTTGACGGCCGCACGGTAGAACTGTTCAACGAAGCGGGGCAGTTCGGCCTGAAGCGGATGATCGATGCGGCGTCGCGCAAACGCAAGGATGGCGGGGTTTTCGAACTGCGCTGGGCGAACGGGAATGTCGCGGTGACTGTCGACCTGAAGATCATCAGCAGCCAGACCGCGGGCGGAGACGGCGACGCGGCATCGAAGGGACGCGGCTTCCACGGCATGCGGCTGCCCGAAATGATCGTTGGCCGCGGCGTCGAGTCGCCGGCGCCAGCCATTGCAAGCGTCTCCACCGGGGCAGCGCAATGATGCGCGGGACGGCATTTGGCCGGATCGGCTACATCGGCAAGATCCCGACCCGCAGCGACTTTATCAAGGCGGCGCAGGACATGCCGTTGATCGGAGTCCTCGACAACTGGATGGCCCAGGTCATGAGCCGGCTGCCATCGGATGCGCGCTGGAAGATCAACTACGACGCGCTGGCGCCGGTCAGCTTCGCATTTGTCGGGCCGCGCCGCAAGCATGCGATTGCCGGCCATCTGGTGGCCAGCAGCGACCAGTCGGGGCGCCGCTTCCCGTTCCTGATGATGCGCGCGCTCGAAGTCGCGGACCCGCAGCAGTTCGTCGCGCGCTGCCCGCTGGTGCTCGAACCGCTGTTCACGCGGCTGGATCGAATGGCGCAGGACGTCATGGGCGCGGCCGATCCGACGCCACACCTGCAGTCGATTCCGGAGACGGTAGTCGACCTGGACGAACAGGCCGGCGGCGCGCTGGCGACCTTCCTCGCCACCGGCACGGTGCATTCGCTGGGCGCCTTGTTGTGCCGCACCGACGTCAAGCAACTGATCCTCGCGCTCGGACTGCTGCTGCAGCCGGTGATGCAAAGCGGCGCGGCCGACCTGCAGAAAAGCCTGGTGCTGCCGCTGCCGCTCAACGACGACGCGCGCTATGCCGTCGCCGCGTTCTGGCTCGAGCTGATCGCCCCGTTCCTCGGCCGGGCCGACTTCGAGCTGGCGCTGTTCATCACGCGCATCGAGTACCGGCCGGTGCTGGTGGTCGGCTTCAGCGGCGCAGCAGCGGCCACGCTGCAGGGCATCATCGACCCGCTGGCCGCGATCGAGCAGCAGATCAGCTTTTCCGACACGCGCTGGGTCGACGAGCAGGCCGGCTTCGATGTCGATACCCGCGCCCTGGCCAGCTATCTTGACCAGCCACAGCTTCCGCTGAAGCTGGCGCGCCAGCTGTTCCTGCAGACCTTCACCGGAGCCTCAACGTGAAAAAGTCCATCCTGTTCGCCGGCGCCTGGCTGGTGGCCGCCGGCTGCCTCGCCTCAACCGACAACGCGCCCGTGGTTGTTTCCGGCACCGTCGCCGACGAAGCCAGCAAAGCCGGGCTGCTGGCGCGGCTGCGCGAAGTCTACGGCGCCGGGCGCGTGGTCGACCAGCTCGCCATCGGCACCGTTGCCACGCCGGCCAACTGGAACGCCTATGTCCAGCGCCTGATCGGGCCGAACCTGAAGATGATCACGCGCGGGCAGCTCAAGGTCGATGGCAGCGCAATCAGCCTGCGCGGCGACGTCGCCAACGAGGCGCAGCGGCAGAGCATCGCCAGCGACATCGCCACCAGCCTGAACCCCACCTACACCGTCAACAATGGCCTTCGCGTCGTCGCGTCCGAGCAGGGCATGCTGGACGCAGCGCTGGCCGACCGTATCATCGAGTTCGAGTCCGGCAAAGCGACGCTGACCGAATCGGGCATGGGCATCCTCGACCAGATGAGCGCCGTGCTCCTCAAGCTCAAGAACAAGAAGGTCGATGTCATCGGTCACACCGACAATTCCGGCTCGCGCGCCAGCAACCTGTCGCTAAGCCAGGCGCGGGCCGAAGCGGTAAAGGCCTACATCGTCACCAAAGGAATCGATCCCGCATCGATCGCGGTATCCGGCGAGGGCCCCGATCGTCCGGTGGCCGACAACCGCGCCCCTGACGGCCGCGCCCGCAACCGCCGCATCGAATTCAAAGTCGCGCAATAAACATTCCAAAAATCGGGGTCAGACCACCATTTTCTGGAATGTTTCCCAAAATGGTGGTCTGACCCCGATTCTGGAACTTTACGGCAGGGTGATGGTGACGTTGGCGGCGCGCGGCGGCAGCTTAACGAGATCGTTGTACGCGGCAAGTGTTTTGTCGGTGTCGCTGCCAAGCATGGCCCGGAATCCGACAAAAGCTGCCAGCCCGGCCAGCG
>DASWSX010000073.1:0-2086 GCA_036402435.1 Telluria sp. | reverse complement strand
AGTCCGAGCATGGCGTAGCGCCACGACGAGTAGTCGGCCACCACCGAGGCGATCACGCGCGCCAGCATGCCGCCGAGCGCCGAACCGCCGATGTACAGGCCAAATGACGCACCGAGCGACTGCGGCTCGATCTCCTCGCCGAGATAAGCCATGGCCACCGCCGGCATGCCGCCCAGCGCGACGCCGAGCAGCGCGCGCAGCACCAGCAACTGCGTGAAGTCCTGCGCGAAGGCGCACAGCAAAGTGCACACGCTGGCGCCGAACATCGCGCACGCCATCAGCGTCTTGCGGCCGATGCGGTCCGACAGCGCGCCGCCAAACACCAGCGCCACCGCCATTGTCAGGGTCGAGATCGACAGCACCCAGCTGCTTTCGGCTGCGGTCAGCGCGAACTGATCGGCCATGACCGGCATCAGCGGTTGAACGCAATAAAGCAGCGCGAACGAGGAAAGGCCGCCAACCAGCATGGCGCGATTGATGCGTTTGGAGCGCGGGGAGATGGATGCGGTAATCATGGAATCATCTTAGGATTGCGCATTAATACTGTCCAATATATATTTATGGCACAACTTATCGCTTAAATCGATTAATCATGGAACTGCGCCACCTTCGCTACTTCATCGCCGTCGCCGAAGAGTTGCACTTCACGCGAGCGGCCGAGCGCCTGCACATCGGCCAGCCACCACTTAGCCAGGCGATCCAGGCGCTGGAAGCCGACGTCGGCGCGCAACTATTCGCGCGCACCAAGCGTTCGGTGCGGCTGACCGAAGCGGGCAAATTGTTCCTCGCTGACGCACGCCGGATCCTGGCGCTGTCGGAACAGGCCGCCGAGACCGCGCGGCGGGCCGACCGCGGCGAAGCGGGCGAGCTGCGAGTCGGGTTCACGTTTTCAACGCCGCTCACGCCGTTCTTCGCGGCGGTGATCAACCGCTACCGTAGCGCGTATCCGCACGTGAGGCTCACGTTGCTGGAGATGGCGACCCTGCGTCAGCTGGACGGGCTATCCCAACGCACGCTCGACCTCGGATTCATCCGGCCGCCCGAACGCAGTCCTGCGGAGGAGTTGAAGCTGACCCCGATGCGGCAGGATCCGCTGGTGGCGGTGCTGCCAACCACCGGCCCGCTCGCGCGCAAGAAAACGATCGCGATGCGCGACCTTGAAGGGATGCCCTTCGTGATGTACCCGCCGGGCGCGGGCACCGGGATTTATCCCCAAATTTTCAAGCTGTGCCGGGATGCCGGGTTTGTGCCAGACGTGGCGCTTGAGGCGGGCGAAGCGTCGACTATCATCGGCCTGGTCGCGGCCGGCTGCGGCGTGTCGCTGTTGCCGTCGTCGTTCGACCGGATAAGGCTGGATGGAGTTTGTTACCGGCCGATTTCGGATGAGGCGGCTACCACCACGCTGCTACTTGCACAGCGGCGCGATGAGGCTTCGCCTTTAGTGGAGGCGTTCGTTGCGCTGGCTATGGACGCGGCGCGGGAGTAATGTGAATCGCAATCGCAAGACTCTCAACGACCGGTTCGCGAAGAACATGGGCCGCCATCCGACAACCGAGCGGGATTCAGTGCAGGCGAAACTTGAAGCGCAGCCTGAGAAGGTCCGGGCACTGCATGAAATGGAACGTACGGGCGGCGAACCTGACGTCGTCGGTTACGCCGAACAAACCAGTGAGTCCATTTGCTGTGATTGTTCACGCGAGACGCCATCTCGCCGGCGCAGTCTTTGTTATGACCGCGAGGCTCTACTCACGAAAAAAAAATAAGCCTGGTGGAAGCGCTGAGGAACTCGCGTCCATGATGGGCGTTGAGATACTTGCGGAAGACCAGTACCGCGCATTGCAGGAGCTTGGTGAAATCGACCGGAAAACGTCAAGCTGGGTGAGAATGCCAGCCGCGATTAGGGAGCTAGGTGGCGCCCTCTTTTGCGACCGCCGCTACGATCATGTCTTCCTGTATCACAACGGAGCGGAATCGTATTACGCCTCACGCGGTTATCGAGGCCAACTACCAGTGTAAGTGCATTGAAACACATCTAGTCGGAGGTGCGCAGTCCGGCCCGAAGCGGACATTCAGGGCGGGAAGAAAC
>DASWSX010000072.1:0-33752 GCA_036402435.1 Telluria sp. | reverse complement strand
TTCTTGACCGCGGCGGTGCCGACGATGATGTAGCTGATGCCGGCGTCGAGATAGCGCTCGATGGTGTCGAGGTCGCGGATGCCGCCGCCCAGCTGGACCGGAATCTCGTCGATGTCGTTTTCCACCGCGAAGTCCTGCACCGCCTGCAGGATCGACTTCACGGCCGCCTCGTTCTTCGGCTTGCCGGCGAACGCGCCGTTCAGGTCGACGAGGTGCAGCCGGCGCGCGCCCTGCTTGAGCCAGTGCAGCGCCATCTCGGCGGGATCTTCGGAAAATACGGTGGCAAGCTCCATGTCGCCTTGTTTCAGGCGGACGCAGTGACCGTCCTTGAGGTCGATGGCAGGAATGAGCAGCATGGCGATATTCTTGGTTGTGTGAGTGGTTAAGTCAGGGATTCCAGTGGACGAAATTCTTGTACAGGGTCAGTCCGGCCGCTGCACTTTTCTCCGGGTGGAACTGGGTCGCGACGATGTTGTCGCGTGCAACCGCGCAGCAGAATGCGCCGCCGTAATCGGTCTCGCCGATCACGTCCGAGGCCTGCTCCGGCTGCGCATAATAACTATGCACGAAATAGAAGTAGCTGTCGTCCTCGATGCCGTTCCACAGCGGGTGCGCGGCGGCCTGGCGCACGCGGTTCCAGCCCATCTGCGGCACCTTGAAGCGCGAACCGTCGGCCTGCAGGCGGCCCTCGAGCTGGAAGCGCACCACCTTGCCCGGCAATAGCCCGAGGCCCGGCGTGTCGCCTTCCTCGCTGGCGTCGAACAGCATCTGCTCGCCGACGCATACGCCCATCATCGGCCGGTTTCTGGCGGCGCGCAGCAGCGCCTCCTGCACGCCGGACTCGCGCAGGCTGCGCATGCAGTCGCGCATCGCGCCCTGGCCCGGCAGTACGATGCGGTCGGCGCTGTCGATGTCTGCCACCTCGCCCGAGATGACCACGTCGGCCTCCGGCGCGACCGCGCGCAGGGCCTGCGCAACCGAGCGCAGGTTGCCCATGCCGTAATCGACTACAACAATTTTATTCATGGCGTCAGCAGTCGGTTGGTTACAGGCTGCCTTTGGTCGATGGGATGGTGCCGGCCGCACGGTCGTCCAGCTCGGCGGCCATGCGCAGGGCGCGGCCGAAAGCCTTGAAGACGGTTTCGCACTGGTGGTGGGCGTTTTCGCCGCGCAGGTTGTCGATGTGGAGCGACACCAGCGCGTGGTTCACAAAACCCTGGAAGAATTCGTGCGCGAGGTCGACGTCGAAATTGCCGATCATGGCGCGCTTCCACGGCACGTGCATTTCCAGGCCCGGACGGCCCGAGAAGTCGATCACCACGCGCGACAGCGCCTCGTCCAGCGGCACGTAGGCATGGCCGTAGCGGCGGATGCCTTTCTTGTCGCCGATCGCCTTCGCGACCGCCATGCCGAGCGTGATGCCGGTGTCTTCGACCGAGTGGTGGGCGTCGATGTGCAGGTCGCCGACGCACTCGATGTCGAGGTCGATCAGGCCATGGCGCGCGATCTGGTCGAGCATGTGGTCGAGGAACGGAACACCGGTGTTCAGCTTCTGCTGGCCGGTGCCGTCAAGGTTGATCGCGACGCGGATTTTCGTCTCGTTGGTGTTGCGCGTAATTTCTGCGGTGCGGGTCATGAAAATGGCTCGGTTAATACGACATCATTGCAAACTCGTTGAAGGAAAATCAGCGCGATTCGAGCGAGCGCCGGAGGGCGTCGATGAAGGCGGTATTTTCTTCTGGAGTACTCACGGTAACACGGATGCAATTGGCCAGCAGTCCATGCATTTTACTCATATTTTTGATCATGATCTTATCCGCCAGTAGTTTCGCGCTGGCATGATCAGCATCCGGCACGCGCACCAGCAGGAAGTTGGCGCGCGACGGGAAAACGGTTACGCCCGGCAGCGCGGCCAGGCCCGCGGCGAGCTCGGTGCGCGCGGCGTTGAGCGCGTCGGCCTGGGCATTCAGCACATCAATATGATCCAGCGCAAACTCCGCTGCTACCTGGGTCAGCACGTTGACGTTGTACGGCGGGCGCACCTTGTCGAGCTGCTCGAGCAGCGCCGGGCTGGCGGCCAGGTATCCCAGCCGGATGCCGGCCAGGCCAAGCTTGGACAGCGTGCGCATCACCACCAGGTTCGGGTAGCGCGGCAGGCGGTCCATGAAGCTGGCCTGGGCGAACGGGCCGTAGGCCTCATCGACGACGGCAATGCCGGTGTCGCCCAGCGCTTCGATGATGGCTTCCATGTCCGCTTCATCGAACAGGTTGCCGGTCGGGTTGTTCGGGTAGGCCAGGAACACGGCGGCCGGCTTGTGCTGCGCGATCGCGGCGAGCATCGCGTCGCGGTCGAGCGAGAAGTCGGCCTTCAATGGCACGCCGACAAAGTCGCAGCCGGCCATCTGCGCCGAGCGCGCGAACATCACGAAGGCCGGCACCGGCGCCATGATGACCGCGCGGCGGTCGCTGCGCGCCACGGCGGTGGCGATGATCGAGATGATTTCGTCGGAGCCGTTACCGAGCAAGACGTCAAAGCCGTCCGGAACGCCCAGCTTGGCGCGCACCTTCTGCTTCAGGGTCGAGTAGCTGGGCACCGGATAGCGGTTCAGCACCGAGTCGGCCAGGCGCATCGCCAGTTCGGTGCGCAGGCGCTCCGGCAGCGGGTACGGGTTCTCCATCGCATCGAGCTTGATGTAGCCGCTCGAATCGGGCACCAGGTAGGACCCCATCGCGCGCACGTCGGGGCGGATCACGTTTTCCACCAGCTTATCGGTATCGGACATTCAGCTCTCCTCGGTGGCTTCGGCGGCCGCGCCGATGTTCTTGCGGCGGCCGGCCTTGCGGGTCAGTTCAGGCGCGGGGCCGGCAAGCCGGCTTTCGATGATGGCGCAGTAATCGGGATTGAGCTCGAAGCCGACGAAGTTGCGCTCGCAACGCTGCGCGGCCAGCGCGGTGGTGCCGCTTCCCATGAACGGGTCGAGCACCACGCCGCCCGGCGGACACGAGGCCTTGATCATGCGCTCGATAATCTCGAGCGGCTTCTGGGTCGGATGGTCCGCCCGCTCAGGGTGCTCGCGGTGCAGGCGCGATACGCTCCACAGGTCTTTCGGGTTGTAGCCTACTTCCAGCCATTTGGCGCCGACAAAAATCGAGCGCGAACGCGCCTTCTTGGTGGCGGCGTCGTAAGGGATGCGCACGGAATCGAGGTCGAAATAGTAGTCCTTGCGGTTCACGAAGAATCCGATGGTGTCGTGCACCGACGAGTAGCTACGCACGCTGCCGCCCATCGACGGCACCCGGCGGTCCCAGATAATCTCGTTCATCATCGTCATGCGCTTTTTCAGCATCACGAAGATCTCGGGCGAGAAACGCCAGGTCAGGAAGATGTACAGGCTGCCGTTCGGCTTGAGCTTGGGCAGGGCGCAATCGATCCACTGCTCGGTCCAGGCCAGGTAGGCGTCGACGCTTTGCTGGTCGGAGGCGTTGCCGTAGTCTTTGCCGAGGTTGTATGGCGGGTCGGTCAGGATCAGGTCGACCGATCCGTCCGGGATGCGCGCAAGGCCGCTCAATGCGTCCTCGCAGAACACCTGGTTGACCCAGGCGGTCATGATTGCGGCTTCAAGCGCAGTTCGGCGCTGCGCGCGTGCGCCTGCAGGCCTTCGCCGTAGGCCAGTTCGGCCGCGACCTTGCCGAGCGTCTGCGCGCCCGCTTCGCTGACGTGCAAAATAGACGAGCGCTTCTGGAAGTCGTACACGCCCAGCGGCGACGAGAAGCGCGCCGTGCGCGAGGTCGGCAGCACGTGGTTCGGGCCGCAGCAGTAGTCGCCCAATGCCTCGGACGAGAAGCGGCCGAGGAACATGGCGCCGGCGTGGCGGATCTTGTCGGCCCACTGCTGCGGGTTGTCGGCGGAGATTTCGAGGTGTTCGGCCGCGATCGCGTTGGCGATCTCGCAGGCTTCATCCATGTCGCGCACCTTGACCAGCGCGCCGCGGTCCGTCATCGAGGTGCGGATCGTGTCCTGGCGCGGCATCGTCGGCAACAGCTTGTGGATGCTCGCCTCGACCTGCGCGATGTAGGCGGCGTCCGGGCACAGCATGATGGCCTGCGCCAGTTCGTCGTGCTCGGCCTGCGAGAACAGGTCCATCGCGACCCAGTCAGGGTCGGTGGTGCCGTCGCACAGCACCAGGATCTCGGACGGGCCGGCGATCATGTCGATGCCGACGGTACCGAACACGCGGCGCTTGGCAGCAGCCACGTAGGCGTTGCCGGGACCGACGATCTTGTCGACGGCTGCGATGGTCTCGGTGCCGTAGGCCAGCGCGCCGACAGCCTGCGCGCCGCCGATGGTGATCACGCGCGTCACGCCGGCAATCGCGGCGGCGGCCAGCACCATCTGGTTCTTCACGCCGTCAGGCGTCGGGACCACCATGATGATCTCTTCGACGCCCGCCACCTTGGCCGGGATCGCGTTCATCAGGACCGACGACGGATAAGCCGCTTTGCCGCCAGGGACGTAGATGCCGACCCTGTCGAGCGGCGTGATGCGCTGACCCAGCACGGTGCCGTCAGGCTCGGTGTAGGTGAAGCCTTTCAATTCCTGCTTCTGGCGCTCGTGGAAGACGCGGATGCGCTCCGCCGCCACCTGCAGCGCTTCGCGCTGGGCTTGCGGCAGGCTTTCCAGTGCTGCCTGCAGCTCGTCCTGGCCGATATCGAAGGCGGTCATGCCGGACGCGCTGACACGGTCGAAACGGTTGGTGTATTCCAGCACGGCGGCGTCGCCACGCGCTTTCACATCCTGCAAAATCTTCGCGACCGCGCTTTCGATGGCATCGTCGGTGGACGCCTCGAACGCCAGCAGCGTATCGAGCTGCTGTCTGAAGCCTGCGGCGGTGGAGTCGAGTTTGCGGATCTGGATGGTCATGGTGTGCTTTGCGATGCTGAGGCGCGTTCGAACGCTGCCAGGATGGGTTGCAGCCGCTCGCGCTTGAGTTTGAGCGCGGCCTGGTTGACCACCAGGCGCGACGAGATGTCCATGATCTTCTCGACTTCGACCAGGTTGTTGGCGCGCAGCGTGCTGCCGGTCGAGACCACGTCGACGATGGCGTCCGACAGGCCGACCAGCGGCGCCAGCTCCATCGAGCCATACAGCTTGATCAGGTCGACGTGCACGCCCTTGGCGGCGAAGTGCTCGCGCGCGGTCTGGACGAACTTGGTGGCCACGCGCAGGCGCGCGCCCTGCCGCACCGCGGTCTCGTAGTCGAAGCCCGCGTGCACTGCGACCGACATGCGGCAGCTGGCGATCTTCAGGTCGATCGGCTGGTACAGGCCTTCGCCGCCGTGCTCGAGCAGCACGTCCTTGCCGGCCACGCCGAAATCGGCCGCACCATACTGCACGTAGGTCGGCACGTCGCTGGCGCGCACGATGATCACCCGGATGTCAGGGTCGCTGGTATCGAGGATCAGCTTGCGCGAGGTCTCCGGGTTTTCGGTGACCGTGATGCCGGCCGCTTCCAGCAGCGGCAGCGTGTCCTCGAAAATGCGGCCTTTCGACAGCGCGAGGATCAGCTGGCGCTTGGCCGGAACGATTATTTCACTCATCTCACTTGATCCGCACGACGTCTGCGCCCACCGCGCACAGCTTGGCTTCCATGCGGTCGTAGCCGCGGTCGAGGTGGTAGATGCGGTCGATGACGGTGGTGCCTTCGGCCGCCATCGCTGCGATTACCAGCGAGGCCGAAGCACGCAGGTCGGTGGCCATGACTGGCGCGCCAATCAGGCGGTCGACACCCTTGATGAACGCGGTGTTGCCCTCGGTCTGGATGTGGGCGCCGAGACGGTTCATCTCCTGCACGTGCATGAAGCGGTTCTCGAAGATGGTCTCAGTCACGCGGCTAGGGCCACCGGCGATGATGTTCACCGCCATGAACTGCGCCTGCATGTCGGTCGGGAAGCCAGGATATTCGGTGGTGCGGAACGATACCGGGTGCGGGCGGCTGTCCATCTTCGCGCGGATCGAGTTTTCGCCGATCGTCATCGAGAGGCCCAGCTCGCGCAGCTTGTCGAGCGCGACGTCGAAGATGTCGGTGCGGGTGTTGGTGATGTTGATGTCGCCGCCGGTGGCCGCAACCGCGCACAGGAAGGTGGCCGCTTCGATGCGGTCGGAAATGACGGCGTGCTTGGCGCCGTGCAGTTCGGCCACGCCCTGGATTACCAGGCGGTCGGTGCCAATGCCGTCGATCTTCGCGCCCATTTTTACCAGCAGGTTGGCCAGGTCGGTGACTTCAGGCTCGCGCGCCGCGTTCTCGAGCACGGTCTCGCCTTCGGCCAGGGTTGCGGCCATCAGCAGGTTCTCGGTGCCGGTCACGGTGATCATCTCGGTGCGCACGCGCGCGCCCTTGAGCTTTTTGCACTTCGCGTAAATGTAGCCGCCTTCGATCGAGATCTCGGCGCCCAGCGCGCGCAGGCCCATGATATGCTGGTCGACCGGGCGCGAACCGATTGCGCAGCCGCCCGGCAGCGACACCTTGGCTTCGCCGAAGCGCGCCAGCAACGGGCCGAGCACCAGGATCGAGGCGCGCATGGTTTTCACCAGCTCGTACGGGGCTTCCAGCTTGTCGATGCGGCTGCCGTTGAGCGTCACGCGCTCGTCGTCCTGGTCGACCGTCAGGCCGGTCTGCTCGAGCAGCTTGAGCATGGTCTTGACGTCGTGCAGGCGCGGCACGTTCGACAGTTCGAGGTCGCCCGCGGTCAGCAGGCCCGCGCACAGGATCGGCAGTGCGGCGTTCTTGGCACCGGAGATGGTGATGTCGCCATTGAGGCGCTTGCCGCCGACGATCTGGAGCTTATCCATATTTTTATCCTTGGTATTCAGCAGGGGTAAGGGTCTTCATCGACAGCGCGTGGATCTCTTCACGCATGCGGTCTCCAAGCGCAGCATAAACCAGCTGGTGGCGCTGGATCGGGCGCTTGCCTTCGAACGCGGGCGACACGATCAGGGCCGTGAAGTGGCGGCCATCGCCGTCCACTTCGAGGTGGGTGCAAATAAGCCCGTTGCTGATGTAGCTGTGAATCAGTTCTGGTGTGGTTTCCACGGGAAGTCCTATCGAATTAGTGGCGCAGCTTGTAGCCGCGCGAAAGCATGTTGATGGCAAAGGCCGACAGCACCGCAAAGAATACCAGCGCGATGCCCAGGCTGGTCCAGGGCGACACATCCGAAACGCCGAAGAAGCCGTGGCGGAACCCGTCAATCATATAAAAGAACGGGTTGAAATGCGAGACCGCCTGCCAGAACGGCGGCAGGGAGTGGATCGAGTAAAACACCCCGGCCAGGAAGGTGGCCGGCACGATCAGGAAGTTCTGGAACGCCGCCAGCTGGTCGAACTTGTCGGCCCAGATGCCGGCGATGACGCCCATGGTGCCGAGGATGGCAGCGCCGATCAGCGCGAACACGACGATCCACACCGGCTGCGCGAAGTGCAGGTCGGCGAACCAGGCGGTGATGGCGAACACGCCGGCGCCGACCACCAGGCCGCGCGTGATGGACGCCAGCACGTACGCCGAGATGATTTCCCAGTGCGACAGCGGGGGCAGCAGGATGAACACCAGGTTACCGGTGATTTTGGACTGGATCAGCGACGACGACGAATTGGCGAAGGCGTTCTGCAGCACGCTCATCATGACCAGGCCTGGCACCAGGAAAGCCGTGTAGCTCACGCCCGGATACACCTCGACCCTGCCTTCGAGCACATGGCCGAAAATCAGCAGGTACAGCATGGCGGTCAGGATCGGCGCGGCGATGGTCTGGGTGGCGACCTTCCAGAAACGCAGCGTCTCCTTGTAGAGCAGGGTCTGGAAGCCTACGGAAAATAAGTTCATACGGTCCCGCGCTCCATGATCTGTAAAAAGATGTCTTCCAGGTCGGCCTGCTGCAGCTGCATGTCGTCGATGACGGCGCCCGATTCGCGCAGGCGCGCGAGGATGCCTTCGACTTCGCTGTATTCGTTCACGCGCAGGCTGTACTTGTTGCCGTTCTGGTGTTCGTCGTGCGAGACCAGGTGGCGCAGGCTTTCCGGCAGGTCGCCGCTGGCCAGGTGCACGTTCAGTTGCGAGCCCGAGATACGGCGCAGCAGGGCGGACATCTTCTCGAGTGCCACGACCTTGCCGGCCTTGAGCATGGCGACGCGCTGGCACATGGCCTGCGCCTCCTCCAGGTAGTGGGTGGTCAGCACGATGGTGTGGCCCTCGCGGTTCAGGCGCGAGATGAACTTCCACAGCGTCTGGCGCAATTCGACGTCGACGCCGGCGGTCGGCTCGTCGAGCACGATAACCGGCGGCTTGTGCACCAGCGCCTGCGCGACCAGCACGCGGCGCTTCATCCCGCCCGACAGCGAACGCATGTTGGCGTCGGCCTTGTTGGTCAGGTCGAGGTTTTCCATGACCTCGTCGATCCACTTGTCGTTGTTCTTCAGTCCGAAGTAGCCGGACTGCAGGCGCAGCGTTTCGCGCACCGTGAAGAACGGATCGAACACCAGCTCCTGCGGCACCACGCCGAGGTTGCGGCGCGCGGCGCGGAAGTCCTTTACCACATCGTGCCCGTGGATCGAGACGCTGCCCGCGTCAGGCCGGATCAATCCAGCGATGGTGGAAATCAGGGTGGTCTTGCCGGCGCCGTTCGGTCCGAGCAGGCCAAAGAACTCGCCCTGCTCGATGGTCAGCGAGACGCCGCCGAGCGCCTTAAGCGACTTGTAGCTTTTTTCGACGTTGCTTATTTGGATAGCACTCATGCTTTTCTTGTTTTAAGCTGTATAGACAGCATGCCCAGTAACGACGGGCGCGCTTTGAAGCCCGCTAGGGGAAACAGGCAATTATAGGGGAAATCGGGATCAGGCGAGTTGGGCGGCATTGGCAGCCCGGGGAACACGCCGGCACGGGGCCGGCGTTATGACAGCAAGGTCAATGGTGATGCAGGTCGGCGGGGCTGTCGACCAATAAGTCGTCCACGCCGTACAGCGCGGTCAGGCCTTTGAGGCTGTCCGGCATGTTGATGTACGAGAGCTTGGTGCCGTTCTTGCGCGCGGCCCGGTGCCAGGCCAGCAGCACCGCGACGGCGGACGAATCCGCCGACTGGATGCACGAGAAGTCGAACACGGTCTGGCCGTTGGAGATTGCCGCCAGGCCACGCTCGAGCGCAGCCGTGGCGTTTTCGACGGTCAGGGTTTCAAACGATTCCACAGTCGGTCTCCGCTACCGCTTACTTGGCCGCTTTGAGCGGCTTGTTGGCGAGCTTTTTGTTGCGCTCGGCCAGCGCCTTGATCAGGCCGTCGATGCCCGACTTGTTGATCTCGGCAGCGAAAGTGCCCTTGTAGGTCTCGACCAGCCACGCGCCCAGCACGTTGATGTCGAAGATCTTCCAGCCGTTGGCCGACTTGGCCAGGCGGTAGTTCAGCTGGATCGGCTCGCCGCGGGTAACGTTGACCTGCGAACGCACTTCGACTTCGTTGTCGGCAGGGTCGGCGCGCATCGGCTTGAACTCGACGGTTTCATTCTGGATCTGCGACAGCGCGCCCGAATACGTGAACACCAGCAGGGTCTTGAACTCATTTGACAGCTGCTGCTGCTGCGCAGGCGTGGCCTGGCGCCAGAAGCGGCCGGCCGCCAGTGCGGTCATGCGCTGGAAATCGACGTGCGGCAGGATCTTCGACTCGACCAGGGCCATCACGCGCTTCTGGTTGCCGGCCTGGATTTCCTTGTCGGCCTTGGCGGTGTCGATGACGTCGGTGCTGATGCGCTTGACCAGTGCGTCAGGCGCTTCGACGGCGGCCTGCGCGCCTGCGGCGG
Source organism: Telluria sp. (assembly GCA_036402435.1). GTDB lineage: Bacteria > Pseudomonadota > Gammaproteobacteria > Burkholderiales > Burkholderiaceae_D > Telluria_A. Next base: position 23,915 of record DASWSX010000072.1, on the reverse strand, counting down.
CGAATGCAAAAGTTGCAGCGGCGAATACTTGTTTAACGAGTTTCATAGGCTCTCTTCTTCAAATTGGTTACGTGGCTAACAGTCTAGCTGTCATCTGGCAATTTGCAGACGACAGTTACAATGGTTAACTACTTCGCAGGCGTTTCGGATGACACGGCCGGCTTTTTAGCTTCCGGCGCCGGCGCATCGGTCGGGCCCGGGTCGTCGGCGTAGGCGTCGCGGATGCCCTTGGCGTCGAGCGGCGCGTCGTCCTTGGCCGCCTTGCCTGCGCCCTTGCGCGAGGTTTCGCCGTCGAACACCTGGCTCTGGCGGCGCTGCAGGTAGCCGTCGCGGATGAACACATAACGGTCGAGCGCGGCGCCTTCCACGAGGTCCGATGCTTCCAGCAGTTCGGCGCGCTTGTCGACAATGCGCAGCGCCGTGCCCCAGCCACGGGTACTGGTCGGATCGACGTAGGTCCACGGGTCGGCGGCCATGTCCAGCGGCAACGCGGCGCTGTCACGGATGGTGGACGGTCCCAGCAGCGGCAGCACGAAATACGGTCCGCTTGGCATGCCCCAGTACCCGAGGGTCTGGCCGAAATCTTCATTGTGCTTCTGCAAGCCGGCTTCCGACGCGATGTCGAGCAGGCCGGCAAGGCCCAGGGTGCTGTTCAGGGTGAACCGGGTGAGGTCGCTCATGCCGGCCTGGCCCTTGCCCTGCATCAGGTTGTTGGCGCCGCTCCAGACGTCGGTCAGGTTGCCAAAGAAATTGTTAACGCCGGTCTGGACGAAGCCCGGCAGCACCTGCTTGTAGGCCGTCGCGGCAGGCTTGAGCGCGACGCGGTCGACCGTATCGTTAAACTTGAACACGGCGCGGTTGTAGCCCTCAAGCGGGTCGCCCGGGGTGGTGGCCGTGGTGGCGCAGCCCGACAGCAGCAGCACTGCCGCAGCCACGGCAACGCTGCGAAGTGGGAATTTATTGGTTTTATTGATCATTCTTTGCTTTCTGTGCCTTCAGCGGCCTTGCTGTAGATAAACCTGTTGATCAGGTCTTCCAGCACGGTCGCCGATTGGGTGCGCGAAATACGGTCGCCATTGGCGAGGTTGTTCAGGTCGCCACCCGGTTCAATACCGATGTACTGCTCGCCCAGCAGGCCGGCAGTGAGGATCTTCAAGGAACTGTCCTTAGGGAACTTGTAGCCGGCCTCGAGCTCCAAGGTTACCAAAGCCTGGTAAGTCTTGTCGTCGAATCCGATTGCACCCACGCGCCCGACGACCACGCCGGCGCTCTTGACCGGCGCCTGTGGCTTGAGGCCGCCGATATTGTCGAACTTGGCGCTGATGGCGTAGGTCTTCTCGAACGAAATCGTGCTCATGTTGCCGGCCTTCAAGGCGAGGAACACAAGTGCGGCCAGTCCCAGCAGGACAAACAGGCCGACCCAGACGTCAATGGTTTTGCGATGCATATTAATTCCTAAGTCTTGTTATTCGCCGGCACAGGATGGCCGGATTCAAAATCAGTTGTTGAACATCAGTGCCGTGAGCACGAAGTCGAGGCCCCAGATCATCAGCGAAGCGATCACGACGGTGCGCGTGGTGGCGCGTGACACATCTTCCGGCGTCGGCTGGGCGTGATAGCCCTGGAACAATGCCGTAAAGGTCACCGCGATACCGAAAATAAAGCTCTTGAGCACGCCATTCAGGATGTCGTCCTGGACATCGACGTTGGCCTGCATCTGCGACCAGAACGCGCCCTCGTCGACGCCGATCAGTTGCACGCCGACCAAGTAGCCGCCGAACACGCCCACGGCGCTGAAGATGGTCGCCAGTACCGGCATGGCGATCACGCCAGCCCAGAAGCGCGGCGCAAGGACGCGCTGGATCGGGTTAATCGCCATCATTTCCATTGCCGACAGCTGCTCGCCAGCCTTCATCAGGCCGATCTGCGCGGTCAGCGAGGTGCCGGCGCGGCCGGCAAACAGCAGCGCGGTCACCACCGGGCCCAGTTCGCGCACCAGCGACAGCGCCACGACCTGGCCAAGCTTCTGTTCGGCGCCGTACGGGGTCAGCGTGATGTAGCCCTGCAGGCCCAGCACCATGCCGACGAACAGGCCCGACACGATGATGATCACCAGCGAGTAGTTGCCGATGAAGTGGATTTGCTCGGAAATCAGCGCCGGACGCGCGAACGCGCCCGGCGACAGGCGCAGCAGCGTCATGAACGAGCGCGTCGCGAAGCCGATGTGCTCGATGCTTTCGCGCACGTAGCGGCCGACGGCCTCGAGCACGTTAAGGACAATATTCAGGGCGGCGTTCATTTCAGCGCTCCAAGGCCGAGGTCGTCGGCAAGCGACTTGCCCGGATAGTGGAAAGGAACCGGGCCATCGGGCGCCGCGTTGACGAACTGCTTGACGTACGGGTCTTCAGACACACGCAGTTCGGCCGGCGTTCCCTGCGCAACGATTTTTCCTGCCGACATAAAGTAGACGTAATCGGCGATCGCGAAGCATTCATGGACGTCGTGCGAGACCAGGATCGAGGTCGAGCCGAGCACGTCGTTCAGCGTGCGGATCAGGTTGGCGGTGACGCCCATCGAGATCGGGTCGAGGCCGGCGAACGGCTCGTCGTACATGACCAGTTCCGGGTCGAGCGCCACGGCGCGTGCCACCGCCACGCGGCGCGCCATGCCGCCTGAAATCTCGGACGGCTTGAGTTTGGCGGCATTGCGCAGGCCGACCGCGTTGAGCTTGAGCAGCACCAGGTCGCGGATCAATTCATTCGGCAGGTCGGTATGCTCGCGCAGCGGGAAAGCGACGTTTTCGAAGACGGTCAGGTCGGTGAACAGCGCGCCGAACTGGAACAGCATGCCCATCTTGCGGCGCATGCGGTACAGGCCCGCGGTATTCTGCTTGTGAACGACTTCGCCATTGACGGTGACTGCGCCCTGCTGCGGACGGAGCTGGCCGCCAATCAGGCGCAGGACAGTGGTCTTGCCGCAGCCGGAACCGCCCATGACCGCCACGACTTTGCCACGAGGAAAGTCCATCCGAAGATCGGAAAGAATGGAGCGTTTACCGTAAGCGAAGTGGAGATCGCGGATTTCAACTAGATTTGGCACGGCGGCTGTTCAAATTGGGGAATCCGGTATTGTAGTGCAGAAAGGTCAATTCCTGCTTGAGGCGGCCCATTTTCAAGCGCCTGCGCGACGCGATAATACAACACTACTGAACGGCGAGTCAGATATTTCCAAACCTAAGTGTTTGTTTTCGTTAATTTATTTACTGACACACACGTATGTATGCATACGCCGACCGTATTTATCTTGCGGCACGTAAATATGTGCCGGAAAGCAACAGTTGGTAAGTGCCTGCCGTTTTGATGCGGCGCGTCAGCCGGAAGCCGGTGGAGGAAGATGCGTCGCTCCGTCCACCGCTTTGTTTGTTCGCGATTCGGTTAACGCGGCAGTACTGACGATCCCATCAGGAACTCGTCCACCGCCCGTGCCGCCTGCCGCCCCTCGCGGATCGCCCACACCACCAGCGACTGGCCGCGGCGCATGTCGCCAGCTGCAAACACGTTCGGCGCCGAGGTCTGGTAGCAACCATCGCCATCGGTGGTGGCGCGCGCGTTGCCGCGGCCATCCTTCTCGACCTTGAACGCGTCGAGGATCGATCCCACGGGCGATACAAAGCCCATCGCCAGCAGCACCAGGTCGGCCTTCATCTCGAATTCAGACCCTTCCACTTCGATCATCTTGCCGTCTTTCCATTCGACGCGGCAGGCGATCAGCTTCTCGACCTTGCCGCCCTTGCCTTCGAAGCGCTTGGTCGCCACGGCAAAGTCACGCACCACGCCTTCCTCGTGCGACGACGAAGTACGCAGCTTGACCGGCCAGTATGGCCACACCAGGGGCTTGTCTTCCTGTTCCGGCGGCATTGGCATCAGTTCAAACTGCGTCACCGACGCGGCGCCATGGCGGTTCGACGTGCCGACGCAGTCCGAACCCGTGTCGCCGCCGCCGATCACGACCACATGCTTGCCGGTGGCCTTGATCTGGTCCTTGACCTTGTCGCCCGCGTTAACCTTGTTCTGCTGCGGCAGGAAATCCATCGCGAAATGCACGCCCTTGAGCTCGCGCCCCGGCACCGGCAAATCGCGCGGCTGCTCGGCGCCGCCCGCCAAAATCACCGCATCGAAATCGTTTTCCAGGTCTTCAGGGAAAATGGTTTCCTTCGCCCAGTTGTTGACGCTGGCCGGGAAGTCCTTGCCGATCAGGACGCTGGTGCGGAAGGTCACGCCTTCAGCTTCCATCTGCTCGACGCGGCGGTCGATGTGGGTCTTTTCCATCTTGAAGTCAGGGATGCCGTAGCGCAGCAGGCCGCCGAGGCGGTCGCTCTTCTCAAACACCGTCACCTTGTGCCCAGCGCGCGCCAGTTGCTGCGCCGCGGCCAGGCCGGCCGGGCCGGAGCCGACCACCGCCACCGTCTTGCCGGTCAGCTTCTCCGGCGGCTGCGGCACCACCCAGCCGTGCTCCCAGCCGGTATCGATGATCTTGTGCTCGACCGACTTGATGCCGACCGGATCGTCGTTGATGCCGAGCGTGCAGGCCGACTCGCACGGCGCAGGGCAGACCCGGCCGGTGAACTCGGGGAAGTTGTTGGTCGAGTGCAGGTTGTCCAGCGCAGCCCGGTAATGCCCGTGGTAGACCAGGTCGTTCCAGTCGGGGATCAGGTTGTTGACCGGACAGCCGCTGTGGCAGAAAGGAATGCCGCAATCCATGCAGCGCGCCGTCTGCACCTTGGCCTGGCCGTCGCTGAGGTGAACCACGAATTCCTTGTAGTTCTTTACCCGCACCGCAGGTTCCAGGTGCGCCTCTTCCTGGCGCTCAAATTCCATAAAACCGGTAATTTTACCCACGATATTCTCTCAGTTAATTGTTCTTAGGCGGGGATCTGCTCGGCAGCTTCTTCCATGCTGCTGTTGTGCATCTCTTCCAGCGCGCGCTTGTACTCGGTTGGGAACACCTTGACGAACTTGCCGCGGCAGCTGGCCCAGTCGTCGAGCAGGTTGCGCGCCCGGGTGCTGCCGGTGTGCTTGAAGTGGCGCTCGATCAGGCGTTTCAGGATCGCTTCGTCCGATTCGCGCTCGCTGTCGCGGGTCTGGCTGTGCCAGCCAGATTTATCCGACTGCTCTTTTGTACTGACCACGCGCTCGAGGTTGACCATCGCGGTATTGCACTTCTTCTCGAAGTCGCCGTCCGGGTCGTAGACAAACGCCATGCCGCCCGACATGCCGGCTGCGAAGTTGCGCCCGGTGCCGCCGAGAACGACGACGGTGCCACCGGTCATGTATTCGCAGCCGTGGTCGCCGCAGCCTTCCACTACTGCGACCGCGCCGGAGTTACGCACCGCGAAACGCTCGCCTGCCACGCCGTTGAAGAATGCCTCACCGGAAATCGCGCCATACAGCACGGTGTTGCCGACGATGATGTTGTCGACCGCACGGCCGCGGAACTCGGTGTTCGGCCGCACGATGATGCGCCCGCCCGACAGGCCCTTGCCGACGTAGTCGTTGCCCTCGCCAACCAGGTCGATCGTGATGCCGGCTGCCAGGAAGGCCGCGGCGGACTGGCCCGCCGTGCCCTGGAGCTGGATGTGGATCGTGTCGTCCGGCAGGCCGGCGTGGCCGTAGCGTTTGGCCACTTCGCCCGACAGCATGGTCCCGACAGTGCGATTAACGTTGCGCACCGGCGAAATGAACGAAACCCGCTCGCCTTTTTCCAGCGCCGCTTTTGCCTGCGTGATCAGCTTGTTGTCGAGCGCCTTGACCAGGCCGTGGTCCTGGAATTCGTTGTGGTACAGCGCCAGCCCGATGTCGGTCTTCGGCTGGTAGAAGATGTTGGTGAAATCGAGCCCACGTGCTTTCCAGTGGGTGACAGCCTTGTTCTTGTCGAGCAGGTCGGAGCGGCCGATCAGTTCCTGGAAGGTGCGGATGCCCAGCTGCGCCATCAGCTGGCGCGCTTCTTCGGCCACGAAGAAGAAGTAGTTCACCACGTGCTCAGGCTTGCCCGAGAACTTGGCGCGCAGCACCGGGTCCTGCGTCGCCACGCCAACCGGGCAAGTATTCAAGTGGCATTTGCGCATCATGATGCAGCCCTCTACCACCAGCGGTGCGGTCGCGAAACCAATCTCGTCGGCGCCGAGCATGGCGGCGATCACCACGTCGCGGCCGGTCTTCATCTGGCCGTCGGCCTGAACGCGAATGCGGCTGCGCAAGCCGTTGAGCACCAGCGTCTGCTGGGTTTCGGCCAGGCCCAGTTCCCACGGCGTGCCGGCGTGCTTGACCGACGACAGCGGCGAGGCGCCGGTGCCGCCATCATGCCCTGCCACCACCACGTGGTCGGCCTTGGCTTTGGTCACGCCCGCGGCGACCGTTCCGATCCCCACTTCCGACACCAGCTTGACCGAGATCGATGCCGCCGGATTGGCGTTCTTCAGGTCGTGGATCAGCTGGGCCAGGTCTTCGATCGAATAAATGTCGTGGTGCGGCGGCGGTGAAATCAGCCCGACCCCGGGCACCGAGAAGCGCAGGCTGGCAATGTATTCCGACACTTTATGGCCGGGCAGCTGGCCGCCTTCGCCAGGCTTGGCGCCCTGCGCCATCTTGATCTGGATCTGGTCGGCCGAGTTCAGGTATTCGGCGGTGACGCCAAAGCGGCCCGACGCCACCTGTTTGATGCGCGAACGCAGCGAGTCGCCTTCCTGCAATGGGATATCGACCATCACGCGATTGGCCCCGAGCACCGACGCCATCGTCTCGCCCTGCTTGATCGGGATGCCTTTCAGTTCCTGCGTGTAGCGCGCCGGATCTTCGCCGCCTTCGCCGGTGTTCGACTTGCCGCCGATGCGGTTCATGGCAATGGCCAGCGTCGCGTGCGCTTCGGTACTGATCGAGCCGAGCGACATCGCGCCGGTCGCGAAGCGCTTGACGATGTCCTTGGCCGGTTCGACTTCGTCCAGCGGAATGGCCTTGGCCGGGTCGAGCCTGAACTCGAACAGCCCGCGCAGCGTCAGGTGGCGGCGGCTCTGGTCGTTGATCAGCTGCGCGTACTCTTTGTAGGTCGAGAAGTTGTTGCTGCGGGTAGAGTGCTGCAACTTGGCGATCGCGTCCGGCGTCCACATGTGGTCTTCGCCACGGACGCGGAAGGCGTACTCGCCGCCGGTGTCGAGCGATTCTGCCAGCAGCGGATCGTCGCCGAACGCCAGCGCATGCAGGCGCAGCGCTTCGTCGGCCACGTCGAACAGGCCGATGCCTTCGACGTTCGACGAGGTGCCCTTGAAGTAGCGGTCCACCAGCGACTTGTTCAGGCCCACCGCTTCGAAGATCTGCGCGCCGCAGTACGACATGTAGGTCGAAATGCCCATCTTCGACATCACCTTCATCAGGCCCTTGCCGACCGCCTTGGTGTAGTTGTAGATCGCCGTTTCGCCCGACATTTCGCCGGTCATGCCCTGCGCCAGTTCGACCAGCGTTTCCATGGCCAGGTACGGGTGCACCGCTTCCGCGCCATAGCCTGCCAGCAGCGCAAAGTGGTGGGTTTCGCGCGCCGAGCCGGTCTCGACCACGAGGCCGGTCGAGGCGCGCAGGCCGCGCAGCACCAGGTGCTGGTGGATGGTCGAGGTCGCCAGCAGGGCCGGAATCGCGACATGCACTTCCGACACCTTGCGGTCCGAGACGATCAGGATGTTGTGGCCCGATTTGACGGCGTCGACCGCTTCGGCGCACAGCGAGGCGAGCGACGCTTCGATGCCTTCCTTGCCCCATGCGACGGGATAGCAGATGTTCAGTTCGTACGACTTGAACTTGCCGCCGGTGTGCTGGCTGATGTTGCGCAGCCGGACCATGTCGTTAAAGCCCAGCACCGGCTGCGACACTTCCAGGCGCATCGGCGGGTTGACGTTGTTGGTGTCGAGCAGGTTCGGCTTTGGCCCGATGAACGACACCAGCGACATGACCATGCTTTCGCGGATCGGGTCGATCGGCGGGTTGGTGACCTGCGCAAACAATTGCTTGAAATAGTTGTACAGCGGCTTGAGCTTGTTGGAGGTGACGGCCAGCGGCGAATCGTTGCCCATCGAGCCGGTGGCTTCCTCGCCCAGCAGCATCATCGGCGCCATCAGGAACTTCAGGTCTTCCTGGGTGTAGCCGAAGGCCTGCTGGCGGTCGAGCACGGAGGCCATCTGCTTTTCGCCCTGCGCGGCCAGGTCCTTGCCCTGGTTGCGCTGCAGTTCGCTTTCGGCCAGCTTGATCTCGCCCAGCTTGATGCGCACGGAATTGATCCACGCCTTGTACGGCTTGGCGTTGGCGTAGGTGTCCTTGAGTTCCTTGTCGTCGATGATGCGGCCAGCTTCGAGGTCGATCAGGAACATCTTGCCCGGCTGAAGGCGCCATTTCTGGATGATCTTCGATTCCGGAATCGGCAGCACGCCCGATTCGGACGCCATCACGACCAGGTCGTCGTCGGTGACGATGTAGCGCGCGGGACGCAGGCCGTTGCGGTCCAGGGTGCCGCCGATGTGGCGCCCGTCGGTGAACGCCATCGCGGCCGGGCCGTCCCACGGCTCCATCATCGACGCGTAGTACTCGTAGAAGGCCTTGCGGTTGTCGTCCATCATGGTGTGGTTTTCCCATGCCTCGGGAATCATCATCATCATGGCCTGGGCGATCGGGTAGCCCGACATGATCAGCAGTTCGAGCGCGTTGTCGAAGCAGGCGGTGTCGGACTGGCCTTCGTAGATCAGCGGGAACAGCTTCTGCAGGTCCTCGCCCAGCACGGCCGACTTCATCACGCCTTCGCGCGCGCGCATCCAGTTGAAGTTGCCCTTGACGGTGTTGATCTCGCCGTTGTGGGCGATCAGGCGGTACGGGTGGGCCAGCGGCCACTCGGGGAAGGTATTGGTGGAGAACCGCTGGTGCACCAGCGCCAGCGCCGAGATGCAGCGCGGGTCCTGCAGGTCCTTGTAGTAGACGCCGACCTGGTCGGCCAGCAACAGGCCTTTATAGACAATGGTGCGCGCCGACATCGACGGCACGAAGAATTCCTTGCCGTGGATAAGCTTGAGCGCCTGGATCGCGTGACCGGAGGACTTGCGGATCACGTACAGCTTACGCTCCAGCGCGTCGGTCACCATGATGTCCGGGCCGCGGCCGATGAAGATCTGGCGGATCACAGGTTCCTTGTCGCGCACGGTCGGCGACATCGGCATCGTTTCGTCCAGCGGCACATTGCGCCAGCCGAGCACGACCTGGCCTTCGATGCGCACCGCGCGCTCGATTTCCTGTTCGCAGGCGATGCGGGAGGCATGTTCTTTCGGCAGGAACACCATGCCGACGCCATACTCGCCCGGCGGCGGCAGTCCGACGCCCTGTTTCGCCATCTCGTCACGGAAATACTGGTCCGGAATCTGGATCAGGATGCCAGCGCCGTCGCCCATCAGCACGTCCGCACCGACCGCGCCGCGGTGGTCGAGGTTTTTCAGGATCAGCAGGCCCTGCTCGATGATTGAATGGCTCTTGTTGCCCTTGATGTGGGCGATGAACCCGACCCCGCAGGCATCGTGTTCGTTGGACGGGTCGTACAAACCTTGGGCAATCATGAGCGTTCTCCACAGCTTTTCTAAGTCGAAGGACAAGATTAGTGCAATGCAGCAGAAAACGTCAATGGAAACAATTAGGGTCGGAGTCAGATTAAATTTGTCCCAGTCGCGCCGAAAATTAAATGGGGACATAGTCAATCGCATGTGTAGGGATCATCGTGCGCAGCCGGAAAGGCGCCTTTTTTACCGGTATATGGTCGAAAAAAATGCCCTTGCGGGCATAGTTTTCTGCTCTGGCGTGATTACTACTTGCGTGGGAACCGGATTGTGAAAGTAGTCCCGGATCCCTCCACTGAGTCGACCACAATCGTTCCACCATGGGAATGGACAATTTCGCGCGCGATAAATAAACCAATGCCGAGGCTGCCATGTGACGGATACTCCTCGGCATCGTTCCTCGCCAGCCGCACCAATGGTTCGAAGATCGATCCCAGCTTTTTCGGCTCGATCAGTGGGCCCTGGTTATTGACGGTAACGACTACCATCCCATCAAGTTCCGCCAGGGTCACGGCGACCGCGCCGTCCTCGTCGCCGTACTGGATGGCATTACCGATCACATTCGACAACACCTGCGCAATCCGGTCGTTGTCGAACACGGCCATCAGCGTGTTCGGTCCGGACAGGCGCAGCACGCGCTCCGGGTGGTAGGTACGCAGCTCATCGACGACGTTGGCGCACAGATGGCCGATGTCGGCGGCTTTCGAACGAACCGGCAGCCCGGCGCCCAGGTGGGTGCGGGTAAAGTCGATCAGGTCGTTGATCAGCTTGGTCATGCGTTGGCCGCTGTTGAAGATGCGGGTCGCGATGACAATGTATTTCGACGGGATGTCGGTCGCCTGGGTGACAACGCTGGCGCCGGTGATGACCGTGCCCAGTGGATTGCGCAGGTCATGCCCGAGGATGGCGAGGAACATGTTCTGCGAGCGCTTGACCATCTTGGCGTAGCGCGCGACCGATTCGGCCAGCGCCTGGTCGACTGCCTCGTTGAACCGGGTGACGTCCTCCAGGTGGGAAATGATGCCGGTCCTGGCGTCGTCGGCCCACAGCCGCAGCACGCTGGAACGCAGGGCGCGGTATTCGGACACCAGCTGCTCGACGGTGTAGCCCGATTGCAGGCGAGCTTCGGCGTGCGTTTCAGAGGCGGTGTCATGCGCGCCGCGCGGTCCGTTTCCCTTCGATTTCTCGGCCTGCTGGTGGTCGCTCTGCGGCATGCGCAGGTCGGCGGCGATCACGGTGAGCATCTGGCGCGCGTGGTCGCGCAGCTCGACGTCGTCCATCGTCAGGGCGGGAGGTTCGATGGTCCGGGCAAATTCTTCCCACGCCTGGAGGATCACTTCCATGTTGTTCAAGATGAAATCAGATAGCCGAACTGTTTCTTGCTGTTGCATATAGCCCTAGTTGACCGGCGCGGGAAGTCGCGCTTGGTGCGCCGAGCTTAACACCATAACTGCCCACTTCTTACGCATGCGCATAATAGAAGACCGGGGAGCAACAATGGCTTATTCCGCGGCTTTTACCTTGAACGGGCGTCCGCGCTTGGCCGGCAGGACCTGGCGCCTGGCTTTTTGCTGGAGCTGGTTCTTGAACGCGTCCGAGCCAAGAGGCCAGCCCTTCAGCACTGCCTGGTTAATGCTGTCGAGTTCGGCCGCTGACAGGGGCTGGCGCGCCAGTTCGATGTAAGCAGCCTCGCGCTGGAACGGCGTGTTGCCCAGTCCCCAGTACAGCGCGTGATCCACAATCAGGGACTCCTGGCGCACGCCGGCATGGTGTGCATAGCTCGACCAGCGGTAGTCGGCAGGGTTGCTGACCAGGCCGCCGCGCACCGGGTTGGACTCGATGTAGCGGCTGCACGTCATGAAATAGCGCTCAGAATCGATGAGCGAGGTCTTGAAGCGGCCACGGAACAGGCCGCCGAGGCGTTCGTATTTCTGGTTAAACCAGGGAACGTAAAAGCGCCCGAGCCGCTGCATCATGCGCGCCAGGCCTTCTTCGGTGCTGGGCGAGGCCAGCAGGTGCAGGTGGGTCGGCATCAGCGCGTAGGCATGGACCGCGACCTTGAACTCGCGCGCGCTTTCCTTCAGCCAGCCGAGGAAACGCTGGTAATCCTCGTCGTCGCGGAAGATCAGCTGGCGGTCGTTGCCTTCCTGGATGATGTGGTGAGGATGATTCGGCAGGACGAGTCGGGGGAGGCGGGCCATGGCAGGTCGGAAGGTCGCTGAACAACCTTATTCTAGCCCAAGAGCCCGACTCTGTCCCCAATTGTTTTTCGACCGCTTGATGTGGCTTTCGACTCTGTCCCTGTTTAAGACAGGTTAAAACCCGCCGACAGGCTGTAGCCCTCGCCGTAGGCACTACGCAGCGGCAAGTCCTGCCCCAGCCCGAGGCGGGCTTTCTTGCGCAGGCGGTACACCAGCATGTCCACGCGCCGGCTTGCCTCCGGATCGTCACCGCCCATACGGGCCACGATGACCTGGCGCGGCACCGGACGCGTGTTCATCGTCAGCAAGTGCAGGAAATTGCATTCCTTTTCAGTCAGGTCGATCACCGCGCCCATCAGCTCGAGCTGGCGCGCGGTCAGTTTCAGCGTCCACTTGTTCACCGCAGGGCTCGGCTCGTGCGGGCGCACGCGGCGGTCCAGCGCTTCGATGTGCGCGGCCAGTTCGGGGAACTTGATCGGCTTGGTCAGGTAGTGGTCGGCGCCCAGGCGCAGGCCAAGGATACGGCTGTCGAACGCCACGCGCCCGGTCAGCACCAGCAAACCGATTTCAGGATACAGCTGGCGCATGCGCGGGATGACATTGAAGCCATCCTCGTCAGGCAGGCCGAGGTCGAGTACGACGACAGCGTGCGGATTGCGCGTCAGCGCGGCCCACATGTCGGCCGCCGAGCTGGCGATTTCAACCTGGTGGTCGAGTCCCAGCAGGAACTCGGCCATATCCGCGGCGTAGTCGCCATTGTCTTCAACGATAAGAATTTGCGTCATGGGGCGCGCCAATTTTGATGGTTCATTAAAACAAGCCAGTATTGCTTACAGTCGAGCGCTTACCCTTGGTTAATCGGGTGAATTATCACTGCTGGCCCCGCCCGAAGCAACCTTTTTCCCGGACAAATCCTGATACGGCAGCCATAACCTGAAGATCGCGCCACATGATTCGTGGTTATTCACTGTCAGCGAGCCGCCGTGGATTTCCACCACCGAGCGCGCCATGTATAAGCCCAGCCCGGATCCGGGGCGTGCGCCGGCATTACTGCCGCGATGAAACTTGTCGAAGATGGATTCCAGCTCGGCTTGCGGCACGCCTTCGCCTTTGTCGCGCACCAGCAACGCAATGCCGCCATCCGCCGGTCCGCCCGACAGGTCGATAACGGCGTTTTCGGGGGAATATTGAACAGCATTTTCGACCAGCACCCTGATCGCCAGCCGCAAACCATCGGGTGCACACCGAATCTGGGCCGGCAAGCCGTTGTCCTCGAGGCGCACGGTACGACCGGCGGCCCGTGCGATGGCTGCGCCTTCTTCGAGCAGGCGCAGCGGCTCCGCATGGTGTTCCTTGCGCTTGTGGCCGGTTTCCTCGATGCGGTCGGGCGACAGGTATTCGTCCAGCATGGCGATCATCCGGTCACATGCGGCGGCAATTTTGCGGTAGCGCTGGCGCGTGGCCTCGTCCGCACTGCTTCCGGTGACTTCCAGGCGCTGGATGGCGCCGTCGATGGTCGACAGCGGCGTGCGGAATTCGTGGTTGAGCATGCTGGCGAAGCGGCGCTGGCCCGCCGCGAGTTCGCGCTGGGCGCTGAGGTCGCGGACGGTGCCGACCAGCGCGCGCGGGACCCCGTCATCGTCGACCATGAAGGTTGAGACCACTTCCACGGGAACGGTACGCAGGTCCCTGCCGTGGGCAATGTCGAATTCGCGGACGACGCGCAGGCGCGTGCTGTCCCCGGCAGCGAAGCGGCGCACCCGTTCAGCCAGGCCGCCGCACAGCAGCGCCAGCGGGCCGTCGCCGCCATCGGCCAGCTGGTTCTGGAATTCAAATGAAGCGTAGCCGAGCATCGTCTCCGCGGACGGGCTGATATATGCCACCGCGCCGGTGCTGCAGTCGACGATCCATGCGACGTTGCCGTGCAGCTCGGCAATCGTGCGGAACTGGTCGGCCAGGTTGAAACTGCTCGGCATTGCTGAAACTTCCGTGACAAAAGAACCGGGCAAGTATAAGCAGTTTGTTTCCGAGATGGATATCTTACCGTTGCTTATGCGCTGCGCATTCGCTACGCTTCACGTCCGCCGCAGCGAAGGCGCGCCGGCAGCGCCAGCCGTTTGACATGGCGGCCTGATCGCCGTAGCATAAAGACATCGATCCAAGCGGCCAGCTTCACACCAGCCATGAATACGATCAAGGCCATCTTGCTGCGCACGGCGGTGCTCGCTGGCCTCTGGTGGATCCTGACGGACGGCGCCCGCGCATCGGTGATCGGTGCCGTGACTGTCGGCGCCGGGGTCGCCGCCAGCCTTTTGCTGTACCCGCCAGCCAGCGCCATCTCGGTTGGCGGCCTTGCCCGGTTCGCGGCATTTTTCCTTTCGCGTTCGCTGCGCGCCGGTACCCAGGTGGCGGCGCTCGCGTTGCGGCCGCGCCTGGCGCTTGCCCCTGCCGTACTTACCATTCCTGTGCGCCTGCACGGCGACGCCGAGCGCGCCCTGCTGTCTGCCACGCTCAACCTGCTTCCCGGCACGCTGGTCGCCGGCGGCGGCCCCGGCTACCTGCTGGTGCACGTGCTCGACGCGCGCCGCCCGGTCGAGGACGACGTGCGCACGGCCGAGCGCCAGGTCGCGCGCCTCTTCGGGATGGCGCTGCCATGACCGCGCTGCCGCTTGTGCTGGCGTTGTTCTTGCTGGCCAACCTGATGGTGGCGCTGGTGCGCGTGGTGCGTGGTCCCACCGATGCCGACCGGATGCTGGCGGCGCTGCTGTTCGGCACCACCGGCGTGGCCGTCCTGCTGTTGCTCGCCGAGGCCCAGGCCGCGCCTGCGCTGGCCGACGTCGCGCTGGTATTCGCGTTGCTGGCGGCGGTGACCGGCGTCGCCTTCGCCCAGCGCGTCTGGCGCCATCCACCGCCGGGAGGAACGACGCATGACGGCGCTCGCATGGACAAGTGATGCCTTGCTGGTGGCCGGGGCCGCGTTCCTGTTCGCCGGCACCGTGGGACTGGTGCGCTTCCCTGATCTGTACACGCGCCTGCACGCGCTGGCGAAAGCCGACAACCTCGGGCTCGGGCTGACCGTGCTCGGGCTGATGTTGCGCGCCGACAGCGTCGCCGCGGCACTCAAACTGGTGCTGGCGTGGCTCCTGGTGATCACCGCCAGTGCCGTCGTCAGTTTCCTGCTAGCCAGCCATGCCCACAGACGCGGAATCGATTGCTGGCAGCGGCCAGGCCCGCCGCCATGAGCGGCCTGGCCTTCGACGCAATGCTGCTGGCGGCGCTGCTGTGGAGTGCCGCCCGGGCCATTACCGTACGCAGCCTGTTGCGGGCCGTGGTGCTGTTTATCGTGTTCGGGCTGCTGATGGCGCTGGCGTGGGCGCGCCTCGGGGCGCCCGATGTGGCGCTGGCCGAAGCGGCCATCGGCGCGGGCCTGTCCGGCGCGCTGATGCTCGACACACTGGGGCACATGGACCGGGCCGGGCCAGGCCGGGGCGCGCCGTGAGGGCGTGGGCATTCGCCGTCGGGGCCGGCGCGCTGGCCTTGTGGGCGGCCCTCGCCAGCGTCATCCTTGGCATGCCGGCGCCGGCAGTCGACCTGGCCGCCGCGGTAAAGGCGGCGCTCGGCGCCAGCGGCGTGACGCATCCGGTCACTGCCGTTCTGCTCAATTTCCGCGGCTACGACACGCTGCTCGAAGTGGCCGTGCTGCTGCTGGCACAGGTGGCAATGCTGGCGGCCGGGACGCTGCGCGCGGCGCCGCCGGTTCAGGCCCCGCCCATGCTGGCGCTGGTGGCCAGGGGCAGCACGCCGCTGATGGTGATGGGGGCGGGCTACCTGCTGTGGGCCGGCGCCAGCGCCCCCGGCGGCGCGTTCCAGGCCGGCGCGGTGCTGGCTGCGGCGCTGGTGCTGCTGTACCTGGGTGGCGTGATGCCTGCGTGGGGTTCGCCCGGCTTGGCGCTGCGCAGCGGCATCGCCGGTGGCCTGCTGGTGTTCCTGGCGGTTGCCGCGCTGCCGTCCGCAGGCGGGGCCTTGCTGCAGTATCCCGCCGGGCTGGCCGGCGCGCTGATCGTGCTGGTCGAGTCGGCGCTGGCGCTATCGATCGGCCTGCTGCTGGGCGGCCTGTTCCTGTGGCTGCCGCGCGAGCGCGGAGCGGCGCCGTGACCGGCTCACCGCAACTGTACGCCCTGGCCGGCGCCACCCTGTTCGTCGTCGGGCTGGCCGGCGTGATCCTGCACCGCCAGCTGCTGCGCAAGATTATCAGCTTTAACGTCATGGGCAGCGGAACCTTCCTGGTACTGGTGGGGCTCGGGGCGCGCGGCGGCCAAGCCGACCCGGTCACGCAGGCCATGGTGCTGACCGGGATCGTGGTTGCTGTCGCCGCCACCGCGCTGGCGCTGGCGTTGGCGCGCCGCCTGCTCGACCTGACCGGCAGCATGCGCCTGCCGCCCAAGGCGCCCCGATGACGGACCCGCTCGCGTGGCTGATCCTGCTGCCTCTGCTGTGGGCCAGCGCGGCGTTCCTGGCGGGGCCCGGGCGCGGCGCCCGGCTGGCCATCGCGGCGCTGGCGCTGCAGCTGGTGCTGGCCATGCTGGCCGCCCGCGAGGCCCTGGACGGCAGCCGCGGGCATGCGGCGGGCGGCTGGGCCGCGCCGCTTGGCATCGAACTGGCCGCCGACGGGCTGGCCGCGACGATGCTGCTGCTCACCCAGGCCGTGGTCCTGACGCTGGCCGTCTACGCGCGCGCCTGGTTTGCCGTGCATCCCGAAGGCAGCCAGGGTTTCTGGCCGCTCGCCGGTTTCCTGGTGGCCGCCATGAACGCGCTGTTCCTGTCGGCCGACATTTTCAACCTGTACGTCACCCTTGAGCTGCTGGGCCTGGCTGCCGTGGGACTGGTCGCGACCGGCGGCAATGCCGCAGCCCTCACCGCCGCACTGCGCTACCTGTTCGTGTCGCTGGCCGCATCCGGCGCCTACCTGCTTGGCGTGGCGCTGGTCTATGGCGCCTACGGCGCCGTGTCGCTGCGGATTCTGGCTCCGCTGCTGGCGGCCGGGCCGGCCGACGCCGCCGTGCTCGGCGCCGGCCTGATGACGGCTGGGTTGTTGTTCAAAACCGCCTTGTTCCCTTTCCATGGCTGGCTGCCGCCGGCCCATGGAGGAGCGCCCGCGCCAGTGTCGGCACTGTTATCGGCGCTGGTCGTCAAGGCGACCTTCTACCTGCTGCTGCGCCTGTGGACCGGCGTCGGCGCGCCGCTGGCGTTGCCGCCAGCCGGACTGGTGCTGGGGCTGCTGGGAGCGGCTGCGATCGGATGGGGGTCGGTGATGGCGCTGCGCCAGGAACGCCTGAAAATGCTGGTCGCCTATTCCACGGTGGCCCAGGTCGGCTACCTGTTCCTGGTGTTTCCGCTCATGGACCGGGCCGATCCGGACCGGGTCGCCGCCGCTTCGGGCGCGGTCGTGCTGCAGGCTGTCGCGCACGCGCTGGCGAAGGCCGCGATGTTCGCCGCGGCCGGCGCTGTGGCGATCTCGGCCGGTCATGACGTGGTGGCCCGGCTGGGCGGGCTGGCGGCGCAGCGGCCGGTCACGCTGTTCGCATTCGGCCTGGCCGGCGTGACGCTGATGGGCCTGCCGCCGTCGGCCGGGTTTATATCGAAGTGGCTGCTGCTGGAAGTTGCGCTGGCGGCGGGGTGGTGGGAACTGGCGGCGGTGATCCTGGCCGGCGGGCTGCTGACGGCAGCCTATGTGTTCAGGGTGTTGCGCCACGCGTTCGGGCATGCCGCGCCCGGCGTGGCCTACCTGCCGCTGGCGCGCACGCTGGAGTGGCCGGCGCTGGTGCTGGCCCTGGCCAGCATCGTGCTGGGCATGCAGCCGGCCCCGTTGCTCGCGCTGGCGGGCGTGAGATGAACATGCATGCGGCCATGCCCTTGCTGGTGCTGGCCAGTTCGCTGGTGCCGGGGCTGGCCATCTTCGCGCTGCCCGAAGAATGGCGCTGGCAGCGCACCGCGCTCAACCTGGCCGGCGCGCTGGCCAAGCTGGTGCTGATCGGCGTCATGGTCGCCGGCATCCTGCGCGATGAGCACTACGAGGTGCGCCACGCAGTGCTGCCCGGGCTGGAGCTGGTGCTGCGCGCCGACCCGCTGGCGATCCTGTTCCTGACGCTGTCGGCGGCGCTGTGGTTCCTCACCACCCTGTATGCGGTCGGCTACCTGGAAGGCGCGCCCGAGCGCAGCCGCTTCTTCGGCTTTTTCAGCCTGTGCGTGACGGCCACGGTCGGCGTGGCGATGGCGGGCAACCTGTTCACCTTCTTCTTTTTCTACGAACTGCTGACCTTGTCGACCTACCCGCTGGTGGTGCACCGCGGCACGCCCAAGGCGCTGCGCGCCGGCGCCATCTACCTGGCCTATACCCTGGCGGGCGGCGCGCTGCTGCTGGGGGCGATCGCCTGGCTGCATAGCCTGCAGGGAACGGCCGACTTCGCCCACGGCGGCGTGCTGGCGGCGCTGGACCCGGCCCTGCATGGCCAGTTGCGCCTGATTTTCCTGCTGCTCATGGCCGGCCTCGGCGTGAAGGCGGCGCTGGTGCCGCTGCACGGCTGGCTGCCCAAGGCGATGGTCGCGCCCGCGCCCGTCTCGGCCCTGCTGCACGCGGTGGCGGTGGTCAAGGCCGGCGCCTTCGGCATCGTGCGCGTGGTGTACGACGTGTTCGGGGTCGAGTTCGCCCAGTCGCTGCAGTTGCTGACCCCGCTTGCCGTCGCCGCCTGCATCACCATCGCCTGGGGCTCGCTGCGTGCGCTGTGGCAGGACGACCTGAAGCGGCGCCTTGCCTACTCGACCATCAGCCAGGTGTCGTACATCGTGCTCGGGGTGGCGCTGTTCGGTCCGCTGGGCACGATCGGCGCCCTGGCGCACCTGGTTCATCAAGGCATCATGAAAATCACCTTGTTCTTCTGCGCCGGGAATTACTCGGAAACGCTGGGCGTGCAGAAGGTCAGCCAGATGGACGGGGTCGGGCGGCGCATGCCGCTGACCACCGCCGCGTTCACGCTGGGCGCGCTGGGCATGATGGGCGCGCCGCTGACCGCGGGACATGTCAGCAAGGAATACCTGCTGGCCGGCGCCGCCAGTGCCGGAGCGCCGTGGGCCGCATGGGTGCTGACCGGCTCGAGCCTGCTCAACGCCGCCTACTTCCTGCCGATTGTGTACCGCGCCTGGTTCCGGGCGGCGCCGCGCGCGTGGCCGCACGAACGGTTAGCGCGGTGCGGCGCGCGCGAAACCACGCTGTTGCTGCTGGCGCCGCCGCTGGTGAGCGCGCTGGCCACCATTGGCGCTGCGCTGTTTGCCGACGCCGGCTGGAGCCCGGCGTCCTGGGCGCGCATGATCGCCCAACGGGAATACTTGCGCTAGCCCTGCGTGCGGGCACTCAGTCCGGCACGCGCTTGTCTTACGATGGACTGACTCTGATGGAGGCGATATGAAACATATTCTGGTGCCATGCGACGGCTCGGCCAACGCCCTGCGCGCGGTGCAGTATGCAGCCGGCCTGGCGCAGGACAATCCCGCGATCCGGCTCGAACTGCTGCACGTGCTGGACCCGGTTCTTTTTCGCAACCCGGCGGCAGCGCTGCCGCCGGCGGACCTGGTACGCCGCCGCGCGGACGAACTTGCCCGCGTGCTGCAGCCGGCGCGTGCCATCCTCGACGCGGCCGGCGCGCGCTACCAGGTCCATGTGCGGGTCGGCGACCCGGCCGGGGAAATCGCGGCCCAAGTGGCCGAGTCCGGGTGCGACGGGGTGGTAATGGGCACGCGCGGCCTGGGGCCGATCGCCACCGTAATGATCGGCTCGGTCGCAAGCCACCTGGTGCCGCTGGTGGAGGTGCCGGTGACACTGGTCCGGTAGCGCCGCTTCCATGCGCGACCCTGCCTTGCCGCCCGGCCCCGCATGGCATGCCGCTACAGCCCAGCAAGCACTGGAGCGGCTGGACGCCGTGCCCGGGCGCGGCCTCGCCGCGCAGGAAGCGGCGCGCCGGCTCGCCGTTAGCGGGCCGAACGCGCTGGCCCCGCCGCAGCGGCGCGCGCCATGGCGGCGCTTGCTCGCGCAGTTCCACAATGTCCTGATTTATGTGCTGCTGGGCGCGGCGGCGACCACCGCGCTGCTTGGCCACCTGGTCGACAGCGGCGTCATTGCCGGGGTGGTCGTCATCAACGCGCTGATCGGCTTCCTGCAGGAAGGCAAGGCCGAGCGGGCGCTGGACGCCATCCGCAACATGCTGCCTTTTCACGCCCAGGTGCTGCGCGACGGGCGCCGTGTCGAGCTCGATGCGCAACAGCTGGTGCCGGGCGATATTGTCTACCTCGCCTCCGGCGACAAGGTTCCGGCCGACCTGCGCCTGCTCGACGTCCACAACCTGCGCATCGAGGAGGCAGCGCTGACGGGCGAATCGGTCCCTGCCGAAAAACAGCTGGCACCGGTCGATGCCGGCGCTGCGCTGGGCGACCACGCCTGCATGGCCTATTCGGGTACGCTGGTGGCCAGCGGGCAAGGCACCGGACTGGTGGTCGCCACCGGGACCGCCAGCGAGATCGGCCGGATCAGCGATCTGCTGGCCAGCGTGGAAGAGCAAGGCACACCGCTGCTGCGCCAGCTCGCGGCATTCGGCCGCCGCCTGACCGTGGCGACCCTGCTGGTCGCCGCGCTTGCCTTTGCCTTCGGCACCATGGTGCGCAACTTCGCCGCCGCCGACATGTTCCTCGCTGCGGTCGGGCTGGCCGTGGCCTTGATTCCCGAGGGGCTGCCGGCCATCATGACGATCACCCTGGCGATCGGGGTGGAACGGATGGCGCGGCGCCACGCGATCATCCGGCGCCTGCCGGCCGTGGAAACGCTCGGCTCGGTGACCGTGATCTGCACCGACAAGACCGGCACGCTGACCCGCAACGAAATGACGGCGCGCCGCGTGCTGACGGCGCGGGCCGACTTCGCCGTCACCGGCGTGGGCTACGCGCCACGGGGCGGTTTTGCGCTTGACGGCGCCGAGGCTGTCGCGGCGCAGCACCCGGTCCTGGCCGACATCGCCCGCCCGGCCCTGCTGTGCAACGATGCCGCGCTCGAGCGCGACGGCGAACAGTGGCGCCTGGCGGGCGATCCCACCGAAGGAGCCCTGGTCAGCTTCGCGATGAAGGCCGGGCTGGACGCGCATGCCGAGCGCGCGGCGCTGCCCCGCATCGACGCCATCCCGTTCGAATCGGAACACCGCTTCATGGCGACCCTGCACCATGACCATGCGGGCGGCCACCATCTGTTCATCAAAGGTGCGCCCGAAGCGGTGCTGGCGCTTGGCCAGCAGCAGCTCGAGAACGGCGCCGAGCGGCCGCTGGACGGCGCGGCCTGGCAGCGCCGCATGGACAGTGCCGCCGCGTCCGGCCTGCGCCTGCTGGCGCTGGCGCGCCGGCGCGTGCCGGCACTGTCGGCGCTGCGCATGGATACGGTCACGGCCGGGCAGTTCACGCTGCTGGGCGTGCTGGGTCTGGAGGACCCGCCGCGCGAAGAGGCGGTGGCGGCGGTGGCGCGCTGCCGCGCGGCCGGTATCCGCGTCAAGATGATCACCGGCGACCATCTCGCCACCGCGTGCGCGATCGGCCAGCAGGTGGGGCTGGGCGCGCCGTTCACTGCCTGCACCGGCGCCGCGCTGGCGGCCATGGACGACGCCGCGCTCGCCGCCGCCGCAGCCAGCAACGACGTGTTCGCCCGCGCCAGTCCGGAGGACAAGCTGCGCCTTGTGGTGGCGCTGCAGGCGCGCGGCGACGTCGTGGCGATGACGGGAGACGGCGTCAACGATGCCCCGGCGCTGAAACAGGCCGACGTCGGCGTGGCGATGGGGGCCAGGGGCACGGAAGCGGCCAAGGAAGCGGCCGAAATGGTGCTGGCCGACGACAATTTCGCCTCGATCGCCGCTGCCATCGAAGAAGGCCGCGGGGTGTACGACAACATCCGCAAGGCCATCGTGTTCATCCTGCCGACCAATGGCGGCGAAGCGGGAATGCTGCTGGTCGCCATCATGCTGGGCCTGACGATGCCGGTCACCCCGGTGCAGATCCTGTGGATCAACATGGTGACGGCCGTGACACTGGCGCTGGCGCTGGCGTTCGAAACAACCGAGGCCGGTGTGATGGCGCGGCCGCCGCGCGACCCGCGCGAACCGGTGCTGACCGGGTTCCTGATGTGGCGCATCGGGCTGGTAACGACCTTGATGGTGGGCGGCGGCATTGGCCTGTTCTTGTGGGAACTCCAGCAGGGCGCCAGCCTTCCCGAAGCGCGCTGTGCGGCAGTGAACGCGATCGTGATGGGCGAGATCGTCTACCTGTTCAACGTGCGCCGGACCGGCGCTGCGGCGTTCGGGCGCGGGGCGCTGGACGGCAGCCGCTACGCCCTGGGCGCGGTCGGCGTGCTGGTCGTGCTCCAGCTGTTGTTCACCTACTTGCCGGCCATGCAGCAGTTGTTCGGCACGGCGCCGCCGGGATGGCCGGCATGGCTGCGCATCGCCGGGTTCGGCGCCATCCTGTTTGCCGTGGTCGAACTGGAAAAAGTGTGGCTGCTGCGGTCGCGCCGCTAACGTGGCGCGGCCGGCTCGACCAGCTTCAGGGCCATCAGCAGGCAGGTGCCGAGCACCATGACGCCTGCCGCAAGGTAGAGTCCGGCTTCGTAGCTGCCAGAACGGGTGGCGAGCGCCGCGGTAACGAGCGGCGCGGCAATCTGCGCGGCCCCGTACGACAGCGTCATCTTGCCCATCATTTTGGCGGGGCGGGTGGGATAGTAGCGCCCGGCCATCGTCATGACCAGGCTGACCATGCCGACAAAGGTCGCGCCGAACAGCAGTGCGCCGAGCAGGGTCATGACCAGCCCGCCCGCCAGCACCGGCAGCAGGATGCCGACGGCCTGCAAGCCGGCCGCGAAGATCAATGCGTTGACGTCGCCAATGCGCCGCGCGACGAAATCCCAGGCGATTGCCGCCGGCGCGGCGCCGATGCCGATGGCCAGGAACGCAAGATTGCCCTGCCCGGCAAGGTTCGGCAGCTTGTTGACGATCGCAACGATGAAGGTGGTGCTGACGACGAAGCCGACACCGGCGCAGAAATAGGCAGCAATGAAAATCCGCAGGTACAGTTTGCCGGGAGGATGGTCCGCCATTTGCTGGCTGTTGGATGCCAGTCCGGTGGTATCGGGCTTGGGAAGCCAGCGCAGCGCCGGCACCAGCAGCAGCAAGCCAACCGCCGAGAACGCGAACCATTGTTCGCGCCAGTTGAGCATTGGTGTCATGAACTCGACCAGCAAGGCGCAACCGGCGACGCCCAGCCCGATGCCGGCGAAGTGGATGCCAAGCTCGCTGCGATGGCCGTGCCGCATCAGCCAGTTGAGGATCAGCCCGGTTCCGAGAAGCATGCTCGCCGCGCTGCTAAGCCCGGCGAAGAAGCGCGATATTGCCCAGACGGTTATGTCGGTGCTCAAGCCCATCACGACCGTGCTCAGGAGCGCTACCACCATGCCGATCCGGTACAGCCGGTCTTTCAGCACCAGGTCGCTGATCAGGGAAGCGGTCAACGCGCCGCTCAGGTAGCCGGCGTAGTTAATTGCCGCCAACCAGCCAGCCTCGGCAATGCCAAGTCCGGCCTGGCCCTGCATCAGTGGCAGCAGCGGCGTGTAGGCAAAGCGTGCGACGCCAAGCGCCAGCAAGAGGCTGAAGATGCCCGCGCTGAGCACTTTGATGCGCTGTCCCTGGTCATGCATTGCTGCTCCCAAACATGGATGAAATGCATCCTTGCTTGAAGAGTAACACGAGGGGGAGCGGAGGGTTCCCGGCAGGCTTTTCGTCTGCCGGGAAAGGGTAACTGCTTACTCTTCGAGCGGCGCGAAGATCGCCTGCAGGTCTTCCTGCGTCAGCGCCAGCTTGTGCGATTCGCCCTCGGCCAGGATCGAATTGGCCAGGTCGGATTTCTTCTGCTGCAGCAGCTGGATTTTTTCTTCCAGCGTGCCCTTGGCGATCAGCTTGTAGACGAACACCGGCTTGTCCTGCCCGATGCGCCAGGCGCGGTCGGTG
>DASWSX010000071.1:0-3284 GCA_036402435.1 Telluria sp. | reverse complement strand
CCGGCCTTCGGCCTGCTCGATGCGGTCTCCAAGGGCACGCTCGACGGCGGCCACGGCGTCATGGGCTACAACTACGGCAAGCAAAGCGCGATCGCCTTGTGGACCTCGGGCCCGGTGTTCGGCATGGACGCCAACATGGTGCTGGCCTGGCACAAGTACGGCGGCGGCAAGGAGCTGCTGGCCAAGCTGTATAACTCGATCGGCGCCAACGTGGTCTCCTACCTGACCGGCCCGATGCCGACCCAGCCGCTGGGCTGGTTCAAGAAGCCTGTCACCCGCGTCGAAGACCTGAAGGGCATGAAGTTCCGCACCAACGGCCTGGCGATCGACCTGTTCACCTCGATGGGCGCGGCGGTCAACGCGCTGCCTGGCGGCGAGATCGTCCCGGCGATGGACCGCGGCCTGCTCGACGGCGCCGAGTTCAACAACGCATCGTCCGACCGCATCCTGGGCTTCCCGGACGTGTCCAAGGTCTGCATGCTGCAAAGCTTCCACCAGATGTCGGAGCAGTTCGAGATCACCTTCAACAAGCCAAAGTACAACGCGCTGCCGGCCAAGATGCGCGCGATCATCGACAACGCCGTTGAAGCTTCGTCGGCCGACATGTCGTGGAAGGCGATCGACCGCTACTCCAAGGACTACCGCGACATGCAGGCCAAGGATGGCGTCAAGTTCTACAAGACCCCGGACGCGCTGCTGCAGGCGCAGCTGAAGGTGTGGGACGAGGTGGTGGCCAAAAAGGGCGCCGACAACCCGCTGTTCCGCGAAGTGGAAAAGTCGCAGCGTGTATTCGCGGAGCGGGCGATGAAGTGGGACATGGACACCAACGCGCCGCGGCGCATGGCGTACAACCACTACTTCGCGCGCAAGGCTGCACCGAAAAAGGCCTGATCCGCAACGATATGCCTCTCACACCATCCAGAGCACCGGATGGTGTTTTTCTTTTCGGGTTGCCGCACGGCATCAGGAGCATTAAATGCAGAACGTTTTATTTTTTGTCGACAGGATCAGCAGCTGGGTAGGCCAGGCTTTTTCGTGGCTGATCGTCGCGCTGACCTTCTTGATTACCTGGGAGGTGTTCGCGCGCTACGTGCTCAACGCCCCCAATCCCTGGGCTTTCGACCTGATGATCATGGCGTACGGTACCGCCTTCATGATGGCCGGCGCCTACACGCTTGCCAAGAGCGGCCACGTGCGCGGCGACGTGCTGTACGGGTTCTTTCCGCCCCGCCTGCAGGCCGGGCTTGACCTGCTGCTGTATATCGTCTTCTTCATCCCCGGCGTGGTCGCGCTGGTGTGGGCCGGCTACACCTATGCCGCCGAATCTATGGCGATCAACGAACATTCGACCCTGACCGCCAACGGCCCGCCGCTGTATCCGTTCAAGATGGTGATCCCGATCTCCGGCGCCCTGCTGCTGCTGCAGGGCCTGGCCGAAATCATCCGCTGCATCGCCTGCCTGCGCGACGGCGCCTGGCCGCCGCGCGAACGCGACGTCGAGGAAGTCGATGTCGACCAGCTGCGCGAAATGGTCCACGTCGCCGACACCGACAAAGTACCAGGGAGCCCGCGATGAGGAAGGAAATCTGGTTCGGGCTGTCGATCCTTGTCGCCCTCGTCATCACCCTGTTTGCCTTCATGCCGGCGCCCGCCGACATGACCAACGGCCACGTCGGCCTGCTGATGCTGGCCCTGGTGGTCATCGCCATCATGCTCGGCTTCCCTACCGCGTTCACCCTGATGGGGATGGGCGTGATGTTCGCGTTCTACGCCTTCTACACGCGCGACCCCGGACAGGCGTGGCAGCAGACGCTCGACCTGATGGTGCAGCGCGCCTATTCGGTGATGGCCAACGACGTGCTGATCTCGATCCCGCTGTTCATCTTCATGGGCTACCTGGTCGAACGCGCCAACCTGATCGAACGGCTGTTCAAGAGCCTGCACATCGCCATGGCGCGCGTGCCCGGCTCGCTGGCCGTTGCCACCATCGTCACCTGCGCCATCTTCGCCACCGCCACCGGCATCGTCGGCGCCGTCGTCACGCTGATGGGCTTGCTGGCGCTGCCGGCGATGCTCAAGGCAGGCTACAGCACCCAGCTCTCGGCCGGCGCCATCACGGCCGGCGGCTGCCTCGGCATCCTGATCCCGCCGTCGGTGCTGCTGATCGTGTATGGCGCGACGGCCGGCGTGTCGGTGGTCAAGCTGTACGCCGGCGCGCTGTTCCCCGGGATTATGCTGGCCTTCCTGTACGTCGCCTACGTGATGATCCTGGCCAAGGTGAAGCCGAGCGTGGCGCCGCCGCTGTCCGAAGAAGACCGTCGCGTCGCGCTGCCCGAGCACGCCACCCGCATCCTGGCAACCGGCCGCGCCTCCGCGGTGGGCGGCCTGGTGGGCGCGCTGAAAGGCTCGCGCCCTGCCGGCGTGCCGCACCGCACGGTGCTGTCGCAGCTGTTCATCGCCCTGCTGCCGGCGCTCGCGCTGGCGCTGTTCCTGGGAATCGGCTATCGCGCCTTCACCTCGCCGGTCGACGCACCGACGGAGATGGTGGAAATGGGCGCGGCGCAAAACGTGCAGCCCGAGACCAGCTACAGCGGCGGCCTGGAAGAGCCGCCGGTCGAAGGCGGGCTGGAAGAGCCGCCGGTTGAAGGCGGCCTGGAAGAACCGGCCGGCACCCCGGCGTCGGCGGCGGCAGCCCCGATCCCGGCAACTGAAGCGGCCAGCGGCCCGGCCGAGCCTGAATCCCGCACGGCCCCGCAGGCGTTCTGGATCGGGCTGGCGGTCTGCCTGGCACTGGCGGCGGTGTTCTACGCCTACTTCACCTTTGCCAGGCTGGAGATCTTCAAGATGCTGCTTGGCTCCTTGTTCCCGCTGGCCTTCATGATCCTCGCGGTCCTGGGCAGCATCGTGTTCGGCCTGGCCACGCCGACCGAGGCGGCCGCCATGGGCGCGTTCGGCGGCATTTTGCTGGCGATTGCCTACCGCCGCTTCAACATGGGCATGCTCAAGGAATCGGCCCACCTGGCGACCAAGACCAGCGCGATGGTGTGCTGGCTGTTTGTCGGCTCGAGCATCTTCTCGGCCGCGTTCGCGCTGCTGGGCGGCCAGGAGATCATCAACGACTGGGTGCTGGGCATGGACCTGACCCCGATCCAGTTCATGATCCTGGCGCAGGTCATCATCTTCCTGCTCGGCTGGCCACTGGAGTGGACCGAGATCATCGTCATCTTCATGCCGATCTTCGTGCCGCTGCTGGCGCACTTCAACATCGACCCGCTGTTCTTCGG
>DASWSX010000070.1:0-23980 GCA_036402435.1 Telluria sp. | reverse complement strand
GCAGGATTGCGTAAGGTGTGGGAGAATTTGGCTATACCGCATACCGCAAAGTTTGGCTGCGAATGGAGCTCTTCCAGGTCGCCTCCCCAACAAATGGACCATACCGGCGCGCGTTCACAACTTGCTTCGCCATAGCTGTCCAAAACTCGCACTCTGGCGCGCAACTCATTGCTGTCGATGCTGAAGCCACGCGCCCACCGTGCCGCGCTCACGCATTGACGCGTTCTGCCCGAGTGTTCATATGAACAAGTCTATCCTTGCCAAGGTGCGCCCCCACGCGCCCGCCGTCGCCGTGCTGCTCGTCTGCATGCTTCTCACGATCATGGCCAGCCTGGTCGAGCATCGCCATGCGAAAGACCGCGCCGCGCTCCATGCTTCGGCTGACGCGACCCAGTTCCAGCGCACGCTACAGCAGGGCATCGACTCCTACATAGCGCTGAACCGCAGCCTCGCCGCTCACTTAAGCGCGCTTGAATCGGCGCCAGACAAAGCCGGCGCCAAAGCATTCGAAGCCTACATGCAGTCGGCCGGCGGTCTGCGCCAGAATCCGGGCATGAGCTACATCGGCTACATTCGCCCCATCAGGCGCGCGGCAGCGACAGCCCCGGCTGATCATGCCGCTGCCGGTCCCGATGCGGACTTCGCCTATCCCTACCTGTTTGTATTCCCCGACAATGCGCGCGGTCGCCGTGTGGCAGGTCTCGACTACGCCACGCTACCCGAGCGCTGGAGCGCGATCCAGCAGGCGCGCGATAGCGGCCGCAGCGTCGCAACCGCAAAGCACCTGCCCATTGCCGGGATTTCCACCAGCCCGGTCATCGCTGTCTTCACCCCGATCTACGATCAGAAGCTCGCGAGTTCGACAGTTGCCGAGCGGCGCGTCGCCCTGCGCGGCTACGTCTTTTCCATTTACTACATCGGCGAGATGATCGAGCAGGTGATGGGAAAAGATTTCCACGGCCTGTTCGACCTTGAAATCTACGACGGCGCCGTCGGCGCGGGACATATCCTGTATGACGGCGACCAGCGCGCGCATGCCTTGAGGAACGGCGACGGCCTGCCGCTGGCCCACCGGGCCGATGTCGATGTTGCCGGGCGTACCTGGAAACTGCTGTTCTACTCCAAGCCGATCTATGTGGAGCGCTACGACAGCTGGAACGGGGCGGCGATCCTGGTGTTCGGCTTTGCCATCTCCGCGGGACTCGGCGCAACCATGCTGAACTGGACCCGCCGGTCCCAGGCGCGCTGGACCAGGCGCACCGCCGAACTGGAGTTCGATACCGTGTTCGAGAGCCATCCAGCGGCCGTGTATTCGCTTGATCTGGAGCGGCGCATCCTGAATACCAACGCCCAGGCCTTGAACGAATTCAAAGCCATAAAAACCGACCTGATCGGCAGGCCGTTCGAGCGCTTCATCGTGCTCGACAAGCAAGCCGCCGCGCTCGATCGGTTCGCGGAAACCCGGCGCGGGAACGCCGTGTCCTTCAATTCCGCGGTAAACGACGGCGCTGGCGAGCAGGTGGAAATCAGCGTAATCATGATTCCGGTGAAGGCCGGCAGCGAAGTAGTCAGCGTGCTGGTAATTGCCCAGAACATCACCGCCCAAAAGCAGCGCGAATGGCGCATGCAGGAGTCACGCAAGATGCTGCAACTGGTGATCGATAACATCCCGCAGCGCGTGTTCTGGAAGGACACCAACTTCGCCTACCTCGGTTGTAACACGGCCGCCGCTGCGGACGCGGGCGTGGCCAGTCCGGACGACATCATCGGCCGCACGGACTTCGAGCTCGCATGGAGCGAGTGCGCTCACCTGTACCGCCAGGATGATATCGAAACCCTGCGCACCGGGATTGCCAAGGTCAACGACGAGGAGCCGCAGGACCGCGAAGACGGGAGCTCAAGCTGGCTAAGAACCAGCAAGATTCCCCTCACGGATATGAACGGCGACACCATCGCCTTGCTGGGGCTGTACGAGGACATCTCGGAACGCAAGCAGATGGAGCACAAGCTGCGCGAGCTGGCGCACTACGACCCCCTGACCGGCCTGGCCAACCGGGCGTTCTTCCTTAGCCACCTGGAGCGCGCCATTGCCAACCGGCGCCGCCGCTACGCACCGCTGGCGTTGATGTACTTCGACATCGATCATTTCAAGTCGATCAACGATTCGTACGGACATGATGCGGGCGATGCGCTGCTGCGCGCGTTCGCCAAGCGGGTCACCGATACGGTCCGTGAGCCGGACATCTTCGCGCGTCTGGGCGGCGACGAGTTCGCGCTGGTCCTGGAAGACTTGCCGAACCCTGCGGTGGCCGAACGCATCGGCGTCAAGCTGGTCGACGCGGTACGGCGCCCGTTCCGGATCGGCGAGCGCAGCCTGACCGTCAGCACCAGTATCGGCATCGCGTTTTTCGAGCCCGGCATGGGCGCCGACGAGCTGATCCGCCGCGCCGACCAGGCGATGTATGGCGCCAAGCGCGCTGGCCGCGACCGGTTCCAGCTAGCCTCCCATCCCGGCGCAGCAGACAAGGCCTGACACTCGCACGCAACACCGCTGCCGTCCGTGCAATGTAATGATTCGGATATAATTCCGTTACGCCGAGATTCTTGATTTTTAACAATTGATCGCGGCCAACTGAGCCGTTTCGTTCGGTGTTTCCTCCTGCGAGGCGGCACGGACCGCGATGCGCCGTGACTTTGTTTCCATCAAGATGTCGTCTAACTTTTATATCGCATGGCGCCTGCTTCCACGGCTTTTAGCCTTACCAATTGTGCCGATGAGCCAATTCACATCCCCGGCTCGATTCAGCCGCACGGCGCGCTGTTTGCGTTCGACCCTGGACTCGGCCTCACCGCATGGAGCGTCAATGCGGGCAGCATGATTGGGTGCGCGCCAACGGTGGGCGCAGACATCTCCAGCCTCGGACTGCCTGTTGAAACACGGGAACTGGTCGACCTTATTCGCGCCGATATGCACGACGGCGCCGCGCTGCCCGCATCGTGCGAAGTGGTTGTCGGCGACAGCGAATTCGACTGTGTCGCGCACGCGCATGAAGGCCGCATCCTGGTCGAATTCGAACGCCGCGCGCTCAGCTCGGACGCCGTCGCCTCGTTCGCGTTAAAGGCCCACACTGCGATCGACCGGTTCAAACGCCAGCAGTCAATCGACGCGCTGCTGACCATGGCCGTGCAGCAGGTGCGGCAACTGACGGGATTCGACCGCGTCATGGCCTACCGATTCCGCCATGACGACAGCGGCGACGTCGTCGCCGAAGCGCGCGCCGACGAGATCGATGCCTACCTCGGGCGCCGCTACCCGGCGACCGACATTCCTGCCCAGGCCCGCCGCCTGTACCTGATTAACACCCTGCGCATCATTGCCGACGTGGGCTACGAACCGGTGGCCTTGCACGGCCGCGAAGGCGATGGCGCGCTCGACCTCAGCCACAGCGTGCTGCGCAGCGTCTCGCCGATCCATGTTGAGTACCTGCGCAACATGGGCGTCCAGGCTTCGATGAGCGTGTCGATCGTCATCAACGGACGCCTGTGGGGCATGCTCGCCTGCCACCACATGACGCCGTTGCAGGTGCCGTACTCGATCCGCATGGCCACCGACGTGCTGGCCCAGGTGCTCGCCTCGAGCGTGCAGACCATTGAGGCGCGCAGCCAGGCCGGACGGGTCGAACAGGCTGCCGAACTGGGTTCGCGCATCCTCGAATCGATGAGCCAGGAAGACAACGTCATCCGCACGCTCAATACCTACGCCGGCAAGCTGTGCGAGAGCTTCGGCGCCGATGCTCTGATCATCTCGCAAATGGGCGAGCTGACCGTCCATGGCGCGCTTGACCATGCGCTGGCCGCCGATATCATCCATGCGATTCCGCGCGAAGGCGAGGTTCTGTTCCAGTACAACGAGCTGGCCGACTGGCCGCTGGCGATGCGCGGCAGCCTGGGCAGCTGGGTCGGCATGCTGGTCATGAAGTTCGACCCGGCGTCGCAGGGCGTGGTGGTGGCGATGCGCCTCGAACAGCTTGAACTGGTGCGCTGGGCCGGCAAGCCGGACAAGGTGGTCGCGCACGGACCGCTCGGTCCGCGCCTGACCCCGCGCGGGTCGTTCGACGAGTGGCGTGAAACCGTGCGTGGCAAGGCCGAACCGTGGGACCCGACGGCGCTGACGATCGCCGCCCAGCTGCAGGCCAAGCTGACCCGCTCGGTGGCAGCGCGCAATGCCGAAATCGATCGCGCGCGCACGGAGCTGATGGCCATGCTCGGACATGACCTGCGCGACCCGCTACAGGCGATCAACATGGCCGGCGCCTTGCTGGAGCGCGGCTCCAGCTCCGAGACAATCGGCCGCCGCATCCAGTCGTCGTCGAACCGCATGCAGCGCCTGATCGGCCATGTGCTCGACATGAGCCGCATCAACGGCGGCATCGGCCTGGGCATGAACCCGGCGCCGACCGACCTGGGCGCGCTGGTTGCCGAACTGGTCGAAGAACTCGGCGCGGCGCATCCGGGCGCTATCTTCCAGCTCGATATTCCCGAGCGGGTCATGGCGCTGGTTGATGCCGACCGGATCGTGCAGGTGGTGGCCAACTTGCTGAGCAACGCACGCCATCACGGCGAACTGGGTCAGCCGATCAGCGTCGGCCTGCGCGCGGTGGATGACGAGGCCGTGATCGACGTGCGTAACTTCGGCACGCCGATCGCGGCGAAGGTGGCCGAAAAGCTGTTTGATCCGTTCAAGCACACCTCGCTCAACAATGCGCGCAACCGGAAGGGCGTCGGCCTGGGCCTGTACATCGCCCGCCAGATCGCGCATGGCCACGGCGGCAGCCTGGCATATGAATACGTGGAGCCGATGATCGTCTTCACGGTGCGCTTGCCGATGCAGCGGCAGTAAACGGCCTTCAGGGAACAGGGCTCAGGCGAATGGCCTGGCCACCACCCGGCGCGAGCTTCAGCTGCAGCACATCCTTCGCATCCACCGTGCGCTTCTCCGCCACCAGGTCGAAGCGGCGCGCGGTGCGGTAGTCGGCCTGGTCGCCGTCGCGGTAGATCTCTGCGACGTAGCGCTTGCCCGGCTCGAGGAAATCGAGCGGCAGCACCAGCGTGCGTGCCGCGCCGTCGGTCACCGACCCCACATACCAGTCGGCTGAACGCCGGTCCTTGCGCGCGATGGTCGCGTATTCGCCCACCGCGCCGTGGATCACGCGCGTGTCGGACCAGTCAGTCGGCACGTCCTTGATGAACTTGAACGGCACCGGATGCTTTTCATAGTTCTCGATCAGGTCCGCCGCCATCACGATCGGCGAGTAGATCACAACGAAGTTGGCCAGCTGCTTGGCTTGCGTCGAGTGGATCGGCTTGCCGTCCACGCCTTCCAGGCTCAGGATGCCCGGCGTGTAGTCCATCGGCCCGCTCAGCATGCGCGTGAAGACCAGGTTCGCTTCGTGGTCGACGCTGTTGATCGGGTTGCCCCATGCGTTCCACTCCATGCCGCGCGCGCCTTCACGGGTCAGCCAGTTCGGATAGGTGCGGCGCAGGCCGGTATCCTTGATCGGTTCGTGGGTGTCGATGGCGATCTTGTAGCGGGCCGCTTCGCGCACCGCCTTCAGGAAGTGGCGCGAAGCTTCTTGCGAATCGGTAAACGCAAAGTGGGTGCTGTTGCCAGGGCCGGGGAACAGCGCAGCGCCGGCGTCGGTCACGTAACCCGACTTGATGCTGTCGATGCCGTGGCGCGCGTACAGCTTGTAGCCCGCATCCATCTGCTTCTCGTAGTGCGCGACATTGCCGCCGGTCTCGTGATGGCCGATCAGGCGCACGCCTTTGCTGATCGCGTAGGCGCTCAGCGCCGGCAGGTCGAAGTCGGGATACGGCTTGGTGAAACTGAAGGCCGCGCCGCCGCCGGCCCAGTTGCTGTCCCAGCCGATGTTCCAGCCCTCGACCAGTACGCCGCGGAAGCCGTTGGCCGCCGCGAAGTCGATCCAGCGGCGCGTGTTCGCCGTAGTGGCGCCGTGCTTGGCGCCGCTGTGCCAGGTGCTTTTATTAAGGTGCATCTCCCACCAGACGCCGACGAACTTCGAGGGCTTGACCCACGATACGTCGCCTAGCTGGTTGGGCTCATTCAGGTTCAGGATCAGGTCGGACATGTACAGGCCCGCGGCGTCGCTGGCGATCTGCATGGTGCGCCATGGCGTCGTGAAGGGCGCGCGGCGTTCGACCGCCGGCCCGATGGCCGAAGGCGTCAGGTGGGCGCGGAATTTCTGGCCTTCGACACGGCGCATCCACATCGCCGCGTAATCGACCAGCGCGGCTTCGTGGAAGGCGATATGGGTGCCGTCCTCGGTCTTGACCGTCATCGGCGTGTTGGCGGTGCCGACTTCACGCACCGGCGTTTTCTGCACCGAGTGCTCCAGCGCGGCCACTTCGCCGGCGACTTGCCACCATGCGGTGCCCGGCCTGGCGACGACGAACTCGGTCAGCTCGTCGCTGATCTTCACGTCCTTGAGCTGCTCCTGCTTCGGGAACTCGTAACGGAAGCCGATGCCGTCGTCGTAGACGCGGAACACCACCGCGATGCGGCGGTTCTTGAACTCTTTCTGGACCAGGTCGAGCCGCAGCTCCTGGTAGTGATTACGCACGAACTGGCGCTCGCCCCAGGGCTGCTCCCATGTGTCGTCGTGCGCGGTCAGCGTCTTTTTGTCGAGCGAAAAGCCGCCGTCGAATTTGGGTGCGTTGGTCAGGATGAAGCCAAGGCGCGACCAGGTGATGACGTCTTCGCCGCGCCGCTTGACGGCGTACGACAGGCGCCCGCCGGTCTCCAACCTGACGTCGACGTTCAGGATCTTGTTAGGCGAGGCAGCGCTTGCCACCAGCTCGTCGGCCCATACGGTTGGGGTGACGCAAGACGCGGCAAGGATGGCCGAAAT
The DNA here is from genome assembly GCA_036402435.1 of Telluria sp. Lineage (GTDB taxonomy): Bacteria > Pseudomonadota > Gammaproteobacteria > Burkholderiales > Burkholderiaceae_D > Telluria_A. The sequence goes on along the minus strand of DASWSX010000070.1, from coordinate 17,051 downwards.
CAGGCCGGCTTTGATGTGCATGGATCTATTCTCTTGTTCGTTATATGGATACGTCAATGCCGAGAAGTAATACTACCAAAAGCCTTCATGTGTTACTTCTTCGACTGAGGTGCGGCCTGCGTGGCCATGTACTTGAAACCAGTTCTTGCGGTGCCGCCGGTCCTGACGCGGTGTTTCCGTCTGTAATATTACTACGGCATCTTATGGGAATTTACTTGTATTTACGGAAAAAAGACGGCGGGAGCAACGCTTGACTAATGGGGGAGGGAGCACGCTCGCGGTCAATTTCACCGCGGTTTTTGTGCCATGTACATGAAGTGCGTGCGCAGCGGCGGCACGAAGGTGGCCAGCAGTTCGCTGGCCAGGCGGGGAGCGTGGGACAAGCGCCGTGCAAGTGGCGGCGCGAGCAGCATGGTTTGGTAGTGGATGGCAGCCGGATCAGGCCAGTAGCTGCGTAATTGCTGTCGGGCGACCCTTCGCACGTTCGGATTGGACGGGTTGTTGTAGCGGAAATCGAAAATCATGCACCATCCGCCCGGCTTAAGTACCCGCCACATCTCGGCGGCCAACTGGTGGCGCATCTGCTCGTCCAGGATCGACGAAAACACGGTGTTGGCGACGGCAAGGTCGAGACTGCCGTCGTCGACGATGTCGAGGTCGCCGAGGTGCCAGCGCACGCCGCTGGCGGTGGCCGCTCCGGCCTCGGCGAGGCGGTCTTCCTGGTATTCGGTGCCGATCAGGTTGGCAGGGCGCGCTCCCCAGCTGATCAGTTGGCGCAAGAAACCGCCGCTGCCGCAGCCGACGTCGACAATGCGCAGTCGCGCCAGGTCGTGTCCCACGGTAGCGGCCAGCAGCCGTCCGGCCACACGGCAGCGCGCCGCATGCTGCTCGATGACTTCAGGCCGGTGCCAGGCGTAATGATCAATCGGCTTGCCGCCATGCCATTTACTATAAACCGCGCGAATGCGCGACTTTTCGCCGGTGTCGAAATTTGGGGAGTTCATGGCTTCCATAGTAAGCACGCGGGCGTTACAGACCTTGATCATGCTTAGCGAGAGTGCAAGGCGCCGCCACTTCGGCGCGCTGCTCTTTGCCGGGGCGCCTGTTGCCACCTGGGATGGCTGTGCAAGCGTTTGATATGCAGCAGGACCGCCGCGGAGTGTGGGCCGTAATCTTGCCTTAACGGCCACAGACCAGCTTGGGTCGGAAGAGTGCCCTCTAAAGTTCATAGGAAACATCATGAAAAATGACTATGTCGCGACATCTTCCCCGATGGAAAATTTTGATTATTTCATGGAGTGGGGAGCGAAATCGTGGGCTCATCTTACCTATCACGCCATGCATACATGCATCGGCGAAGAACAAATAGCAAATAAAGAAGTCCTGGAAATTGGGTCGCGTTACGGCAAAATTTCGTCGTTATTTGCTTTGTTGGGAGCCAAGGTAACCGGCGTGGATATCAATAAAGAATGCTTGAAAACAGCCGAGCAAGAGGCGGTAAAGCATGGCGTCAGCGACCGGGTGAAGTTTGTCGCCTACGATGGCGACCTTGATGTGTTTCCTGACGAATCGTTCGATATTATTTTTACTAAAAGCGTGTTGGTCCTGGTGCCGCAACTCGATCCGTTCCTGGCCACGCTGAACAGAAAACTCAAGCCGGGCGGGAAAGTAATCTTTATCGAGAATGGGTACGGAAATATATTTGTCTATTTCCTGCGTCGGTTCCGGCACCGGACATGGGCAGTCTCAAAGGCCAAATTTTTCAAACGCGATGACATGAAGTCGTTCCGTGAATCATTCAAGATCATAGAAATAAAGGAATCGTGGTTCCCGCCGATCTGGATGATCTATGGAGAAAAAAAGTAAGGCAGCGAGACGCGCTCGTGGTCACGGTGAGGGGCCGCTGCGTCACGTGTTGCCGCTCGTTCCGCTGGTGCTGCTGCAGCTTGTTGCGGGCACGCCCGGTTCGGCCTCCTGCCAGTTACTCGCCGCCGACTCACCAGCAAGACCGGCCCCCGATCGCGGCGCGGGATCAGAACCTGCTCCGTTTCCGATCCCGACAACAAGCTATCACTTCTACGTTGCGTCCACTGGCCTCGATACCAATCCGGGCACATGGTCGGCGCCTTTCAGGACCATCGCGCGCGCGGCAAGGGCAGCACTGCCGAGCTCCACCGTGCATGTGGCGCCGGGCACTTACCCTGGCGGATTCCGGACTACCGTCAACGGCACCGCGGCGGGCCGGATTTACTTCGTCTCGACGGTGAAGTGGGGCGCCACGATTGTGCCGCCGGTGCTTTCGCGAAACAAGATGGCGTGGGATAACCGCGGCGACTATGTCGATATCATCGGCTTCCGCGTCGACGGCAGCGCCTGGCAAGGCGGCACCAAGTGGACCTATGGCATCTACAACGGCGGATCCCACGACATGATCCGGAATAACTGGGTGCACGATATTGCCAGGAACGCTCCCTGCACCAGCGCGGGCGGCTCCGCGATCGGCATCGACAGCTACTACCGGGGCGTGCAGTCCGACGTGGTAGGCAACCTGGTGCACGATATCGGCCCCCCCGGCTGCCGTTTCGTGCAGGGCATCTACATCAGCACTTCCGGCACGGTGAGGAACAACGTGGTTTACCGTGTTTCCGAAGCGGCGATCAACCTGTGGCATGACGCGAACAACGTCGTCATCGCCAACAACACGGTATCGACCTCGGGAGTCGGCATCGTGGTCGGCGGCGGCGATTACTACTTTACCAGTGCAGGGGCCAACGACGTGCACGTGCATAGCAACATCGTGTACGACAACAAGTATGGCATCTCGGAGCGGGGCAGGACCGGGACTGGCAACACCTACCGCAACAACCTGGTGTACAAAAACGTCCACAACTGGACCCTGCAGAACCGCCTGACCCACCGCGGCACCGTGGCGGCCTCCCCGCAGTTCATCAGCTACGCCCGTACCGGCAAGGTAGACCTGCGCCCGGGCCCCACTTCCCCCGCCATCGGCAAGGGCAACGCAACCTTCGCGCTGCCATACGACTTCGATAATCGTCCGCGCAACCCGGCTACCGGGTACGACATCGGCGCCCTCCAGCATTGACCAGGCGCGGACACGCGCATGCAACCGCCGGGCGGGGGCGTATGCCCGAACGCGGCTGCCTGCCGTTCACCCAACGCAATCGCTGAGCCGTTACCTGCTTGATCACGCGAAGAAATTTTCTTTAGAAAACGTTGAACTAAGGCAGTTTCCCCGCGTCAAATCTCCCGCAACACCGGCTTTGCGGCGCACCAGGCTGCGCCGCAGCCAGCGAAACATCTTTTGATACTTTGATACTGCAGATAAATTTTCTTTGAAAAACGTTGAACCAATGCAGTTTCCACGCATCAAAGCTTACTCATTACAACTGAAGGCAGGAAATTTTCCATGATCAATTGCTTCACACTCGCCACCCAAATCCGCAACAAGGCATTGCTCACCGGCGGCGCCGTCGCCCTGTTGGCCGCATCGGGCCTCGCGCAAGCAGCCACCCCGGCGACCACTTACAATCTCTACGTTTCGCCGACCGGCAGCGACAGCGCGTCCGGCAGCAAGGCAGCTCCGTTCCGCACCATTTCCCGCGCCATCAAATCGCTGCGTCCAAGCACCACCGTGTGGGTCGCACCGGGTACGTATACCGGCGGTTTCCGCAACACCGTGTCGGGCACCGCTAGCGCCCGCATCTATTTCGTGTCGACCACGAAGTGGGGCGCCAAGATCGTACCGGCGACGACCTCGCCTAACAACTTCGCGTTCGATAACCGCGGCAGCTATGTCGACATCATCGGCTTCGAAATCAACGGCAGCGCATACAAGTATGGTACCAAGTGGCGCTACGGCATCTACAACGGCGGTTCCTACGATTCGATTCGTGAGAACTACGTTCACCACATCGCCAAGAACGTCCCATGCGACAGCGCCGGCGCTTCGGCCATCGGCGCGGACAGCTACTACAAGGGCGTGAAAGCGGACATCATCTCGAACGTCGTGCATGACATCGGCCCTGCCGGCTGCCACTTTATCCAGGGTATCTACATGAGTACCTCGGGCACCATCAAGAACAACGCGGTGTACCGTGTTGCAGAAGCCGGCATCACCCTGTGGCACGACGCCAACAACGTGATCATCACCAACAACACGGTGACCTCGTCCGGTTCGGGCATCGTTGTCGGTGGCGGCGACTACTACTTCAGGACCGCAGGTGCGGACAACGTCCACGTGTACAGCAATATCGTGTACGACAACAAGTACGGCATTTCGGAGCAGGGCAAGACTGGTACCACCAACACCTACCGCAACAACCTGGTGTACCAGAATACCTATAACTGGACGCTGAAGAACGGCCTGAAGCACTACAACACCGTCAGCGCGAACCCTGGCTTCACTGCCTACAGCCGCACCGGCACGCAGAACCTGAAGATCACCTCGGCTTCGCCTGCGATCGCCCGTGGTACCTCGACCTACGCGCACCCGACCGACATCGTCGGCCGTCCGCGTACCAGCACCACCGGTTTCGACATCGGCGCCTATCAGCACTAAGGCTTGAAATTCCCGCGGATGGCAGCATCCGCGGGAATTTTTTTTGTATGATGTAACACCCAACGTTCAACAGTCTTTCCAAACTCCCCATCGGACGACGCATCCAGTCCTCGTCCAACCGCACTGCGCCGCTGACCAAGGTCAACCACTTCCGCGCCATCCTCGATACCCCGCCTCGTGGGGGAACGATCCGCACGCCATTCACTCAAACGGACCGAGGCCACGTAAAAAGGAAGAGACATGAAGAATAAAATGATTGCGGCAGCCGTCATGGCGTCCGCTTCCGCCGGCGCGTTTGCACAGAGTTCCATCACCATCTACGGCATCGTCGATGCCGCCTACGTGCGCGAGAGCGGCGGCGTGGCAGGAACTGCCAACAAGATTACCAGCGGCGCTGCGTCGGCTTCGCGAATCGGTTTTCGGGGAACGGAGGACCTGGGCAACGGCGTGTCGGCCTTGTTCACGCTCGAGACCGGCTTCCGGCTCGATACCGGCGAGGTGGACGCATCGGGCACCATATTCAATCGCCAGGCCTTCGTCGGACTCAAGAGCAAGGCCGGCATGCTGACCGTCGGCCGCCAGTACACGCCGTGGCACCAGGCCCTCACGCAGGTGGGCGACCCGTTCTCGACCGGTTATGCCGGTGGCTCGAAGAACCTGTTCCCGGACTTCGGCTCGAATGTCCGCACAAGCAACACCGTGATGTATTCGGCGCCCTCGATGAGTGGCTTTACGGCTGACGTGGCGTACAGCGCGGGCGAGCAAAGCGGCGATAGCTCGGCCGGAGAACAGGCAGGCGCCTCCATCGGCTATTCCCGGGGGCCGCTGAACGTGCGCCTCGCGTACAACCACAAAAACTCCGACGTCGCCGCAGGGCCGGACGTTCCTGCGGTCAACCGCAGCGTCGGCCGCAACATCCTGCTGGCGGCGAATTATGATTTCAAGGTAGTCAAGGCGTACTTCGCCTACAGTAAGGACGAGGGTTTCAACAGCGCGCCGCTCGGCAACAGCGGCGCGCCTTTCGGCGGCGTCAGGGCGACGCCGTCCACCGACGGCAACGAGGTCTTGCTGGGCTTGTCCGCGCCGGTCGGCCCCGGAACGCTGCTGGCCTCGGCCATGCGCAAGGACGACCGAACCAGCTTCAACCAGGACGCGCGGTCATGGGGCCTCGGCTACCTGTACCCGTTGTCCAAGCGAACGAATTTCTATACGGCCTACGGCAGCATCCACAACAAGAACGGCGCGGGCTACACGGTGGCCAACAACACCGAAGCGGGCACCGGCGACCGTGCGTTCAACCTGGGCTTGCGTCACACCTTCTGATAATGCGCCCGCGGCGGCGGGGCAGGGGGCGGGGTCGGGTCGGCGACGGATATCGTCAGGCTTCCGCCAACTGCTCGTAGATGAAAGCCTTCAAAGTTGTCGACACGCGTTCTTCCATCTGCGAGAACTCGACCCCGTAGCGCAGTTGCTCCGAGAGTTTGCCGCGCACGCTGCGGATGACGCCGGGCACGGACAGCACGTGCATTTCCTCTTCGATCCTCGCCGTGAACGACACCGCCAGTGTCGTGCCGGGCTCGCCCAGCATGAGGCCGGTCTCGATCGCGCAGCCTGAGTCGGACAGGTTGGTAATCAGCGCCGGCAGCACGTTGCCCTCGCTGACGGTGATCGACGAAGCCAGGCGGGCGCTGACCCGCAGCGCCTGGCGGAGCATTTTCGTCACCACCTTCTGCGGATAGTGCAGGAACAGGTGTCCGTTCGGCACCGCCGCATATCGCATCAGCGTCGTCTTGAACATGCACAGGGTGCGGCCGAACAGCACCTGCACCGTCATTGGCGTGCCTTCGAAATTCTTCCAGCGGTTCTCGTCGCCCAGGCCGAGGGCAGGTGCCGACACAATCAGCGACGACGTCCCGATGCGCCCGTAGAAATCGGCGTTGACGGTGCGCATTTCATCTTCCGCCGGCAGCTTGAAGGTCAGCACCACAGTCTCGGCGTTTTGCTTGAAATACTTGAGCGGGTCGTTCGCGCGCGAGGCCAATCTTGCGCTGAATTCATCGGAGTCCATCTCGATCGAGGGCCGGCCGCGGTCGCTCGCCGTGCCGATCCGCACTGGCGTCGACATGATCAGCCGTTCCTGCACGAACTCGGTCGCGACAACAAAGCCCGACGGTGCCAGCAGGTCGCCCGATACCAGGAAAATCGGCCAGGGCAAGGCGCTGCCAACTGGAATATCGCTTGCGAATAAATACACCAGCTGTGTTACTGCCATGTGAACGCCAAATAGACCGAATGGCATGGATACTATAGGCAATATAGCATTAGTGCAACATTTGCTTCGGCCTCTCTGGCGCCCGACAATCGTTCCGATCGCCTGGCTTCGTACGTACGCAGAAAAGACCCGCTTCGGCCGTTTTTCCATATATGCACGGCGGATCGCTCGATTTTCGTTCCCGTACAGAAGTAGAATGTAGAGCGGCAAAATTAGCCGCTATAAAAAACAAGTTCAGGGAGCCATATGTTTACATTGCGCGCAGCGGCCATCGCTGCATTCCTCGCGTCTTCCGCATCCATGGCGATCGCGGCCGATGCGCCGGCCGACGACAAGAAAAAATGGGACGTCAACAATCCGCCTGGCGCTGCCGGCAAAGTCAACATCGATACCACCAGCGGCACCTGGATGAGCGTCGATGTCAGCCCTGACGGCAAGAACATCGTGTTCGAACTGCTGGGCGACCTGTACATGCTGCCGATCGGCGGCGGCGAAGCGAAACCGCTGACCCATTCGATGGCGTGGGAAATGCAGGCACGCTTCTCGCCGGACGGCAAGCAGCTGGCCTTCATGTCCGACGCGGCAGGCGGCGACAACATCTGGGTGATGAATGTCGACGGCACCGGCGCGCGTGAGGTAAGCAAGGAGAAATTCCGCCTCCTGAACAATCCTGTGTGGCATCCGAACGGCAAATACATCGCGGCGCGCAAGCACTACTCGGGCACCCGCTCGCTGGGTTCGGGCGAAATCTGGATGTTCCACGTGCAGGGCGGCGGCGGTGTGCAGCTCAACGAAAAACCGAACTGGCAGAAGGACCTGGGCGAACCGGCGTTCTCGCCGGACGGCCGCTACATCTACTATTCGCAGGACACCACCCCTGGCACCACGTTCGAGTACAACAAGAACTCGAACGGCGAAATCTACAAGATCTTCCGGCGCGACCTGAAGAGCGAAAAAACCAAAGCCTTCGTCGACGGCGCCGGCGGCGCGGTACGCCCGACGCCTTCGCCTGACGGTAAGTACCTGGCGTTCGTGCGCCGGGTTCGCAACCAGTCGACCCTGTTCCTGAAAGACCTAACCACCGGCAAGGAAACCCCGGTATGGGGCGAGCTCGAGCGCGACATGCAGGAAGCGTGGGCGGTGCACGGCGTGTATCCCGCCTTCAGCTGGATGCCGGGCAGCAAAGAAATCGTCCTCTGGGCCAAGGGCAAGATCTGGAGGATCGATCCGTTCGCCAAGTCGGCAAAAGAGATCGCCTTCCACGTCAAGGACACCCGCGACATCCGCGAAGCCGTGCGCTTCAGCCACGCGGTCGCGCCGGAATCGTTCGACGTGCGCCAGCTGCGCTGGACCAACGTTTCGCCACAGGGCAACAAGGTCGTCTACTCGGCACTGGGCCACCTGTACGTGCGCGACTTGCCGAACGGCGAGCCGAAGCGCCTGACGAAGCAGGGCGACCACCTCGAATACTTCCCGAAGTTCTCGCGCGACGGCCAGCGTATCGTGTTCGCCACCTGGAACGACGACAAGCTGGGCTCGGTCCGCACGATCGACCTGCGAAGCGGCAAGGAAACCATCCTGACCACGGTGCCAGGCAAGTACATGGAGCCGGCGTTCTCGCCTGACGGGAAGGAAGTGGTCTACGTCAAGGGCGAAGGCCGCCACCTGATGACGCCATGGCACAGCCTCGAGCCAGGCGTGTACAAGGTGTCTACCGACGGCAAGGGCAAGCCGGTATTGCTTACCGATGAAGGCCGTTCGCCGCAGTTCGCCAACGACGGCAACCACGTGTACGTCACCCGCGTGGCGCGTTCCAATGAAGTCGATTCGATGACTTCGCTGGTACGCATCCGCCTCGACAAGTACGAAGAGCACGCGGTCGCCAAGGGCGAGTTCGTGACCAACTTCGCGGTATCGCCGGACGGCGCATGGCTGGCCTACGGCGAGCGCTTCCACACCTGGGTGACCCCACTGCCGCTGGCCGGCAAGGCCGTCACCATCGGCGAGAAGACCGAACAGCTGCCGATGCGCCAGCTCGACGTCGACGCCGGCGAGTACCTGCACTGGAACGGCGACAGCAGCGCGCTGCACTTCACGCTGGGCGACCAGCTGTTCACGCGCGACATGAAGCTGGCGTTTGCGCCGACCGACTCGGACGCGAAGAAAGAAAAACTGCGCGCCGAAGCCGTGATGAAGCAGCCTGGCGTGAAGATCGGTTTCGCGGCCAGGTCAGCGGTACCGCGCGGTACCGTCGTCATTGACGGCGCCCGCATTGTCACCATGAAGGGCGACGAAGTGATCGACAACGGCCGCATCGTCATCAAGGACAACCGCATTGCCGCGATCGGCAAAGCGTCCGACGTGGCCGCACCGGCTGGCGCCACCCGCATCGACGCCGCCGGCAAGACCGTCATCCCTGGCCTGGTCGACGCGCACTGGCACGGCGCCATGGGCGAAGACGGCATCGTCCCGCAGCAGAGCTGGGTCGACTACGCCGGCCTCGCGTTCGGCGTGACCACGGTGCACGATCCGTCCAACGACACCGGCACCATCTTCACGCACAGCGAGATGCAGCGCACCGGCCAGCTGATCGGCCCGCGCATCTACTCGACCGGCACCATCCTGTACGGCGCCAAGGGTAACTTCGCTGCGCCGGTGAACAGCCTGGACGACGCGATGACCCACGTGCGCCGCCTGAAGGCTGGCGGCGCGATCAGCGTCAAGAGCTACAACCAGCCGCGTCGCGAACAGCGCCAGCAGATCCTCGAAGCTGCGCGCCAGACCGGCATGATGGTGGTGCCCGAAGGCGGCTCGCTGTTCCAGCACAACATGACGATGGTGGTCGACGGCCACACCGGTGTCGAGCACTCGATCCCGGTTGAAAAGGCCTACGACGACGTCAAGCAGCTGTGGTCGCAGACCCGCGTCGGCTACACCCCGACGCTGGTGGTGTCCTACGGCGGCCTGGACGGCGAGCACTATTGGTACGCCCGCACTGACGTCTGGAAGCACCCGATCCTGTCGCGCTACGTGCCGAAGTCGGTGCTCGAGCCGCGCAGCATTCGCCGCGAGACCGCGCCGGAAGAAGACTTCAACGTCTTCAAGGTGGCGCGCACCGCGACCGAACTGCAGCGCGTTGGCGTGCCGGTTAACATCGGCGCCCACGGCCAGCGTGAAGGCCTTGGCGCGCATTGGGAAATGTGGTCGCTGGTTGGCGGCGGCATGACCCCGCTCGAAGCGATCCGCTCGGCGACCCTGAACGGCGCGAAGTACCTCGGGCTGGACAAGGACGTCGGCTCGCTCGAAGTGGGCAAGCTGGCCGACCTGGCCATCATCGACGGCGACGTCGTGTCGGACATCCGCCAGTCGGACCGCGTCACCCACGTGATGATCAACGGCCGCCTGTATGACTCGATGACGATGAACGAAGTGGGCGCCACGCCGAAGGCGCGCAAGCCATTCTTCTTCGAAGGCGCGGAAGGCGCCAACGCACCGGTGCAGGCCATCAGCCACAGCCACGGCGGCGGACACGGCACCGACCAGCACTAACTGTTCTGAGTTAGTACGTAGCGGCCCGGACCGAGTTTCTCGTCCGGGCCGTTTTTTTCGCCGCAACATTCCAAAATCGGCGCAACATTCCAAAATCGGGGTCTGACCCCGATTTTAGAATTTTTCCAGCCGGCCATGAATCAGGGAATATTGTCATTTTATTTCCGTGCGCGTATCGCCATCCAACTTGCTTTCCCGTAGCTTCACTTTTGCGCTGTCCGGTTCTGGAGCGCCGGATTGAACAACAATCAGGGGAGGAAAAATATGCTCGCAATGAATTACCGGGGGCCTTACCGCATCCGTGCGGACCAGAAACCAGACCCCGTCATCGAACATCCGAACGACGCCATCATCCGGGTAACCCGATCCTGCATCTGCGGATCCGACCTGCACCTGTACCATGGACTGATGCCAGATACCCGGGTCGGCGCCACCTTCGGACATGAATTCACCGGCATCGTCGAGGAACTCGGCCCGGGCGTCCTGAGCCTCAAGGTGGGCGACCACGTGCTGGTTCCGTTCAATATTTTCTGCGGCTCCTGCTTCTTCTGCGAGCGCGAGCTGTACGGCAACTGCCACAACACCAATCCCGAGGCGACCGCGGTCGGCGCGATCTACGGCTACTCGCACACTGCCGGCGGCTACGAGGGCGGGCAGGCCGAGTTCGTGCGGGTGCCGATGGCCGACGTTGGGCCGACCGTGATCCCGGCCGACATCCATGGCGACGACGCCGTGCTGCTGACCGATGCACTGCCGACCGGCTACCAGGCCGCCGAAATGGGCGACATCCAGGAAGGCGACACCGTGGTCGTGTTCGGCGCCGGGCCGGTCGGCATCTTTGCCGCCAAGTCGGCCTGGCTGATGGGGGCCGGGCGGGTGATCGTGGTCGACCACGTCGACTACCGCCTCGAGTTCGTGAAGCGCTATGCACAGTGCGAGGTGATCAATTTCAAGGACGTCACCGACATGGCGCTGCACATCAAGAAGATGACCGACTGGCTTGGCGCCGACGTCTGCATCGACGCGGTCGGCTGCGAAGCGTCGGGCAGTGCGATGCAGACGCTGAGCGGGCGCTACATGATGGTCCAGGCCGGCGCGGCCACGGCGCTGCACTGGGCGATCAACTCGGTGCGCAAGGGGGGCAACGTGTCGATCGTGGGCGTGTATGGCCCGACGTTCAATGCCGTGCCGATCGGTAACGCGCTGAACAAGGGACTGACCCTGCGCATGAACCAGGCCAGCGTCAAGCGCCACCTGCCGCGCCTGATCGAGCACATCCAGGCCGGGCGCATCGATCCGAAGGCGATCATCACGCACCGGGTGCCGCTGGAAGAAGTGGCGGACGCGTACCACATCTTCTCCAGCAAGCTCGACAACTGCATCAAGACCATCCTGATCCCGCCGCATGCGCGCGACATGCACGCGGTCACCGCCAGCACCCTGCACTGAAGGAGCCGCCATGGAACCAAGAACCGACCTGACGCAGCACCGCGAACAGAATCCGCGCCCGCGCGTGGATGTGTCCACCATCCAGGGCTGGGGCGCCGACCTCGACCGCAAGAACCGTCCGGCCGTGCCGATGGAACGCATGCCGCAGCGCATGGACGTCGCCGGGCGGCCCCCCGTGCAGCAACAGGAAAAGGTCGAGGTACTGGTCTCGCCCGAACGCCCGCACATCACCCCGCTGTTCGGCAGCAGCCTGCCGCCAAAAGGGTTGAGCGGCATGCTGCGGCGCCTGGCCTTCAAGACCACCGAAAACGACATTCGCCACTGGTTGCTGCTGCTGGCGGCTGACCGCGTCAATGTGGTGGAAGGCATCGGGCAGGACCTGGCACGCGGGCACCTGCCGAATGTGCTGGGCGAGATGGGCATCAAGGCCGAATGGCAGCACAACCGCGCCGGACTGGTCCGGAAGGCGGCGGTGGCAACCGCTGTCGCCGGCGTCGCCTACTACCTGATCTCCCATCGCGGGCAACGCCGCTGAGCGCAGCGCTTCAATTGTGCACTTCTTGCCAGCACCGGCACTGCCGGCGCTGCATTTCCGCGCCCGGATCCCGACGTCGCTCGTGTCGCAAATCCTGTGTCGGCGAGTTCTTACGGCTCAACGGCTGATTGCCTGCTTCGTGCCTGGATGTTGTTTCTGCATAATCACTGGCGGAAGTAACAGAATCTGAGGAGATGCGCATGATTTATCGCTGGATGCGGGCCGCTGTCACGGTGGTGCGCAGTGGATAAGATCGGACCACGCGCTGCGACCGGGCACCTGGTCATCATCGGCGGCGGCGAGGACCGCAGACACGCCAAGGAGATACTCGGCCGCTTTATCGAACTGGCCGGCGGACCTTCGGTGCGCATCGTCGTCATCACCGCCGCCAGCCGGATCGCCGACCAAATGTGGGAGATCTACCAGGAGGCGTTCGGCGACCTCGGGGTGGCCGACCTGGGTCACCTGTCGATCGATTCGCGCACCGACGCCAACAGCGATTATGCGGTCGACGTGCTGTCTTCGGCTGACGGCATCTTCATTACTGGCGGCGACCAGAAACGCCTGTTGGCGCTGATCGGCGGCACCCGGGTCGACCGCGCGCTGCACGTCGCCTTCAAGGAGCGCAACGTCTGCATCGGCGGCACCTCGGCTGGCGCTTCGGCCATGTCCGGCCATATGCTGGCCAGGGGCGCCGCCGTGCTGCAGCCCGAGAAAGGCGCGGTCAACATGGCCGCCGGACTTGGTCTGGTGCAGCATGTGCTGATCGACCAGCATTTCTCCGAGCGCCAGCGGCTTGGCCGGCTCCTGACCGCCATCGCCCAGAACCCATACCTCCAGGGCATCGGCATCGACGAGGACACCGCGCTCGTCATCGAGCGCGGCGGCGGTATCGAAGTGGTCGGCGAGGGCGCGGTGACGGTGGTTGACGGGCGCCACATGCGATCGAACCTGGCGCAGATCGCCGACCGTGAAAGCCCCGAGATGATCGACGTGCGCCTCCACCTGCTGCCGGCCGGCTCCCGCTATGTGCTGCCCCCTGATGGCGCCACCGGCGGCACGCAGGCGGAAAGCGGCAGGCGCGAAGAAGAGCTGCCGTCGTCGATGCAGGATTTCCTGCGCAACGTAACCAAACGCCATCCACTATCATGAAAATCATCAGACAGCGTTAGCTGCGTCGCCCCAACCTATATCCTGTCTCGCCTTACCTTGGGTTACCGGTGACGCATGCGCAGCGCATTGGTAATCACCGAGACCGAACTCAGGCTCATGGCCAGCGCGGCAATGATCGGCGACAGCAACTGGCCGGTGAATGGATAGAGCAATCCAGCGGCGAGCGGGATGCCGAGCGTGTTATACAGGAACGCAAACGCGAGGTTCTGACGCATGTTGCGCACGGTCGCTACAGACAATTCCCGCGCCCGCGCGATACCGCGCAGGTCGCCCTTGACCAGGGTGACATGGGCACTGTTCATCGCCACATCGGTCCCCGTGCCCATGGCGATGCCGACATTGGCTTTGGCCAGGGCAGGGGCATCGTTGATGCCGTCACCGGCCATGGCCACGACCTTGCCCTGCGCTTGCAGCCGCTCGACCAGGTCGAGTTTATCGCGCGGCTTGACCTCGCCGTACACCTCGTTAATGCCCAGCCTGCCGGCCACCGACCGGGCGGTCGTGAGGCCGTCGCCAGTGGCCATGATCACCGTCAGGCCCGTGTGCTTCAGCATCGCCAGCGCTTCCGGCGTGGTTGCCTTGACCGGGTCGGACACCGCCACCAGCCCGAGCAGCCGGCCGTCCGCGGCCAGGTAGATCACCGATGCGCCTTCGCTGCGCAGGCTTTCGGCATCGGCAGACAAGCCATGCCAGTCGACGCTCTCCTCATCCATGAGCTTGGTGTTGCCCAAGGCAATGCGTCTTCCAGCCACCACACCGCGCACGCCGATGCCGCTGGCCGATTCGAACGAGTCCGGCTTGTTCAATACCAGGCCGCGCCTGCGCGCCTCGGCAACGATGGCGTGAGCCAGCGGGTGCTCGCTGCCCTGGTCAATGCTTGCCGCGGCCAGCAGCACATCCATTTCGGTCGCGCCGGGCGCAGCGATGGCGCGGTCGAAGGCCGGCTTGCCTTCGGTCAGGGTACCGGTCTTGTCGACGATCAGGGTGTCGACCTTCCTGAACCCTTCGATGGCGGCGGCGTCACGGAACAGGATCCCCTGGGTGGCGGCGCGCCCGGTCGCGGCCATGATCGACATCGGTGTGGCCAGGCCGAGGGCGCAGGGGCAAGCAATGATGAGGACCGCAACCGCATTGACGAAACCAAAGACCCAGCTCGGCTCCGGGCCGACCAGGCCCCAGACCACAAACGTGAGCAGTGCAATGAGGGCGACAACGACGACGAAGTAGCCTGCCACGACGTCGGCCAGGCGCTGCATCGGCGCGCGCGAGCGCTGGGCCAGGGCGACCATTTGCACGATCTGCGACAGCATGGTCTGCGCGCCGACCACTTCGGCGCGCATCACCAGGGTGCCGCTGGTATTGAGCGTGGCGCCGATAACCTTGTCGCCGCGACGCTTGGTAACGGGCATGGCCTCGCCCGTCAGCATCGACTCGTCAAGCGCGCTTTCGCCCTCCACGACGACGCCGTCGACCGGGGTTTTCTCGCCAGGGCGGATGCGCAGCATGTCGCCGGGATGTACGTGGGTCAGCGGGATGTCTTCTTCGGTGCCATCCTGGTTGACGCGGCGCGCCGTTTTTGGCGCCAGCCCGAGCAGGGATTTGATGGCGGCCGAGGTCTGGGAGCGCGCCCGCAGCTCCAGGATCTGTCCGAGCAAGGTCAGCGAAACAATGACTGCCGCAGCTTCGTAATACACGCCGACGCGGCCGTCCTGCCTGAAGGTCGCAGGGAACAGTTCAGGGACGGCGGTGGCGGCGACGCTGTAGAAAAAGGCGGCTGCGACGCCCAGCCCGATCAGGGTCCACATGTTGGGGCTGCGGCGGATGATCGATTGCACCCCCCTGGAAAAGAACGGCCAGCCGGCCCAGAGGACAACCGGGGCGCTCAGCGCCAGTTCGATCCAGTTCTGGTACGGGATCCCGCCATGGTAAAAGCGGTGCGCCACCATCGCCATCGCCGTCACGGTGACCGTCAAAGGCAGCGTCCACCAGAAACGGCGGCGGAAATCCTTCAGTTCGGGGTTCTCTTCCTCCTCGAGTTCCGGCATCAGAGGCTCGAGCGTCATGCCGCAGATCGGACAGTTGCCCGGCTGCGGCTGGCGGATCTGCGGATGCATCGGGCAGGTATAGATGGTTGCGGCAGTTAAGTCCTGCGCGGGGGACAACTTGTCAGCCTGCGGCGCGAGATAGCGCGCCGGATCGGCCCTGAACTTATCGAGGCACCCGGTGCTGCAAAAATGGAAGTCCCGGCCCGCGTGCGTGATCTGCCGGTCCGGGTTGGCGCCGACTTTCATGCCGCATACCGGATCCGTAAACGGCGTGGCTAAATTCTCCGCCGTGACCACGTCATGATCCTGGGAATGATGGTGATGGTGATCAGCTTTCATATGCTTATCCTCATTTCGCCAGCCGCATCCGTAAGGCCAAGGTCATTGAGTGACCCGATTTGGCCCATGTCGCGTCGCCATTATGCGCTGTTTCAGCGTCCAGGCGCTCTCCCGCCAGTGTGTATCGGCTAGGTCGTGGCGCACGGCCATCTGCCGAATTTGCTGGGCAAGATGGGCATCAAGGCCGAGTGGGTAGGCAACCGCGCGTGACTAGGACGAAGGCGACGATGGCAACCGCGGTTGCTGGCATCGGCTCCCATGACACCCCTTAACGAGGACGCTCCTCGTTCGCTGCGATAAGCTGCGTGCCTAGCGCCTCACTGCCATCGTCTTTTTTGCTGATCGTAGCCTTAAATATCGGAATATTTGGACATGATCACGGCAGCCCGGCAGCTGGGCACATGGCAGGTCCCATCGCATCGCAAGTGCTTTATAGGACAGAGCGCAAAACGACTGTGCCAGCCGTTTTTACATTAGTCCGACGGTTGAGAAAGCAAAGCCGCAGGGATTGCCGAACCATAGTCGAGACCCAGTCGCCCTGCGCATATAGTTCACGACCGGTGCGTTATATTCGGGCAAACGCTTTCAAAAAGTTAGTTCGCTGCGCGTGGAATCGTACGTGGCTCGGCGCATCAAGTCGGCGCGATGATTCCGAGAACGCGGGCGTGATGTAACCCCAGTCAGCCAGCATGGAAAAGTAAATTACGTAATCTAGGCGGGCTGCTCCCCACTTGTTATCGATCCTGATGTGGGGGTCGCCAGAATGGACGCTTTTGACTTGGATGCGGTAATAAGCACTGTCATCAGCTATTACAAGGTCTGTCTTTCGGCCGTGGTCGACGGTCGGGACCAGTACTTCCCAGCCGGCGCTAGATATCCAGGCGGTGACTTGCTGCTCGAGTGCCGAGTGTTACGAAACTAGCATGGAGCGGCTTATCTGTGCATAAGCGACTGTTGATTACCGGGAGGGGGCATGTGGCTGCCGCCGATCGTGCAGGTGTTGTCGCGACGGTGATTTCGTTTTCCCAGGTAGAAAGAGGGTACACAGTCTCTCAGATATGAGCCTCGCGGCCGTACTGCGGCGCATGGGCCGGGAGCAGATCACGGTTT
>DASWSX010000069.1:0-3536 GCA_036402435.1 Telluria sp. | reverse complement strand
ACCGGACCATCGGCCGAGATGGCGGTCGACGGACGCATCGAGCCCACCAGCACCACCGGCTTTTTGCTCTTGACGACCAGGTTCAGGAAGTACGCGGTCTCTTCCAGCGTGTCGGTGCCGTGCGTGATGACGATGCCATGCACGTCCTTCTGCGCCAGCAGCGTGTTGACGCGCTTGGCCAGCGTGAGCCAGTGCTCGTTGCTCATGTTCTCGCTGGCGATCTGGAATACCTGTTCGCCGCTGACGTTGGCGACCTTGGTGATCTCCGGGACAGCGTTGATCAGCGTCTGGATGCCGACCGTCGCCGCGGTGTAGCCCACCGTGGTGGTGCTGGTCGCGCCAGTGCCGGCGATCGTGCCGCCGGTGGCCAGGATGGTGACATTGGACAGCTTTGGATCGGCGGCGTGCGCCGATGCGACGGCAACCAGGAACCCGAGTAGCGCAATCATCGACTGCGCGGATTTTTGAAACAGCATGCGATCTCCTTTAATAATTATGGCTTCTTGTAGACGACGCCGTCCTTCATCACGAACTGCACCTGCTGCAGGATCGTGACGTCGCGCAGCGGGTCCCCGGTTACGGCGATAAGGTCGGCAGCATAGCCAGGCTCGATTGAACCGAGGCGCTTTTCCTGGTCGAGCAGGGCGGCCGCGCCCAGCGTGGCCGAGCGGATCGCCTCAAGCGGCGGCATGCCCGCTTCGACCATGTATGCGAACTCCTTCGCGTTCTCGCCGTGCGGGAAAACGCCTGCGTCGGTGCCGAATGCGATCTTCACGCCGGCCTTGTAGGCGCGGCCGAAGGTGGCCTGGATCTGCGGGCCGATGGCAGCTGCCTTCGGGCGCACCAGCGGCGAGTAGTAATCGGCTTCCTTGGCCTTTTCGGCGACGTAGCGGCCGGCCGAGATGGTCGGGACGTACCAGGTGCCGTGCTTCTTGAGCAGGGAGATGGTTTCGTCGTCCATCATCGTGCCGTGTTCGATCGAGTCGATGCCGGCGCGTACGGCGCGCTTCATGCCTTCGGCGCCATGCGCGTGGGCCGCGACGCGGAAGCCGTAGTCGCGCGCGGTGCTGATGATGGCGCGCAGTTCGTCCTCGGTGTACTGCGAATTCTGGCCGCTGCGGGCCTGGCTCAACACGCCGCCGGTGGCGGTAACCTTGACCAGGTCGGCGCCTTCCTTGTAGCGCGCGCGGACCGCCTGGCGGCCTTCCTCCGGGCTGTTGACGACGCCTTCGGCAGGGCCTGGCGTGCCGAGCGCCTTGCTGAAGCGCTGCGAGAAATTGTTGGTCGGGTCGGCATGGCCGCCGGTGGTGGCGATCGATTTACCGGCCGTGAACATGCGCGGTCCAGGGATCGAACCGCTGGCGATGGCGCGCTTGAGCGACACGTTCAGGCCATCGGAGGCGCCAAGGTCGCGCACCGTGGTGAAGCCGGCCTTCAGCGTTCGGTCGGCGTAGGCCACCGAGCGGTATGCCAGGTCGGCCGGGTCGAAGCTCATACTCTCGCGCAGCGCGTCTACCTGCTTTTGCGTTTCGCCCGTCAGGTGCACGTGCATGTCGATCAGGCCCGGCATGCAGGAATGCTTCGACAGGTCGATGTGATCGGCGCCCTGGGTCATTGGGCCCACCGATTTGACGGAGCCGTTTTCGACCACCACGCTGACGCGCTCGACCCACTTGCCTGCCTTGACGTCCAGGAGGCGCCCGCAATCGACGGTTTGGGTGGCGGCCTGGGCAAGCCCAGAGGCGGCAAGGAGAAGGCTCAACGCGGACAGCTTCGGCATTTCGTGGGCTCCTGGAACGGGGAATAATGGGAAACGAGGATACACGATTCAAAACGGAAAGTTTATAAAATCGGTCACAAAAAGACACGGGGCGGGGACGCTTGTCGCATCCCCGCCCCGTGGCGTCACAGCTGGCCGCTTGTATTTACGGCAGTGGCGCCGTCGCCAGGTCTTTCTTCATTGGTTCGGTCAGCTCGTTTTCCCACTTGGCGACGACCGCAGTGGCGATGCCGTTGCCGATCACGTTGGTGGCCGAACGCGCCATGTCGAGGAAGTGGTCGATGCCCAGCAGGAGCAGCAGGCCGGCTTCAGGAATGTTGAACTGGGTCAGCGTCGCGGCAATCACGACCAGCGAAGCGCGCGGCACGCCGGCCATGCCCTTCGAGGTCAGCATCAGCACCAGCATCATCACGATCTGGGTCGACAGGTCCATCTCGATGCCGTAAGCCTGCGCGATGAAGACGACGGCGAAGGTGCAGTACATCATCGAGCCATCAAGGTTGAACGAGTAACCTACCGGCAGCACGAATGCGGCGATGCGGTTGCGCACGCCGAAACGCTCCAGGCCTTCCAGGGTTTTCGGGAACGCCGCTTCCGACGACGCGGTCGAGAAAGCCAGCAGGGTTGGCTCGCGCAGTTCGCGCAGCAGGCCGAACACGCGCGGGCCGAGGAACATGAAGCCGGCGATGGTCAGCACGATCCACAGCAGCACGATGCCGAAGTAGAACTCGGCCATGAAGATGCCGAAGGTCGACAGCACGCCGAGGCCTTTGCTGGCGATGGTGCCCGACACCGCTGCGAACACGGCGATCGGCGCCAGGTTCATCACGTAGCCGGTCACTTTCAGCATCACGTGGGCGACGCCGTCGATCGCTTCGATCATCGGGTTGGCGCGCGGGCCGACCGCTGCAGCGGCGGTACCGAAGAACAGCGAGAACACCACGATCTGCAGGATCTCGTTCTTGGCCATGCCGTCGACGATCGACGAAGGAATCAGGTGGGTGATGAATTCTTTCAGCGTCAGGCCGGTCGTCGCGATGCCCGATGCGGCGTCGGCGGCAGGCACCATCGCGGTCAGTGCGTCGCCCGGACGGAACAGGTTCACGAGGATCAGGCCAAGCGACAGCGAAATGACCGACGCGATGATGAACCAGCCCATCGCCTTCATGCCGATACGGCCCACTTCCTTGGCGTCGCCCATCTTGGCGATGCCGACCACCAGCGTGGCGAATACGAGCGGGGCGATGATCATCTTAATCAGGCGCAGGAACATCGTCGAAATCAGCGACATGTAATCGGCAAACGTCCCGGGCGTGGCCATGCCGACGTTGGCCAGGTAGCCAACGATGACACCGGCGACCAGACCGATAAGGATATAAATAGTCAGGCGGTTTCGATTATTCATGTGCTGCGGCGCTTTCTGTAAGGGTGTCGAACCGTATTTGGAAAAGAAAGGACTGAGTGCCCCGGCTCGTTCTCGGGCAAAATAGCAACATTTTGCGGGCGAGCGGACCAGATGCTTTTGATCATTTTGCAAGTCCGGGCAGTATCCTAGGGGTAGCGGGTACTGTCAAGCTTGCCAATTAGGCGCTGTGGTGGGGCGTTAACGACCCGGGTAAATGAACAAAAATATGATCGAGCTAAACAATGTCAGCAAGTGGTACGGCAAGTTCCAGGTGCTGGCCGACTGCACCACCCATGTCGCCAAAGGCGACGTCGTCGTTATCTGCGGACCGTCCGGTTCCGGCAAGTCGAC
>DASWSX010000068.1:0-3925 GCA_036402435.1 Telluria sp. | reverse complement strand
AATGGATGCGGAGGCCTTGCAAAACCTGCTGAGGATTCTGAGCGAAGTTAACAAGCTGCAGGTTAACCGCGAGCTGCAAGAAACGCTGCACTGGCGGGCCCACCATGACCATCTGACCGGCCTGTACAACCGTCGGGCCATGGAAGACGAGGTATCGCGGCGGCTGGACGATGGCCAGTACGATACGGCGCTGATGCTGTTGGACCTGGACCATTTCAAAAAAATCAATGACACCTATGGCCATGCGGTCGGCGATCTGGTGCTGCAGCAACTCACGGCCCGGCTAAAGGCGGTCATGCGCGACCTGGATCTGCTGGCACGCCTGGGCGGGGACGAATTCATGCTGCTGCTGCAGATACCGCACCCCACTCCCGCCGCCGCGCTCACATTTGCCGAGCGCCTGCATCACGCCGTCGCCAGCCCGTTCACCATCGCGGGGCAAGAGTTACGGCTGGGGATCTCGGTGGGCATTGCCATCCCGCCTGCTCATGGCCGGACAGTGAGCGAGTTGCTGCGCCACGCAGACCTGGCGTTGTACCAGGCAAAATCGATGGGGCGCTCGCGCAGCGTGGTGTTCGAGATGGTGATGGCGTCGGACCAGTTGGCCTATTACCTGCTTGAGCGTGACCTCGGCGAGGCGGTGGACCGGGATCAGCTGTCGCTGGTTTTTCAACCCAAGGTCGACCTGATCAGCCGTAAGGTGGTCGGCCTTGAAGCGCTGGTGCGTTGGAATCATCCTAGCCGCGGTCAGAACAGCCCCAGTACGTTTATTCCTATCGCCGAGAACAGCGACCAGATCATCCACATTGACCGCTGGGTCATGCGCAATGCCATTGCCGAGCAGGCGCGCTGGCGAACGGCAGGGCTGATCAAGCTGCCGGTCTCGATTAATCTTTCCATTTCCGATATCCTGTCGCCGAACCTCGTGACGTTTTTGACGCAGTTGCTGGAGGAATTCCAGGTGCCCCCGGACGCCATTGAAATTGAAGTCACCGAGTCATGCATCATGCGCGAGCTGAGCCAGACTCAGAGCGTGTTGCTGGCCCTCAACGAGCACGGGATTTCCACCGCGCTGGATGACTTTGGCACCGGCTTTTCTTCCCTCAGTTATATCCGCCAGCTGCCACTGCAGTGTCTCAAGATCGACCAGTCGTTCACCCAAAGCATGCTGCAAGATACAAACGCAGAGAAACTGACGCAGGCCATCGTCGCAATGGGGGTTGCCTTGAAGATGGTCATCGTCGCCGAAGGGGTGGAAACACGGGAGCAGATGAACTGGTTGCTTGCCAATGGCTGCCACATCGGACAGGGCTATTATTTCAGCCCGCCGGTGCCGCCCGAGGACGTGCACCAGGTGATCGATCGGCTGGAGTTGCGACTGGTGGCCTGAGTTGGCCATCGTCGACTACATGCCGGGCGGGCGGTAGGCGATGGTTCGTGCCCGACTGAGGGCGTCCAGGGTTTCCTCGACGGTGAGCAGTGGCGTTGTCTCGAGCTTCGACAGCGCACCACCGCCCCCGATCGCGATCGCCACGGCAGCCATGGAGACATTGTCTGGCGCTTCCCAGAGGTTGTAACCATCGTAGGTCCCAAACGCATACCAGAAGCCATGAAGTTTGCCGCCAACTGATTCGATGTAACTGCGTGCCGCGTCGCGCCGGTCTTCAGGGTGCTTCATCAATCGCGCCCATGTTGCGGGGGTGTAGCTAAAGCGCGTTAAGTAGAGAGCCATGGCCATAATCCTCCTCGAATCATCGGCCTGCCTTGGCGAAGTCGATGGTACGACTTAAACCGCTGGTGTTTTTGTCACGCCGGTCAATATTACGGCCGCTGCGAAAACAATGGCGCAACCCAGACGGCCAGCAGGGCAATCGCGCCGCCGTTCTGTCGAGAGCGTTTGCACCGGCGGCGAAATGAGAATATCCTAAAATTCTTTGCCGCGCGGGGGGGGGATCATGGCAGACATGTTGTCACCGAACCGGACGGCTAAGCCCGGCGATTCCAAAGGGTTTCAGCGAATGTTTTCGCCGAACCGGCTGACGCTCGGTGTGTTCTTCCCGATCGAGGCTTTCTCGGGCGACCAGCCGACGATGCTCGGCCAGGAGCGCCTGGCCCGCCGCGCCGAAGAGCTTGGATACGCCGCGCTGTGGTGCCGCGACGTTCCGCTGCGCGACCCCAGCTTCGGCGACGTGGGCCAGGTCTACGATCCATGGGTCTATCTCGGCTGGATCGCGGCGCAGACCAGCGATATCGCGCTGGCCACCGGCGCCCTGGTCCTCACCCTGCGCCACCCCTTGCATACCGCCAAGGGCGTGGCATCGGTCGACCGGCTCTCGGGCAACCGCCTTGTCCTCGGCATAGCCTCCGGCGACCGGCCGGTCGAGTTCCCGGCCTTCGGCGTCGACTTTGAACAGCGTTCCGCGCTGTTCCGCGACAACCTGCGCGTCGTGCGCACCGTCCTCGCCGAGGAGTTCCCGACACTCGAGTCGTCCCACGCCACGCTGGCCGGGACCGCGGATCTCGTGCCCAAGCCCATCACTCCCGTGCCGATGCTCGTTACCGGTCACAGCGGGCAGCCGCTGGAATGGATCGCGAAAAATGCGGACGGGTGGATTACCTACCCGCGCGGACTCCAGCGCCAGGCCGAGGTCGTGGCGCACTGGCGCGCCGCGGTGGGAGCTGCGGCACCGGGCGTCTTCAAGCCCTTCGTGCAATCGTTCTATGTCGACCTGAGCGCCGATCCTGACGCGGCGCCCACGCCGATTCACCTGGGCTTTCGCGGCGGCCGCCATTTCGTCCTGCGCTTTCTCGAGGCGCTACGCTCGATCGGGGTCAATCACGTCATCCTTAACTTCAAGTACAGCGCGCGCAGTGCCGGCGACGTGCTCGAAGAGATCGGCAAGGAGATACTGCCGCAGTTGGCGGCATCTGCGCCCTGAGCCAAACTGAGGGCAGGGTCGGCTCCTCAGCGGCATCCGTGCATGGCGAGAAAGTTCCGCTGATTCGCCGTTTCAGGCGGCACGCTGGCTACATCCAACCTCTTTCATGGGCAACTTCGTCAGCTCCTACGACAATCGAACAATATGCAGAATACAAAATATTTCGATCCCAATCGGCATGCGACCTGGCTCGAGTTGTTCTTCGACCTGGTTTTTGTGGTGACGATCGGTGACGTAACGCATGCCTTGAGCCACACGCACGAGGGTCACCTTGACCCACTCCAGTTCTGGAAATTCGTGCTGATTTTCATACCTTTGTGGTGGATTTGGGCCAGCCACACGATGTATGCCAACCGGTTCGACGCGGATGACCGGAAGCATCGGCTGGCAACCCTGTTCATCATGTTCCTGCTGATTATCATCTCGGGTTTGATTGGCCAGCGATTCGTGGCCAGCTTCGAGGTCATCGTCGTCTGCTACGCCGGTGCGAAATATATCATCGCCATGATGTATTTCGTGTCGAAACAGCGGCACAAGGAAAGCGTGGAACTCACGACGACAGCTGGCTGGGTGATCCTCGCTGGCGCCACCATCAGCCTTGCTGCGATCCTGTTCCCGGCGCCACAGCGCTATGGCGTGTTTTACCTTGGAATAGCGTTCGGCCTGGTAGCGTTCATCTTCTTTTTGCCGCGTCCGCTCAAGGTCATCCCGGCGCATACAGAACACCTGATCGAGCGTATGGGCCTGCTCACGATCATCATGCTGGGAGAGTCCATTATCAGCCTGTCCGTCGGACTGGCCGACATCAACTGGACTGTGGAGAGGCTGCTGACCGCCGCCACTGGCTTCGTGATGATATCGAGCATCTGGTGGGTCTACTTCGACAGTTTTCACCTGCTGTCGGAACAGAAGCTCACGACCGGCCATTCGATCGTGTACTCGCACTTGTTCGTCTTCATCGGCCTGTCGATTCTGGCCAGCCTGAT
>DASWSX010000067.1:0-3879 GCA_036402435.1 Telluria sp. | reverse complement strand
CAGCGATGGCAGACCAGCCAGAAGTACATCTGCGTCCTAATAAGTTGGTGTCTTACAAGTCTGTCGCCGGTGTCATGGCTTCTGCACAGCGTCTTGGCGTGACCAAGATCGGCATGGTCGGCAACGAACAGTTCCAGTAAGTCGCTATCGTTTGATTGACGTACAACGCAGGGTTTCCCTGCGAGAAACAGCAGGGATTCCCTGCTGTTTCGCTTTTGATTGAAAGAACTTAAATGATCAAATCACGCATCGCGCACCTCGGCCTCGTCATGGCCGCTCTCGGTTTTACCGCTGCAACCCCAGTCATCGGATTGTCGATCGCCCACGCTGCCGAAGCGGTGCGCGCGGAAATCGGCGGCCCGCTGCAGAATGCCCAGAAGCTGATGAAGGCGGGCAAGAACAAAGAAGCGCTGAACGAACTGCGCAAGGCCGACAATGTCGGCAACAAGACATCCAACGAGGCCTACCTCATCGAGCGCGTGCGCGCTGCCGCCGCCTCGGCTGCCGGCGACTACGACGCTGCCGCCCGTTCGTTCGAGAACCTGATCGCATCGGGCAAGCTCGGCGCCAACGAAAAGGCCCAGTTCTCCGAAGGCCTGATCGGCATCTACATGCGCGCCCGCGAATTCGGCAAGGCCAACGCGGCGATCGAACGCCAGCTGAAGGACCGCAACGATCCGAAGCTGCGCGCTTACCTGATCCAGAACTACTTCGCCATGGGCAAGACCGGTGAAGCCACCCGCCTGCTCCAGGCCGACCTGAACGCGGACGAAAAAGCCGGCCGCCGCCCGCAGGAAGACCAGCTGCAGATGCTGTCGAACATCCAGAACAAGGGTGGCGACAAGGCTGGCTACATCAACACCGTCGAAAAGCTGGCGACCTACTACCCGAAGGAAAGCTACTGGCTGATCCTGCTGAACCGCATTTCGGGCAAGCCTGGCTTCTCGTCGCGCCTGTCGGTGGACGTACTGCGCCTGCGCATGCACCACAACATGCTGAAAAAGCCGAACGATTACATGGAACTGGCCCAGCTGGTCCTGCGTGACGGCGCTGCCGGCGAAGCGGTCAAGGTCATCAACCGCGGCTACAAGGAAGGCATCCTGGGCGTCGGCCCTGATGCTGCCCGTCACCAGCGCCTGAAGGACCTGGCTGACAAGAGCCTGATCGAGACCAAGACCAAGGCAGCCGCGAACGAAGCGGACCTGGTCAAGACCGGCGACAAGGACGGCCTGGTCGCACTGGGTTACTCGCTGGTGAGCGCCGGCGAGACCGCCAAGGGCCTGAAAATGATGGAAGCGGCCGTTAAAGGTGGCGGCCTGAAGCGTCCTGAAGACGCCAAGCTGCGCCTGGGCCAGGCTTACGCCATGGCCGGCAACAAGTCGAAAGCCATCTCCACGCTGCGCACCGTCGGCGGCAAGGACGGCACGGCTGAGATCGCGCGTTACACGATCATGTCGTTGTAAGCATTACGCGTAACAAGCCTTGAGGGGCGCTGCCAGCGAAAGCGGGCAGCGCCTTTTTCTTTGGACTCCCTCAAATCGCCCTTCCCCCAGCCATACAGTGTGCAACACGCAACAAGACCGTATAATCCACTATTTAGCAGCAGATTTTCCGGCCACAAATCTATGAAGGTTTTTCGGGGACTTCCCAATGACAGGGCGCGCGCGCCCTGCGCACTCACGATCGGCAACTTTGACGGTGTCCACCTCGGCCACCAGGCATTGTTGGCGCGCGTGCGCGCCAGCGCGTCGCGGCTCGGCATCGAAGCGGCCGTGATGACCTTCGAGCCGCACCCGCGCGAGTTTTTCGCCGAGCGCATGGGTGACCCGTCGAAGGCCCCGAAACGCATCGCCAACCTGCGCGACAAGCTCGAGTCGCTGGCCTCGGCCGGCATCGACCGCGTCATCGTCGAACACTTCAACGAACACTTCGCATCCATCGCACCGGAAGACTTCACCAAACGCGTGCTGGCCGAAGGCCTGCACGTCAAATGGCTGATGGTCGGCGAGGACTTCTGCTACGGCGCCAAACGCGCCGGCAATGTCGCGATGCTGAGGGAGGCGGGCCAGCGCCTCGGCTTTGAAGTCGAGACCCTGCCCACCGTGATGCACGGCGAGCGCCGCATCTCGTCGTCGGCCGTGCGCAGCGCGCTGGCCGAGGGCGACCTGGCCACCGCGCGCCATCTGCTCGGCCACTCCTACGCCATCTCCGGCCATGTGATCCACGGCCAGAAGCTCGGGCGCACGCTCGGCTTCCCGACCCTGAACCTGCGCGTCGCGCACCGCCCTGCCCTGTCGGGCATCTTCGTGGTGCAGGTCCACGGCCTGGCCAAACAGCCGCTGCCGGCAGTGGCCAGCATGGGTGTGCGCCCGACCGTCGACGACAGCGGCCGCGTGCTGCTCGAAGTGCACCTGTTCGATTACGCCGAATCCTGCTACGGCAAACTGGTGCGGGTCGAGTTCCTCGAGAAGATCCGCGACGAAGAAAAGTACGACGACCTCGACACGCTGACTGCCGCCATCGCGCGCGACTCCGGCCAGGCGCGCGATTACTTCGCGCAGCGCGCCGGCGCACTTACCGCCACCGACCGAATTTGACCGGGACGACCATGCCGCCCGGCGGCACGCCGCATCCCGAAAAACCAGCACCACACGATTGAAGAAAAATATGTCCGATACCAGCAAACCAGCAGACCAGCAAAAAGCCCAGCAAGCCCCGAAAGGCGCCAAAAAGCCCGAAAGCAAATATCCGGTCAACATGACCGATACCCCGTTCCCGATGCGCGGCGACCTCGCCAAGCGCGAACCGGGCTGGGTCCAGCAGTGGCAGGCCAAAAAAGTCTATGAACGCGTCCGCAAGGCCGCCAAAGGCCGCCCGATGTTCGTGCTGCACGACGGCCCGCCATACGCCAACGGCGACATCCACCTTGGCCACGCGGTCAACAAGATTTTGAAGGACATGGTCGTCAAGTCGCGCACCATCGCCGGCTTCGACGCGCCCTACGTGCCGGGCTGGGATTGCCACGGCATGCCGATCGAGATCCAGATCGAAAAACAGTACGGTAAAAACCTCCCGACCGCCGAAGTGCTGACCAAGGCGCGCGCCTACGCGCTCGAGCAGGTCGACCGCCAGAAGAAGGACTTCATCCGCTTGGGCGTACTGGGCGAGTGGGACAATCCATACCTGACGATGGCCTACCGGAACGAGGCGGACGAACTGCGCTCGCTCGGCAAGATGCTCGACAAGGGCTACGTCTACCGCGGCCTGAAGCCGGTCAACTGGTGCTTCGACTGCGGCTCGGCGCTGGCCGAAGCCGAAGTCGAATACCAGGACAAGCGCGACCCGGCCATCGACGTCGGCTTCCCGTTCGCCGAGCCTGAAAAGCTGGCGACCGCCTTCGGCCTGCCTGCGCTCCCTGCAGGCGACGGCTTCATCGTCATCTGGACCACGACGCCGTGGACCATCCCGTCCAACCAGGCCCTGAACGTCAATCCTGAAATCACCTACGCGCTGGTCGAGACCAGCCGCGATGGCAAGCCGCTGCTGCTGATCCTCGCCGCAGACCTGGTTGAAGCCTGCCTGCAGCGCTTCAAGCTTGAAGGCAGAGTCGTCGCCACCGCCACTGGCGAAAAGCTGGGCGGCATCGAGTTCAAGCACCCGCTGCACGCAGCCGACGCGTTCTTCAACCGCCGTTCGCCGCTGTACCTGGCCGACTACGTCACCACCGAAAGCGGTACCGGCGTGGTCCACTCCGCGCCTGCGTACGGCCAGGACGACTTCATCTCGTGCAAAGAGCACGGCATGAAGGACGACGAGATCCTGACCCCGGTGATGGGCGACGGCCGCTTCGCCTCGACCCTGCCGCTGTTTGGCGGCATG
>DASWSX010000066.1:0-21812 GCA_036402435.1 Telluria sp. | reverse complement strand
GGACAACGCAATCGCGCAGCGCCTGGCAAAGGTCGAGTCGTGGCACCGGCAGCAGTCTGACATCCAAGACAAGATTGTCGCCTTGGCCAAGCAAGACCAGGCCGCCGCGATAGCACTCCTGAACAGCGAGGAAACGCCGCTGTGGCGCAAGATGCGCGCAGAGCTGCTGGACATCCTGAAAACCAGAAATGCGTCCGTCGAGACGACCAAGGCGGAGCTGTCCCGGCACACCCATGACGTCCTTTTGCTGAGCCTGCTTTTAGGAGGCGGGGCGGTGGCGATCGGCGCCGGCGTGACGTTCTGGCTCACCCGCAGTATCCTGCGCCAGCTTGGCGGCGAGCCCGACTACGCAGCCGCGATCGCGGGCGGCATCGCGTCGGGCGACCTGACGGCTGCCATCTTCATCGACGACGAGAACAACACGGCCAGCCTGATGTATGCAATGCGCAGCATGCAGAACAGCCTTGCAGCCCTGGTCGCTAAAGTGCGCAGCGGTACCGAAACCATCACGACCGCTTCGGGCGAAATCGCGGCCGGCAACGTTGACCTGTCGGCCCGCACAGAAGAGCAGGCCAGCTCGCTCGAAGAAACCGCAGCCTCGATGGAGGAGCTGACCTCGACGGTCCAGCAGAATGCCGACCACGTCCGCCAGGCCAACCTGCTCGCCGCCCGTGCGTCGGAAGTCGCCTTGAAGGGCGGCGAAGTTGTCGGCGAGGTCGTCGGAACGATGGGTTCGATCAACGAGTCGGCCCGGCGGATCGCCGATATCATCGGTGTCATCGACGGGATTGCCTTCCAGACGAATATCCTGGCGCTGAACGCGGCCGTCGAGGCGGCCCGTGCCGGCGAGCAGGGGCGGGGCTTCGCCGTGGTCGCATCCGAGGTGCGCAACCTTGCCCAGCGCAGCGCAGCGGCCGCGAAAGAGATCAAGGGCCTGATCGGCGACTCGGTGGATCGCGTCGATGCGGGCAGCAGGCTGGTGAATCTGGCGGGCGAAACGATGGGGGAGGTCGTCGCGAGCGTCAAACGCGTGACCGACATCATGGGTGAGATCACGCTCGCTGGCCAGGAGCAGAGCGCCGGCATCGCCCAGGTCAACCAGGCGATCGCACAGATGGACCAGGTCACCCAGCAGAATGCGGCGCTGGTCGAGGAGGCCGCAGCGGCGGCCGATTCCATGCAGATCCAGGCGCAGCAGCTGTCGGAAACCGTGAGTACCTTCAGGCTCACGGCGGGCGTCAGGAACGACCGCCAGTCGCGCGCGCTTGCGCAGCAGTCCTGGGCGGCGCTTGACATGGACGGCAGATTCGCCACGCTCCGATAGCAGGGCCTGTTTGGACTTGCGCACTCGGTGCGCGGCTGCGCCAAGCTTGCCCAATCTTGCGACTTGCGCGCAACTTGGGCAGACTCGACGAGCAAGGGCAGGCCGCTGCCCTGTAATTTACCTTGCCCGAACGAATGTATGGCCGCTACCTCGACAATGCGTTCGAGGAAACGCAACGCCGATTGTCCCACTAGCCGCCCCATGGGTTTATAGTTGTGACCGGCGAAGCAAGGCAAGCCGCTCGTCCAGTCCAGTCTGGTTCAGCTCACCGACCTGGCGCATGAAAAGCACGCCGTCGCCGTCGAAGAACAGGGTGGTAGGGTAGGCGAAGGCAGCCATGCGGCGGGCAACATCGCCGGTCGGGTCGGAAAACACGTTGTCGAGGCTCAGCCCTTGCTCGAGCAGGAAGCGCTGGATCGCGACCGCACTTTCGCCCTGGTTCAAAAATACGAAACTGATCTCCGGATGGCCTCGCTGCGCGGCGCGCAGGACTGGCATTTCGCGCCGGCAGGGCGGACACCAGGTCGCCCACAAGTTGACCACCATCGGTTTGCGCGTGAAGGTACGCAACTGGACCGGGCTGCCATCGAGGCGCCGGACCTGTACCAGCGGCACCGTCAGGCGGGCCGGGGCGAAATCGAGCGTGGCAACAGTGCCGGCGACCCACACCAGCGCGCCGGATAGGGCTGCGACAGCCAAGGGCCGCCGCGCCGCCGCGGTACAGCTGGTGAGCTCCGCCCCGATGACAAATGCCGTGAACAGGCCGGCGGTGTCGCTGAATCCTCCATCGCCAATGTCGAGCATCGCTAGCAGATCCAACCCATACGTGTCGGTATGCTGGAGAATGAAGGCAAGGCGCGCCACCAGCAGGGCACCGACGACGACCTTGGCCAGCATGCCCAAAAAATTGATGCCGCGCCGCCGGTACCAGAGTGCGATTAAACCGCTGCACACAATGCCGAGGACAGGTACTGCCAAGTGCCCAACTTGGCTCGCATCCCATCCATTCACTTGATTTCTCCCGTTTGCTATCGGCGGCGTCAGTCCGTATCGTGACGCACGGGGATTAACGGAAGGTTAAGCGAACGATGCCGGAAACTGTGTACGTGCGCCTGCCCCGGCTTGCGGGCAAATCGGAATCCGCAAACCCGACGGCTCAGGCGCGGATGTAGGCGTAACCTTCCGTTTGGCGTCGGATCAGGTGCGCGACGCCTGAGGGCACGTAGCCGATCCGGGCGTTCATCTGTTCCCGGGTCAACTTCTGGCCGCGCATAGTGTTCTCGCAGGCGACCACGCCAACCCCTGCCTTCACCGCATCCGCGACCCGGCCCGCAGCTTCGGATCCGGCCAACAGCATTCCGATCCCCGGACCCAGTGCCACGACCTCGATCGTGACATGATCGCTGCCCAGTTCCGCCTGGGCGTTGCGCACATTGTTAAGGGTCAGGTTCCATTTCATGGGGTCGGCATCGGTTACCTGGAATACGACTCGGTAAGCGGCGCCTTCCGACGCGGGGCCGGGTGCAGCTCCCGCTGCGGATGCACATACGGCGCTGCTTGCGGCCAGGGCCAGGGACTGGGTAAGGACTGATCGGCGGGTTAGCGGAATACGTTTCATTCAGGTTCTAATTTGGTCGAAGCGGGCTGCTGCCTTGGTTGAGAGGGCGTTGTCAACTATCTCCGCAGGATGTTTTGATGTCAAGCAGGTGACCCGATCAACCATGAGGTTGCTGCTTAACCAACGAAGTGCGAAGCGTCCCGTCTTGATTTCTCTGGCGGTACGCAAACCCAGCCGTTGCGGCAAGGCGAACGGTGGACATGCCCGACAGTACGGGCGGAACCTTAAGACGGCTATCCGGGTGAAAGGAACAGCCAGCGCTCGCCGGTCCGGCTCGCCAGTTCCGCTCGACCAGGGCCGGCACACGAGGGAAGGCTAACACTGCTGAGCTTGCCAACAATGCGAGCCGCTGATCCTGTTGAAGTTATTGGGCAGTATTGCCTCGCCGCGCCGTCCTGGTTATGTATGAAGAAGTCGCGCGAATCGATGTCGATCAACCCGACAACCGACATCTCCACGCGCCTAAATGGCGACCGGGCGTTGGCTCGCTTGCATGCGTTAAACAGCGCCGTAGACTTCAGTCAGAGTTCGACATTATAGAAGTAATGTCATATTTTCCGGGCCGTTGGTTGAATTCTTTACGTATTACGTAATAATATTGACGTCTATGCCGCCCGGAGCCTTAATAATGAAGACTGAAGAGCTTTCCACCGAAAGCGCCATCGCTGTTGGTGTCGCGGAGCTGCGTGAGCGGTTTCCGCGCACCCAGGATCTTTACCGCGAGGTCTGCGTCTTATTATTTTTTCGGCACGGCATCACGCCAACAGCGAACAAGCTGTACCAGCTCGTGCGCAAGGGCAGTATGTCGGCGCCGACTGAAGCACTGAACAACTTCTGGAAGACGCTACGCGAACGCTCCCGTGTCACGGTCGAGCATTCCGACCTCCCGGACGAGTTGCGAACGGCAGCCGGCGACCTGGTGGCTACCTTATGGAAGTCAGCTCAGTTGAAATCGCTTGAGTCCTTGACCACACTGCAGGCAGAGGCCGCTGCCGTAGTCGACAGCGCAAAAGCCGGCCTAGCAAATGCCCAGGCCGAACGCGCTGATGCCTTGCATGCCCTCGAGCACGTCCACACACAACTGCGAACGAGCGAGGACGCCGCCGCTCTGCTTCGGCAGGAGCTCGCGGCCGCTGCCGCCACCAGAAAAGGACTGGAGCAGCGGCTGGAAGATGCTCGTCGCGAGCTTGACGTCATGCAGGCGCGCATGGAGCAATCGAGCGCCGAACACGCTGCGGAGCGGGAGAGGCTGGCGGGTCGTACTCGTTTGGCTGAGGATCGGTTCGCCGACATGGAAAGACGCGCGCTCCTCGAAATCGACAGGGAACGCACAGCCGCGACAAAGCTTCAGAAGCAGGCCAAAGCGGAACAGGTAGAGCATGCCGCTGCCATTGAACGGGCACGCATCGAGCAAAACGCGACGCAGGCGACAATCGGGCAGCTCAGGGAACAGATCGGCGCGTTGCAGAACTCCGTTAACACGCTGACTAAGGAGCGTGACCGCGAGAGGGCAGAGCTACACTCAGTGCGGGAGCAGCTAGAAGCAGCTATACGTCAAGCAGCTACTGACAGTGCACGAGCAAACCTTCTAGGGGACGAGTTGGAGAGGAGCCGAGCCAAAACTAGTACTCGTCGAGAGCCATCCACTCAGCGCAGCGTAAGCAAACGGCGCGGCAAAGGAGCCAGCGGAGCGACTGATAAATAGGCCAACTTTTCCGCCTCCTTTCGACTTTGGATAGACTGGTCGATGCCTCAACGCCTGTGATGGAACGGAGACCGCTTGATTTAGAGCTGATGACGCAGGCCGTAAAGGGTGAGAAGTCCACGATTCATCACGTTACTTCGCGCTTCTTTCCTTAACTCGACAATATATTTGCTAATGTCGAGTTCGTTTTATCTGAGATTGGTACCACTCCTTGAAACCTCCCTGTACACGGCAATCGCGTCACAAGCCGCCCAACGGCCATTGAGTGCACGCGCAACCTCACTGGCTAATCCGACAACACAAAGGTCAACTGCGCATTTAGACTGGAATCGGCGCCAGCCTCTAGCGATTCAAATTCATAGGGCCCTCCATACGACTCTTACGAGGGTAACGACACTAAGCTCGACCTCTAAGGCCCTCAAGTTACCGCTGGGCTCTCGTGCATCATTCGTCCGGAAGACTGAAAGCATGTCGGTCCATGCCTTCCGTGTGCGATCGAAAGCCCGCCGCAGCACCTATTGCCGTTTCCTGTAGCGGAAGGAATAAGCTGCCGTAGCACCGAGAGGTTTTTGTTCTGTTTAAGACCTACATGTAGGCAGGCCTGGCGGGCACCGTACAGGCCTCGGAATCCCGTCGTTGCCGGCGACGATGGGCCGCCCGCACCGACAAGATAGTGTGAGTGCTCTGTCGGCGACAGAAAAAATGTGAATATGTCGTCCGTCTAGAGTCTCGGGTGCATAGAGCGGCGCGACAGAATCTTGTGCATATGTCGAAAAATGGATCAATTGGAGCCAAAACGAGTGCTCGGGGAGCGACAGAATGGTGTGAACATTCTAGAGACCCCCTCGGAACCATGACAGAATAGTGTGAGTAAGTCGCGTTCGTTTCCAGATGTGCAAGAACTCACAGCATTCTGTCGCCATGGAGGGGTACATTCTGTCGGTCGACTACTGCAGGGGGTGCTGGTTGTTGATGTGCCACGTTCTCATCATCCAGACTGGATTTAACATAATATAAATTATGCGAAGGGCAGTCCTTGCGTGTAAGTCAGCTCCTACGTCATTAACGACGGCGATCGTTTATGTAGTGAAACCGCTGTGAATGTCCGTGCATGTCTTTCTTGCTTACCGCTGCGAATGACTGCCCAGGATAGGCAGTCGTCCGCCGTCTGCCGTAAGCACGCTGCCCGAAATGAAGTTCGACTTGTGAGATGCCAGGAACAACGCAATCTCGGCGACTTCGGCGGGCGTTCCAACCTCGCGCTTGTCGATCGCTTCTTCACCCGATTTTACCTGCGGGTTATTCCACAGCATCGCGGTATCGACCGCGCCCAGCCGCAGCGCATTCACCCGGATGCGCCGTTCGTAGCATTCCAGCGCGAGGCCGCGCGTGAACGCTTCGAGCCAGCCTTTGCTTGCGGAATAAGCGGTGCTGTGGTTGTCGGTGGCGATCGCATGAACCGACGACATATTAATGATGGAACTGTCCTGCGGCATGTGCGGAATGGCGTGCTTTGCCATCAGGAACGGGCCACGCATATTGACTGCCACTGTTTGGTCCCATTCGGCCTCGTCCATGTCAATCAGCGGACCGGTGACCATCACTGCGGCATTGTTCACCAGTACGTCGATCGATTTCCATTTCTTGACGATAGCCGCAACCGCACCGCGCACCTCGTTGCCGTTGGCGACATCTGCGTGAATATAACTGCAGTCGCCCGCGGCCAGGCGCCCTGCCAGGGCCTGTAGTTTTATTTCGACCTGGCGACCGGCGTCGTCGTTTCGGCCGATAATGGCTACGCGGGCGCCCTCTTCCACGAACCTGTGTGCGATCGCCTCGCCGATCCCGGCCGTTCCACCCGTAATCACTGCAACCCGGCCGCGCAATTCCATGGCGCCCCCTATCTGCGCAGGCACATCAGGCCGCTGTTAACCTGGCCGGACCAGGTCTGGATCAGCTGGCGATACGCTTCGCCAACCGGCCTGATCTTGCGGTCGAGATCGTACAAGCCATAGTGGTTCACATGGCCGTCGTCGGCCGTGAGCAGGCTGTCCCAATCAACCTGGTCGATCAGGCTGTACCAGGTGAAACCAACGATCGGCACGCCGTCGTTCTTCAGCCGAAGGACGTTCGACCATTGCTGTTCCAGCCAGACGCGCCCGTCTTTTTCGGCCTGGCCGTCTTCGCGGTTGTTCGTTTCGGTGTGCATCACCGGCAGCCGGTAGCGATCGTAATACTGCTTGCTGATCACGTAATAGCCAAACATTTCGCACACGTACATGCTGCCGTCGGGATAGACGATGTGCTCGTTGGTGGCGTAGTAATCGTTGCCCATGATGCAGACGTCCTTCACGTTCCGGTCCAGGAAGAAGTGATATTCGTCCCGCGTCATGCCGTGATCCATCAGGAATTCATACATGGTGCCGCACACGTCATACCCGTAGTTCAGGTCGAGCGCGAGGAAGCGCAGTTCATTCAGGTGGTTCGCGAGCTTCATCGCGGCGGGTTCGGCGGCATGGAAGTATTCCGACGATTCGCTCTGGATGAACTTGCCGTGAGGCTGAACCCTCAGGATGGCTTCGGTGGCGAGGATGTTCGCCATCACCAGATGCTTGGTCGCGGTGACGAATGCGGCGTCGGAACTGAGGCATTCGTTCCACATCCCTTTGCGCGCGGAGAAATTCGCCGCCACGAAGATCTCGTTGACGGGCGTGTACAGCGTAACCCAGGGAAACCGGCGCGCGAACGCCTCGGCATATTCTGCAAAAAGAATAGGAAAGTCGGGGCTTTGGAAGTCGCCGATCCAGTCGGGCACGCCAAAATGGCAGAGGTCGACGATCGGCGTGATGCCCAGGCGCCTGAGCTGGGCAAATACCTCGTCGGTGAATGCCCAGTCATACCGCCCGGGCCCGAGATGGGTGCGGTAATAAGGCGGACCGTAACGAAGCACGCCGATGCCAAGCTCTTTCACCAGGCCGAGGTCTTCGCGCCAGCGGGCGTAGTGCCCGGTCTTTTCCATCTCGTCGACGCGCACGCGCTTGCCGTCCTTCATGATGACGGGATAGCTGTTCTCGATGCCCGTTGCAAAAAGAAACGGTTGCATACGCGTCCCTCGTGCTTGAAGCCAGTCGCGACGCCCGCCTGGCGAGCGTTACCGCCCTGCCCTTACTGTTTCCTGGCTGCCTGGTAGAGCGGCATCACCGCCGCCTGCATGCTGGTCAGTTCGGCGATCCGCGATGCGTTGGCCGGGTGCGTCGACAGGAATTGTGGCGGCCGCGCGCCACTGCTGGCCGCGCCCATCTTCTGCCAGACGCTAACCGCCGCGGCAGGATTGAACCCGGCGCGCGCGGCTAGTTCGAGTCCGATCTTGTCGGCCTCGAGTTCATTTTTCCGCGAATTCGGCAGCGTCAGCATGACGTCGGTCACCTGGCTGGCCATCTTGGCCTGCGCTTCCGTGGTCTGCAGCGCGCCAAGGAGTACCGAGCCGATCAGGTTCTGCGCCATTGCCTGCGATACCTTTTCCCGGCCATGTTCGCGCAATGCGTGGGCGATTTCATGCCCGACGACCATGGCGATTTCGTCGTCGGTCAGGTTCAGCGATCGGATAATGCCGGTGTACACGGTGATCTTTCCGCCAGGCGCGCAGGATGCGTTCAGCTCAGGCGAATCGATCAGGGCGACTTCCCAGTTCCAGTTCGCAGCGTCGGGACGGAATACCGGCGCCTGCTGGCGCAGGCGTTCCGAGATGCGCCTCACACGGTCGTACTCGGCGCCCTGGGTGACGAGCTTGCCCGCCGCCCGGGCCTTTTCGTTCTGCTCGTTGAAACTTACCTGTGCGATTTGTTCCAGCTGTCCGGCGGGAACGATCATCAACTGCCTTCGGTCAACATCGACTGCGCCCGGACTTGTGGTCGAGGCACAGCCTGCCAGGCTGGCGATTGCGGAAACGATGACGATGTTTTTTAGGACGGTAAGTTTCATGGCGGGCGCAGGGTTAGTGGACGGAGGAAGTGACGGCGTAGCCCTTTTCGGACAGCTGCTCAGTCAGGTGCTGGATGTCGTAGTCGCGCATCTCGGTGGCGTCGTCCTCGACTTCGACTGCCCTTGCCTCTACTTGCCAGTCGGTATTGGTTGCCTCGTCGGGGATGTTGCGGGTCTCCGGCACTGCGAGATACTGGAATTTGCCGTCTGTCTCGGCCCTGCGGTAGATATCCAAGCGCATTCTGAACTCCTATGAAAAGAAAGGCGAACCGCACCATCGGATGGGCACGCGGTCCGTTCGCCTACTTTGGAGAAGGAGCTCGGTTCTGTCTGTTAAGTCGCCCACATTGAAGGGTTATCGGCCAGGACCGCTGCCGAGGATGCGCGCCGGCAGCAAAACGATCGCGCGCAGCAGCTCGAATACGGCCTCGACGCCGATGCCGATCAGGCGGAACGGCAAGGTAAGCAGCCAGGCGACCGGCCACAGCACCAGGGCCAGCAGGGCAAGCGGCCAGCACAGGAACAGCACAACCAGCCAGATGAGGAAACTGAGCATCGCACACTCCGTACGCAACGAGTTTAGGTGTGCATACAGTAAGGCTGTGGCGCCCGCCCGGCAACTGGTGTGCGACCAGCTGCATCAGGCAGCGACCAGATTACGAAAAGCGGGGACAGACGGGGCGGCCTTACTGGCCGATGCAGATGATCTTGGTGGCGTATTCGTGCGCGTTCGGCTTCTTTTTGGTTGCCCAGTCGATCGCTTCCTGCGCCTCGGCAACGGTCAGGACCGTGGCCTTTTCCTTGTTCTTGATGAAGGAAACGCCCTCGAACTTGCCTTCCTTGCTGCGCATTACCTTGGCGAAGACGGGCGGCTTGGAGTCGCCGTCGCTGATTTTGTTTTGCTGGACGAGGTAACGCTGGTCGTTGTTTTCCATGTGGGCATTCGGTAATAGTCGTTCAAACCCACATTTTACGGAGGAAAACGCGGTGCCGGGTGAAAACCGTGTTGGTCTTCAGGCCCGGCAACCAGGCACTTAAGCGCGCGCGGCAGTGCGTTGCAGCGGCGTCGCCACCATATCCTGCGCGACCGAAACCCGCATCGTTGCCTCAAGCGACGGCAGCGAACCGCCGGCACGGTACGAGAAGCCGACCTGCACCACATCGCCCGCCTTGACCGCTACCGGCTCCGCCACTGGCAGGCTCATGTAGTGATTCAGCCAGTCGATCGTGCGGCCTTCTTCCTGCACGACGGCAAGAATGTTCTTGGTGATGAAACGCAGCGCATTGACCGTGCCACTCTTTTCAGCAACGAACTCGCCTTCCCACGCGATCATCGGATCGTTTGGCTGGCTGAAGTCGAGGATGCTGTAGACCGCTGGCGGCGCCAGGTCGATGGTGCCCGGATGGATCGCGTTGGTTTCGTGGAACTGGACGATCGGGGCGTAGAAGCCTTCGAAGTCGTATTCGACCTGCATCGGCTGTACCGCCATGATCGCCGCTTCCGGCAGGAACACAGGCAGAGGGCCGCCGAAACGTTCCAGGTAGCGCAACTTGAAGGCCTCGATGACCTGGACCTGTTTCTCTCGCAGCATGCCAACATGGATCATCTCGCAGATGACGACGTCGACCGGCTCGGGCGGAAGGTATTCGAACGCGTCGGCGTGGACCACTTCGACCTTGTGGCCGTTCGGGTTCAGCGCCATCATCTTGCGCGCTTCCTTGACCATGTCGGGATTGAACTCGACGCAATACACCTTGTCGGCCTTCGCCGCGGCGAACCACGACAGAACGCCCGTGCCGCCGCCCAGTTCCAGCACTTTCATGCCCGGATGAACAGCGTAATGGATTGCCGACTTGAACCCGTGCATGCGGTTCTGGTCCATCAACATGTTGTGGTGATAATGGACAGGAATGAACTGCCCCAAATAACAGCTCTCGATTTCGCTTTCGTTCCGCATGGTTCCCTGCCTGTTTGTAATGTAACGGCTCAATTATCGGCAACCTTACCCTCTCCCCATGCGGCGAGGTGGCCAGTGTTTCCATGCCTGTTTGGGAATTGCTACGATGAAACTAGCGGGCGGAGCGATGCGATTGGATCATCTTGACGATGCGTGGCTTGTCGGCACGGTCGGCCAGCCTGGCAGCGGTAAGGCCTTCGCTGTTGAGCAGCGCAGCGTCGGCGCCAGCATCGAGCAGCACGGCCGCGGCTGACTCATGGCCTTCGCGCGCCGCCATCATCAGCGGCGTCAGGCCGGCCGGTGCGCGTGAGTCCAGGATGGCCCCGCGGTCGATCAGGATGGTGGCGATGTCCGCCGCTCCACCTGCGGCCGCGTAGTGCAGCGGACTCCAGCCCTTGCGGTTGACCGCGGCGCCCCTGGCCAGCAAGGCCAGCACCGCAGGCTTGTTGCCTTTAAACGCCGCCATCATCAGCGGCGTGTTGCCGTTCGGCGCCGCGAGTTCAAGGTCTACACGAGGATCCGCTAACAAGACGTTGAAAACGTTCGAAGAATTCTCGCGCAGCGCGATGATCAGCCCGGTTTCGCCACTGCGCGGATCGCGCGCATTCGGGTCTCCACCTTTGGCAATGAACGACTTGACCGTGTTCGGATTGTCGACCTGAACGGCAATGAAGAAATCCGGCAGGTCGGTCGCTCCGGCCGCCCGCACCAATCCGAAGCCCAGGAAAAAGACAAACAGCAGGTGCAAAGGTCGGCGCAGGTTCAACATGAAGTCCTCAGCGTACAGCCTTGAATAGATTGAAGAAGTTGTCAGTGGTCCGCTCCGCGACTTCGCTGAGCGGAACATCTTTCAACGTCGCCAGGTACTCGGCGACATGGCATACGAAGCCGGGCTCGTTCATCCGTCCGCGATGGGGAACCGGTGCAAGGTAAGGCGAGTCGGTTTCGATCAGGATGCGTTCCAGCGGCACTGCGCGCGCTACCGCCTGCAGGTCTTTCGCGCTCTTGAACGTCACGATGCCGGAGAACGAGATATAGAAGCCCATTTCGAGCGCAGCCTTGGCGACTTCGAGTGATTCCGTGAAGCAGTGCATGACGCCGGCGACACCGCCCTTGTCGGTGCCGGCGCCCTCTTCCTGCATGATGCGGATGGTGTCCACGCTGGCGGCTCTTGTGTGAATAATCAACGGCTTACGCGTGATTCTTGAAGCTCTAATGTGAGTGCGGAAGCGCTCGCGCTGCCATTCAAGGTCGCCCTCGAGGCGGTAGTAATCGAGGCCGGTTTCGCCGATCGCGATAATTTTCGGATGGTTGGACAGCTCGACCAGCTGGTCGACCGTTGGCTCGGGCGTGTCTTCATAATCGGGATGGACGCCGACGGACGCGTAAATGTGCGGGTATTGCTCGGCCAGCGCGAGCACTTGCGGGAAGTCGGGCAGGTCGACCGAGACGCACAGCGCGTGGGTGACCCGGTTTTCAGCCATTTTGGCCAGGATTTCGGGCATCCGGGCGGCGAGCTCGGGAAAATTGATGTGGCAATGGGAATCGATGTACATGGCGGTATTGTACGCGATGCACAATTGCCGTTGCGTCGCCCGGGACCGTAGGGCGGACAAGCGCGGAGCGCGCCTCCGCCGACTCCGCCGCAACTCATCGTTGGCATTCAAGTCAAACCGGCGGAGGCGCGCTTTCGCGCTGGTCCGCCCTACCCGACCCGTTTGCCCAGAATGATGAGGTCGCGCTCGATGCCGTCCAGGTTCGCCACCCGCGGCAGGTTTGCCCAGGTCTCAAACCCAAACTTCTTGAACAGGGCAAGACTTGGCACATTGTGGCCAAAAATGAATCCCAGCAGCGTGTGCACCTTGATCTTCGGCGCATGTTCGATCGCCTGCTCGAGGCAGTACCGGCCCAGCCCCTTGCCGCGCCAGTCTTCCGCGATGTAGATCGAGACCTCTGCCGTGCCGGAATACGCTGGCCGGCCGTAGAAGTTCGAGTAAGACATCCAGCCTATCACCGGGCCTATGTGATTTGTTTCGTGTATCACCCACAGAGGCCTGCGCGCAGGATCGTGGTCGTCGAACCATTGCTGGCGCGACGCCACCGTGACCGGCTCGGTATCCGCAGTCACTTCTCGTGACGCAATCGTGGAATTGTAGATGTCGACAATGACAGGCAGGTCTTCAGGGCGCGCAACGCGATGGACGAATGACGGCATAAACAGCTTGGGTAGGTTTACAGTGTGTGGGTCGCGCGCGATGAACGCAGCGCGGCCCCGAGGATTTCTTCAATGCGCAGCTTGGCACGCTGGCCCGCCTCGTCGTCGGGGAAGTGCACGCCGATGCCCTGCGCCTTGTTGTTGTTGGCGCCCGCCGGCGTGATCCATGCGACCTTGCCGGCGATCGGATACTTGTTCGGGTCTTCCATCAACGCCAGGATCAGGTAGATCTCGTCGCCCAGCTTGTAGGGCTTAGGCGTAGGAACAAAGATGCCGCCGTTCTTCAAAAACGGCATGTACGCGGCATACAGCGCCGCCTTTTCCTTGATGGCAAGCGACAGCACCGATGGCCGCGGCGTCTGCGGAGCGTTCGGGTCAGTTGGGTTGCCAGTCATTCAAGTCCTCTCAAGCACAACATGCAGTGTAGTCAAGCAGCATGTCTTCAACAAACAGTTTCGCCGACAAAGGGTGGTCGGCGACCGCGCGCCGTTCATTCGCACCCTTGATTGCGCGCATTAAGTTGGCAGTGTGCACCTTGCCCGCAAGTACTGCAAGTTCCTTCTCGTAACGAGGATAGTAGCGGATCTTGCCGGATAGCTTGAATGACAACAGGTCGTACAGCCAGCGCTGTTGCCATGAAACCAACGACGCCAGCGGCGTCTTGCTGAGTTTGTC
This sequence comes from Telluria sp., assembly GCA_036402435.1. GTDB lineage: Bacteria > Pseudomonadota > Gammaproteobacteria > Burkholderiales > Burkholderiaceae_D > Telluria_A. The sequence continues at coordinate 8,336 of DASWSX010000066.1, read as the reverse complement.
GGCAGCTTTCAGGGCGGAATCGACCGCCGGGCGGGCCAGCACTTGCAGCAGCGCCTCCATATCCTCGCGGCTGCCGGACTCCGACTGCGCCAGCGCCGCCAGCGGAGCGCCGCCCTGCTCCCTCAGCCAGCTGTCGGCGTCGGCCAGTCCCTGCGCCTTGAGCCAGTCCAGGGCGGCGGCGTTATCCGGCATCGGCAGCGCAAACTTGCGGCAGCGCGACAGGATCGTCGGCAACAAACGGTCGAGGCTGTTCGATGCCAGCAAGAACACGGTGCCCGGCGGCGGCTCTTCCAGCGTCTTCAGCAACGCGTTCGACGCCGGCGTGTTGAGCGCCTCGGCCGGGTAGACCACCACGACGCGCAGGCCCTGCCGGTGCGTCGAGATATTCATGAAATCGGCAAGGTTGCGGATCTGCTCGATCTTGATTTCCTTGGACGGCGCCTTGGTCGACTTGGACTTTTTGCCCGTATCGGCATCGGCGCCCTCTTCTCCGTCCGATCCGGGCTCGTCTTCAAGCGCCTCGGGGCGCACGCGGCGGTAATCGGGGTGGTTGTGCTGGTCGAACCAGCCGCACGAGACGCAGGTACCGCAGGCATGCCCGTCCGGCCGGACGTTTTCGCACAGCAGCGACTGCGCAAAGGTTTCGATGAAGTCGGATTTGCCGGTGCCTTCGGCGCCAAAGAACAGGATGGCATGCGGCATGCGCGCGCGCAGCAGCTGCAGCTGCTCCCACGCCTGCTGGTGCCACGGATAAATTGCCTTGGCCATTACGCGACCAGCCTTCCCAGCACGTCGGCCAGGTGGGCGCGCGTTTCGTCGATGCTGCGGGTCGAATCGACCACCACGATCCGCTCCGGGAACTGGGCGGCGCGGCGCAGGTACTCATTGCGGCAAGCCGAGAAGAAATCGGCCTGTTCCTGTTCGAACTTGTCGAGCGTGCGGGTGGCGTCCAGGCGCTTGCGCGCCACATCGAGCGGCACGTCGAACAGCAAGGTCAGGTCGGGCTGCAGGTGTGGATGCACCCAGTTCTCCAGAGCCTCGAGTTTCGCGCGGTCCAGGCCGCGCCCGCCGCCCTGGTAGGCGAAGCTGGCGTCGGTGAAGCGGTCCGACAGGACCCAGTCGCCGCGCGCCATGGCGGGGGCGATCACCTGGGCAATGTGCTCACGGCGGCTGGCGAACATCAGCAAGGCTTCGGTTTCAAGGTCCATCTTTTCGTGCAGCAGCAGGTCGCGCAGTTTCTCGCCGACGCTGGTGCCGCCCGGTTCGCGCGACGCGACCACCGTCTTGCCGCGTGATGCCAGGAACTCGGCCACGAAACCGATGTGGGTGGACTTGCCGGCGCCGTCGATACCTTCGAAGCTGATGAACTTGCCCTGCCCTGCTTTACTCTGGGTCATGAAACGCGACGCCTATCGTTGAAATTTATTCACTGCCCGATTGTGGTCGGGCAGGTTGTCGGAAAACTGGCTGCTGCCGTCCCCGCGCGACACGAAATACAAGGCTTCGGTGGTGGCCGGGCCAAGCGCCGCCGCCAGCGACTTCTCGCCTGGCAGGGCGATCGGCGTCGGCGGCAATCCCGTGCGCATATAAGTATTGTAAGGGGTATCGGTTTCAAGATCCTTCTTGCGGATATCGCCGTCGAATTTCTGGCCGATGCCGTAAATGACGGTCGGATCGGTCTGCAGCATCATGCCTTTCCGCAGGCGGTTGACGAAGACTGCGGCGATCATCGGCCGCTCGGCTTCCTTGCCGGTTTCCTTTTCGACGATCGAGGCCATCACCAGCGCCTGGTACGGCGTGGTGTACGGCAAACCTTCCGCGCGCTTTTCCCAGGCCGCGTTCAGCTTGGTAATCAAGGTCGTGTGCGCCTGCTTGTAGATGGTCAGGTCGCTGGCGCCTTTGGCGAACAGATAGGTATCCGGGAAGAACAGGCCTTCCGGCGCCTTGTAATCCTTCGAAATCTTCGCCATCAGTTCGGTATCGGACAGCTTGGCCGTGTCGTGGCGCAGGCCTTTGTTGGCCGCGACCGCCTCGCGCATCTGGCGGAAGGTCCAGCCTTCGATGATGGTCAGCGATTCCTGCGCGAACTCGCCGCGCACCATCTGGTCGATCAGGCCGCGAGGCGTGGTATTGGGCTTGAGCTCGTACGAGCCGGCCTTGATCTTGCCGCTTTTTTGCGTCACCCGCGCCAGTGTCGAGAGCAGGAACGGATTGACGGGCACGCCCGCGGCCGAAATCTCCTTCGCCGCCGCGCCTACGCCACTGCCGGGCAGCACCGTAAACGAAATCGGTTCGGCCTGCGTGGTGATGGGCGTCTTGGCCCAATAACTGAATCCGCCGACTGCGGCGGCCGTGCCGAGGATCGCTAAGATTGCTACTTTTTTTATGAACGACATACCCGATCCCTTGGTTTTGCGCGGCTTCCGGCGCGATTTTCTCGACATCTTTATAATGAGCCCGTAATGATAAAGCTTTAATCGGCAAATAAATGAATAATATAAACAGTTGGAACGACTATCTCGCCTCGGCCGGCGCCCCTGTACTTACGGCAGGCGACCTGGCGAAAGGTTTCGTCGCCGTCGTCACGGGCCAGGACATCATCGCCGTCACCGGTGAGGAGGCCGCCAGTTTCCTGCACGGCCAGCTTACCAACGACGTCGAGCACCTCGGCAACGCCGAAGCGCGCCTCGCCGGCTACTGCACGCCAAAGGGCCGCTTGCTGGCAAGCTTCCTCATGTGGCGCAATGCCGAGTCGGTGTTTTTGCAGTTGCCGTCCGAATTGCGTGCTGCACTGCAAAAACGCCTTTCGATGTTTGTTCTCCGTGCAAAGGCCAGATTATCCGATGTGTCCGCAGATACTGCAAACGCGGTAGTGCTGGGACTCGGCGGCGCCAACGCGAACGCCGCGCTCCAGCCGCTGCTCGGCGCCGTGCCTGCGGCGCCCTACGCCCGTATCGACCATGCGCTTGGCACCATCATCCGCCTGGCCGACGCGTTCGGTTCGCCGCGTTACCAGTGGCTGACGTCGGAAGAAACGGCGCGCGAAGTGCTGCCCGCGTTGCGCGCGACCCTGGCGCTGGGCGGCAACGACGCCTGGCGGCTTTCCGAGATCCATGCCGGCATTCCGCAGATCACGCTGAAGACGCAGGAACTGTTCGTGCCGCAGATGATCAACTACGAGCTGCTGGGCGGCGTCAACTTCAAGAAGGGCTGCTATCCGGGCCAGGAGATCGTCGCCCGTAGCCAGTATCTTGGCAAGCTCAAGCGGCGCACTGCCCTCGCCACCATCGACAGCGCTGACGCTGCCGCAGGCGATGAAGTATTCGACGTTGCCGATCCAGACCAGCCATGCGGCATGATCGTCAACGCGGCACCGAACGGCGAAGGCGGCGTTGACGCCCTGGTCGAACTGAAGCTCGCGTCGCTGGAACAGGGCGACATCCGCCTCGGTTCGGCCAGCGGCGCCAGGCTGCGCTTCAAGCCCATGCCCTACGCGCTCGACGCGCTCGAACTCTAAGGCCTCCATGCGCGACCTCTATATTTATTACAAAGTCAGCGACCGCAACGCGGACTCGCTCGAACTGCGCCTGCGCATCATGCAGGCCGAACTGGGCGCACTGACCGGCGTGTACGGCGACATCAAGCGCCGCCCCGAAAGCCGCGACGGCATGCAGACCTGGATGGAAGTGTACGCCGGCACCGGCGACAGCTTCGACACGGCGCTGGCCGCGGCCGAGCATGACGCCGCGCTGGCCGAGCTGATCGAAGGCGAACGCCGCCGCGAAATCTTCATGGATTTGCCCCCATGTGCCTGATCGTTTTCGCGTGGCAGGTTATCCCGGGTATGCCCCTGATAGCAGCCGCCAACCGCGACGAATTCTACGACCGTCCGACGACGGCTGCCGACAGCTGGCCCGAGGCGCCGCACGTCATCGCGGGCCGCGACCTGAAGGCCGGCGGCACGTGGATGGGGGTAACGCAGGAAGGGGCACGTTTCGCTGCCATCACCAACATCCGCGGTCCGCTCGAACGCCGGGCGGACGCACCGTCCCGCGGGGCACTGGTGGCCGGTTTCCTGGCTGGGGAAATGTCCGCTCAGGAATACATCGCCCACATTACGCCGGACAGCGATGCCTACAACGGCTTCAACCTGGTGCTCGGCGACCGCGACAGCCTGTACTGGTTCTCGAACCGTGGCGGCGAAGATGCCCGCAACGGCAAGCAGCTTGAGCCGGGGATTTACGGGGTGTCGAACGGACTGCTCGATGCGCCGTGGCCGAAGGTCGTGCGGACCAAAGCCCAGTTCGCGAGCCTGCTGTGCCAGGGCGCGCCCGAGGACGCGTATTTCGAGATGCTGGCCGATACGACGCGCGCGCCGGATGCAAGGTTGCCCGACACGGGAATCGCGCTTGACCTGGAACGGCAGTTGTCGGCAGTGTGCATTGAAACGCCTGGGTACGGCACCCGCACGTCGACAGTGGTGAAGTTGTATTCGAACGCGCCCGCAGAATTGCACGAACGCGTCATCCAGTAGCCCCGCTTCTTACGACATCAGCTTCGAGCGCAGCATCTCGCGCACATGCGGCGTCGCCGCATAAGGATCGCTCGGATTCTTCTGGTTCACGACCTCATCCATGCGGGTTGCCACGTTGCCCAGCGCGCCGGGATGCGAGTAGATATAGAACGTCCCATCCCGAACCGCATCGAACGTCATCTGCGCGACTTGCGCCGCCGACACCTTGCCCGATTCGACCGCCTTGACCGTCATCGCCTGCGCCGCCAGCTGGCTTGCGGTCGGCGCCGCGTCCATCTTCACATCGTCGGGACGGTTCCGGTGCGACTGGCTGATCCCGGTCGGCACAAAGTACGGACACAGCACCGACGCCCCGATCGGCGCCCCAACCAGCTGCAAGTCGTGGTACAGCGACTCCGAGAGCGACACGACCGCATGCTTGGACACGTTATAAACGCCCAGGGTCGGCGCGTTCAGCAGCCCCGCCATCGACGCCGTGTTGACAATGTGCCCTTCATACGCTGAATCGGCCTTGGCGCACTCGAGCATGAGCCGGGTGAAGATGCGTACGCCATGAATCACGCCCCACAGGTTCACGCCCAGCACCCACTCCCAGTCGGCCTCGCTGTTTTCCCAGACCAGCCCGCCCGAGCCCACGCCAGCGTTATTGAACACAAGGTGGACCGCGCCGAAGCGTTCCATCGCCGCGTCCGCCAGCGCCTGCACCTGGTCGCCCTTGCGCACGTCGCACAGCATCGCCAGCACCTGGGCACCCTGCCCTTCGAGCTCGCTGCGCGCCCGGTCCAGCGCGTCCTGCTGCACATCAGCCAGCACGATCTTCATGCCGAGCCCGGCAGCGACATTCGCGAACTCGCGTCCCAGCCCGCCCGCGCCGCCGGTGATGACGGCAACCTTGTCGGTAAAGTCCTTCATCAGCTGAGCTTGACGAGTTGCTTGCCGAAATTGCGGCCCTGCAGCAGGCCGATAAACGCTTCCGGCGCGGCGGCCAGGTCCGGCGCGATCGTCTCGCGGTACTTCAGCTTGCCGGTTCCGACCAGCATGCCCAGCTCGCCCAGGCCCTGCGGCCAGAACTCCATGTGCTCGCTGACGATAAAGCCGCGCAAGGTCATGCGGTTGGTCAGCAGGAAGCGCATGTTGCGGATCGGCGTCTCCTCGCCGTTGTAGCCGGAAATCAGGCCGCACAGCGCGACGCGCGCGAACGCGTTGGTTTGCGACAGCACCCGGTCGAATACTTCGCCGCCAACGTTTTCAAAGATGCCGTCGACGCCGTTAGGCGCGGCGGCCTTCAGGTCTTCCTTCAGGTTGCCCGCCTTGTAGTCGACGCAGGCGTCAAAGCCCAGTTCATTGACGACGTATGCGCACTTCTCCGGGCCGCCAGCGATGCCCACAGCCCGGCAGCCGCGCAGTTTGGCCAGCTGGCCGACGGCGCTGCCGACGGCGCCGCTTGCCGCGCTCACCACCACGGTCTCGCCCGCCTTGGGCGCGATAATCTGGTTCAGCCCGTACCACGCCGTCATGCCCGGCATGCCGACCGCGCCCAGGTAGGCCGACAGCGGCACGTGTGACGTGTCGACCTTGCGCAGGTTTCGCCCGTCATCGACGCCCATCTCCGCCCAACCCATCATCCCGACGACCTGGTCGCCGACCGAGAACTTCGGATTGTTGGAGGCGATCACTTCGCCGGCCGTGCCGCCGATCATGGTTTCATCGAGCGGCTGCGACGAGGCATAGCTCTTCGCTTCGCTCATGCGCCCGCGCATGTACGGGTCGAGCGACAGGAAATGGTTACGGACGAGGACGTCGCCGTCCTTTAACTCAGGAACCGATGCGGTTTCGAGGCGGAAGTTTTCTGGCAGGACTGCGCCCTTGGGGCGCGAGGCCAGCACGATGCGCTGAAAAGTAGTTGTCATGATTTATACCGCTGAGACACCGCCATCGACCGCGAGGGTCTGGCCGGTGATGTGTTTGCCAGCATCGGATGCGAACAGCACCGTTGCGCCTTTGAGATCTTCGTCGTCGCCAATCCGGCCCAGCGGCGCGCCGCGTGACAGCTTGTCGACGCCGATCGTGTCGAGCACGCCCCTGGTCATCTTCGACGGGAAGAAACCAGGGGCGATTGAATTGACCGTGATGTTATAGCGTCCCCACTCGCCGGCCAGCGTGCGCGTGAAGTTGATCACTGCCGCCTTCGAGGTGTTGTAGGCCAGCGTCTGCATGGTTCCCGCCGGATTGCCGGCCAGGCCCGCGATTGACGAGATGTTGATAATGCGGCCGTACTTTTGCGGGATCATCGACACCTTGCCGACTGCCTGGCTGACCAGGAAGATGCTGCGGATATTCAGGTTCATCACCTTGTCCCACGCCTCGACCGGATGGTCTTCGGCCGGCGCGCCCCAGCTGGCGCCCGCGTTGTTAACGAGGATGTCGATGTGGCCGAGGCGCCGCATTGCTTCGCCAACCATCGCGTGCACCTGCTCGTCCTGCGACAGGTCCGCGGCGATGGCCGAGGCGTCGATGCCGCGTGAGTGCAGGTGGGCGCAGGCCTCGTCGAGTTCCGACTGCTTGCGCGACGAGATGACGACCTTCGCGCCCTGCTCGCCCAGCGCTTCAGCCATCTGCAGGCCAAGCCCGCGCGAGCCGCCGGTCACCAGCGCGGTTTTGCCCGCCAGCGAAAAAAGTTCTTGTGTGGTGCGCATCGTTGTCACCGCCTTAAACTTCGTAGTCCATGCACTGCCGATCCGACCTGACCGCGCCGATGAACGGTTTGATTGCCACGTGCACCGGATGGTCGGCGTAAGCGTCGAGCGACTCCTTGCTGTCGAACTCGGAATACAGCACCACGTCGTACGTCGCTTCCAGTCCCGGCTGCGCCAGCGCCACCTCGAATTTAAGCGTGCCCGGCACCAGCTGCGCGCACGACTCGAGCTTCTGCTTCATCTTCTCCATGTTGGCTGCCTTGTCGGCGCCTTCGGCGAAGTCCTTCAGTTTCCACATCACGATATGCTTGATCATTGCCGGCTCCCCGCTTAAACGACTTCGAACAGGCCGGCCGCGCCCTGGCCGCCGCCAATGCACATCGTGACGACCACATACTTGACGCCGCGGCGCTTGCCCTCGATCAGCGCATGGCCGACCAGGCGCGCGCCCGACACGCCGTACGGGTGGCCGACGGCGATCGCGCCGCCGTTGACGTTGAGGCGGTCCATCGGGATGCCCAGGCGGTCGGCGCAGTACAGCACCTGCACCGCGAACGCTTCGTTCAACTCCCACAGTCCGATGTCGGCAACCGAGAGGCCTGCCTTGTGCAGCAGCTTCGGCACCGCGAATACCGGGCCGATGCCCATTTCATCGGGCTCGCAGCCGGCCACCGCAAAGCCGCGGAATATGCCGAGCGGTTGCAGGCCCTTGGCTTGCGCCACGCGGCTGCTCATGACGACGGCGACCGAAGCGCCATCGGAAAACTGGCTGGCGTTGCCGGCGCTGATCACGCCGCCAGGCACGGCGGTGCGAATTTTCGATACCGCTTCCAGCGTGGTATCGGCGCGGATGCCTTCGTCGGCCGAAATGGTGACCTCGCGCGTGAGCAGCATGCCCGACGCCTTGTCGGCCACGCCCATCACGGTTGTCATCGGCACGATCTCGGCATCGAATTTGCCGGCTGCCTGCGCGTTGGCGGCGCGCTGCTGGCTCTGCACGCCGTATTCATCCTGGCGGTCGCGGCCGATGTTGTAGCGCCTGGCGACGGTCTCGGCGGTCTGCAGCATCGGCCAGTACAGCTCAGGCTTGTTTTGCTTGAGCCAGG
>DASWSX010000065.1:0-11668 GCA_036402435.1 Telluria sp. | reverse complement strand
TCATGAACCGGAAGAAGAATACGTACCGGATCTGGCCCGAAATACGGACCCCTGGCTTGTCGGCCAATGTGCGCCGTCTTGGGGATCTGCGGCTTGAATGCGAGGTCATGGTCGCGATCACCAAGGACGAGGCTCCGTTCTGGGTTGTAGCAGCGGCCAACTCGGTGCTGCTGACCCGCGACTGGTGCAGCATATTCAAGGGGGATAAGGTCGAGTACGAGGTCGCAGCTGCGGCGCCGGTCACCGCCGCGACGATGGTGCACGGTGAGCGCAAGCGGGTGCTGAAAACCGAGAAGGGAAAGGTCAGGGTGCCCATCGCCGAGCCCGACTGGCCTGACGACGCGCTGATCGAGCTGACCTTCGCCTCGGAAGGCTAACCGTTCGCCGTTCGCGCGCGAACCTCAGGCTCCGCGGGAATGGCGATTTATTCGAACTGCTTCCTGAACGCGTCGAACTTTGCCTTGAGCTCGTCGACTTCGCTGCGCAACGCGGCAACCTCCTGCTCAAGCTGCGCGGTCCGGCCTCCGGATGCAGGCGCGGCCACGGAACCGAATGCCGATTCCTCGCGCGCCAGCGCCGCTTCCCCGCCCAGCAGCTGTCCGTAGCGCGGCTCCTTCGTTCCAGGGGCCAGCGCCAGGCGAGCCACGACGGGCGGGTATTTATCGATCAGGAACTGCAGGGCGGATTCGACTTCGGCCACCGATTTGAATTCGTGAATGCGGCCGCTGCGGGTGCGGATTTCGCCCGCCGTTTGCGGCCCGCGCAGCATCAGGATCGTCAGCACCGCCAGCTTGTCCTGCTCCAGCGTCCATTTGATGCGCATGCGGTGCTCGTACTTGGTCACGCGCGCGCCGGCCTGGGTGATGCCGTTGACGTACTTGCGCTGCATGAGGCGCTGCAGCACTTCGGCCACCGTCTCGTCCGACAGGTGCATGACCGGGTCGCGGCTGGACAGCTGGTTGCAGCCGTTGGTCAGCGCGTTGAGCGACATCGGATAGTTATCGGGAGTGAGGGCTTCTTTTTCGGCGAGCACCGCCAGCACGCGGATCTCGAACGGATCCAGCTCGGCAGCGCCTTCAGCGCCGCCAGATGATTCTTCAATAGTCATCGATGTCCTTATTCGACCAGTTTGTTCAACTCTGCCGAATCCAATTTATCACACTCGGGCATCTGCGGGCAGGCGATGCCGGCCGCCTTCATGGACGCCATCATGCGCTCCATCAGGTCGTCCTGGCGCGCTGCGTGGTTGATCAGCCCGTGCAGGGCCTTGGACATCGGATCGTCGCCGTTTGGCGTGATGCCGTAGGCCGAGAACAGGTGCGCGCTGCGCGCGTCGACGTCCTTGCGCACGATATGGGCCGGGTTGCCGACTGCCGTCGCGCCCGGGGGGACTGGCTTGATGACGACTGCGTTCGAACCGACCTTGGCGTATTCGCCGACGGTGAAGGCGCCCAGCACCTTGGCGCCGGCGCCGATGATGACGCCGCGTTCAAGGGTCGGATGGCGCTTGGTCCCGCTGTGCAGCGAGGTGCCGCCCAGCGTGACTCCCTGGTAGATCGTGCAGTCGTCGCCGATGACCGCCGTCTCGCCGATCACCACGCCGAAGCCGTGGTCGATGAAGACGCGGCGGCCAATCGTGGCGCCGGGGTGAATCTCAATGCCGGTGATGATGCGCGCGAGGTACGACGTGAATCGCCCCAGCCACTTGAGGTTGGCGCGCCAGAAGGCGTGTGCCCAGCCATGCATCATGATGGCCTGGAAGCCGGGATAACAAGTGATCACTTCCCATGCGTTGCGGGCTGCAGGGTCACGTTCGATGATGCTCTTGATATCGTCGCGGAGCTTGGAAAACATAGACTGGGAGGGAGAAACAGTTGCGATAGAGTCATGGTAGCGCATTCGCTCCATGCTTGCTTACGAGGGGTCAAGAATGGCGGGCGGGATTTTCGTGCCATATGGCACCGAATCCCGCCCGCGAAAGGACTTAGCCTTCTTTGGCCAGACGCTGGCGGCGTGCCTCGTAGAGACACACGCCTGAAGCGACGGATACGTTCAGGCTTTCGACCGAACCGAACATCGGGATGCTGATAAGGACGTCGCAGGTCTCGCGCGTCAGGCGGCGCATGCCCTCGCCTTCCGAACCCATGACCAGCGCGGCAGGCCCGGTGAAGTCGGCCTCGTACAAACCGCGGTCCGCATCGTCGGAGGTACCGATCAACAGGATGTCGCGTTCCTTCAGCTCGCGCATGGTGCGCGCGAGGTTCGTGACGGTGATGTACGGGACCGTTTCGGCAGCGCCGCTGGCCACTTTGGCAGCGGTGGCGTTCAGGCCGACCGCGCGGTCTTTCGGCACGATGACCGCGTGCGCGCCGACGCCGTCGGCAACGCGCAGGCAGGCGCCCAGGTTGTGCGGGTCGGTGATGCCGTCGAGGATCAGCAGCAGCGGCGGGCCTTCGATGGCGTCGAGCAGTTCGTCCAGGTTGCGTGCGAGCGCGAGCTGGCTCGCAAACGCGATCACGCCCTGGTGGCGGCGGGTGCCGACGATCTTGTCGAGGCGTGCCGAATCGACCGGCATCACGCGCACGCCGGCCGCCTTGGCGCCGGCGATCAGGTCGTGCATGCGGCGGTCGTTACGCGTCGCATCGACAAAGATCTCTTCCACCGATGAAGCCTCATGACGCAAACGCGAGGTCACCGCATGGAACCCGAAAATCATTTTGTTTTTCATTTCTTGTTATCGCTTCTTATTGCTGGTTTTGGTTGCTGCTTTTTTTGCTGGACGCTCTGCTGCCTTGTTGTCCGATCCAGTCGCTGACTTCGCGCGCTTTTTCGGCTTGGCTGGCGCCTGTTCTGGTTCTGCGGCCGTTTGGTCAGGCTGGAAGCGCGACGAGTTATCGCCGCCCTGCTTGCGCGACTTGCCCGGCTTGGCGTCGAGCGCCTTGTGCGCGGAGCTCTTCGGCTTGCCGGCACCGGTATCTTCGCTCACGCTGGAACCTGCCAGCACGAGGTCGATCTTGCGTGCTTCGAGGTCGACGCGCGCGACCTTGACGGTGACGCGGTCGGTCAGCTGGAAGCGCTTGCCGGTGCGTTCGCCGCGCAGCTCATGGCGCGCTTCGTCGTACTGGAAGTAGTCGCCACCGAGTTCGGTGATGTGCACCAGGCCCTCGACGTACAGCTGGTCGAGCTGCACGAAGATGCCGAACGTGGTCACGCCCGACACGACGCCGGTGAATTCCTCGCCCAGCTTGTCCTTGATGAAGAAGCACTTGAGCCATGCCTCGACGTCGCGCGAGGCTTCGTCGGCGCGGCGCTCGTTGGCCGAGCAGTGAACGCCGAGGGCGTCCCAGATGGTCATGTCCTTTTCCTGCTTCTGGGTGCCGGCTGCCTTGTCCTTCGCCTGCTGCTTGCGCGTGGCGTTCGACACGTTGGTATTCAGGCCGCCCAGGTCGATCCCTTTCGGCTCGTATTTTTTACCGAGCAGGATGGCCTTGATGGCGCGGTGCGTCAGCAGGTCCGGATAACGGCGGATCGGGCTGGTGAAGTGGGCGTACGCCTCATAGGCCAGGCCGAAGTGGCCGATGTTGTCCGGGCTGTAGACCGCCTGCTGCATCGAGCGCAGCAGCATGGTCTGCAGCAGCGGCGCGTCAGGACGCTCCTTCACCTGCTTCATCAGCTCGGCGTAGTCGTTCGCGGTCGGCTTGTCGCCGCCGTTCAGGTTCAGGCCGACCTGCTTGAGGAAGGTACGCACCTGCGTCAGCTTCTCTTTGGTCGGCGAGGCGTGGATGCGGTAGGTGCCTGGATGCTTGTGGCGCTCCAGCAGGTCTGCCGCGCAGACGTTCGCGGCCAGCATGCATTCTTCGATCAGGCGGTGCGCGTCGTTGCGGGTGCGCGGAATGATCTTTTCGATCTTGCCCAGTGCATTGCAGACGATGTAGGTTTCCGTGGTCTCGAAATCGATCGCGCCACGCTTGGTACGTGCCTTCAGCAGCGCGTGGAACACATCGCTCAGGTTCAGCAGGTGCGGCACGATGGCCGGGCGGCGCGCGGCCTCCGGTCCTGCGGTGTTACCGAGGATGTCGGCCACTTCGTTGTACGTCAGGCGCGCAGCCGAGTGGATGACGGCCGGGTAGAACTGGTATGCCTGGATCTCGCCCTTGCTCGAGATGACCGCGTCGCAGACGAGCGTCAGGCGGTCGACCGCCGGGTTCAGCGAGCACAGGCCGTTGGACAGCTTCTCGGGCAGCATCGGGATCACGCGGCGCGGGAAGTAGACCGAGGTGCTGCGCTCGATCGCATCAGCGTCGAGTGCGTCGTTCGGCTTGACGTAGTGGCTCACGTCGGCGATCGCGACGATCAGGCGGAAGCCGTTGTCGCTGCCCAGCTGGACCGGTTCGCAGTAGACCGCATCGTCGAAGTCGCGTGCGTCTTCGCCGTCGATGGTCACCAGCGGTACGTCGCGCAGGTCGACGCGGTCGGCCAGGTCGGCGTCGCGCACTTCGCCCGGCAGCTTGGCTGCGGACTTCAGCGCGGCGGCCGAGAAGATGTGCGGCACGCCGAACTTGCGCACGGCGATTTCGATTTCCATGCCGGGGTCGTCCAGTTCGCCCAGCACTTCCACGATCTTGCCGACCGGCTGCTTGAAGCGCGCAGGCTGTTCCAGCAGTTCGACGCTGACGACCTGCCCTGCCTTGGCCTTGCCAGGCGAGCCGGAGACCAGGATGTCCTGGCCGATGCGCTTGTCTTCAGGCGCAACGACCCAGGTGCCGTTTTCCTTGAGCAGGCGGCCGATGACGTGGGTGTTGGCGCGGGTAACGACTTCGACGATGGTGCCTTCGAGGCGGCCGCGGCGGTCGGTGCCGGTGACTTTCGCGAGAACTTTGTCGCCGTGCAGGACCTTCTGCATTTCTTTATCGTTCAGGAACAGGTCTTCGCCTGGAGCGTCCGGAATCACGAAGCCGAAGCCGTCGCGGTGGGCGCTGACCTTGCCGCTGATGAAGCCGGACTGGTCCGCCAGGACGTAAGTCCCGTCGTCGCCAGAGCGGATCTGGCCGTCGCGTTCCATGGCGTTGAGGCGGCGTGCAAGCACGCCCAGTGCGGACGGGTTTACCTTGAGCATGCTGGCGATCGAATCAACGTCGAGCGCGGCAACTGCGGAACGGAAAAGGCCGAGAATTTCCTCGCGGCTGGGAATGGTATGGGTAGGTTGGTTCAAGTCGTTTTCTGTAATTATTTTTGGCGGCAGCGGCGCAGCATGCGCAGTGGTTGCCGACACAGTGGGAATATTGACACGGTGATATGCGTAGTGTAACGGAAGGCTAAGGAATTCGCCTAACGTAGCGTGCTCGAAAAATACCGTGGCGAGCGCTTTGACATTTCAAATTGTTCCGCCTATAATTTTGGTCTTTCGCGGCGACGGTAACGTAGCAAGCGAAGAATGCAGGAGTATCAGGCGGACAGCGCGGCGATAACGAAAGTTAATCTGGCGCAAAACTGCAAAGCCTAGTATGATAGCACACGTCGGCGGCAACGCCGATTGTAGCAAAGCAACAGCAGTGCCCACGTGGCGGAATTGGTAGACGCGCATGGTTCAGGTCCATGTGCCGCAAGGTGTGGGGGTTCGAGTCCCTCCGTGGGCACCACTCTACCGGATGTACTTCCGTAGTCTTGCTCTTTCGCCGTGATCATCGGATTACGGCGTTTTAGTTTGGCGAGTATAAAATGCTGTTGTTGATGTAGCAGTTCCAGTGCCCACGTGGCGGAATTGGTAGACGCGCATGGTTCAGGTCCATGTGCCGCAAGGTGTGGGGGTTCGAGTCCCTCCGTGGGCACCACTCTACCGGATGTATATTTCCGTATTTGTATGCCGCAATACGCCGCAATCCTTGAAACAGGTTTGCGGCGTTTTTCGTTTGTGCTGCACGCTTGACTTGGATCACAGACAGGCTATGCTCGGCTACATGAAGAATCTCATCCATATCACCAGCGCCGGGCTGTTGGCCAGCCTCTGCCTCATGGCCGCCGCCGGTCCCGCGCACTGGTTCCAGTACCGAAGTAAAATCGATGGCAAGCTGGTTTGTTCGCAAACGCCGCTCGGCCCGGGCTGGGCGAAGGCCACCGGCCCCTACCGGGACAGCCATTGCACAAAGTTAATCGCCGGTAAATAATAGAAAAAACGTATTGGAGAATCAGAAAGTCGTCGTTCCGAAGCAGTCAATCCACCGAGGAGAAGTTAATGTTTACGAATCCCGAACAATTTGCATCCGCCACCAAGACGCTTTTCGAACTCCAGATGACCACGTTTAACGCGCTGACCAGCAAGGCGGTCGACGGCGTAGAGCAGGTTCTCGCGCTGAACATGGCTACCGCAAAGAACTCGGTCCAGGGTTCCATGACGGCGGGCCAGGAAATCAGCGCAGCCAAGGACCCGAAAGCGGCGATGGATGCGGCTGCCTCCCAGGTCCAGCCGGCGGTCGGCGGCGCGGTCGCCTACGGCGAACAGCTGAAGGTCATCATTGAAGACATCCACAAGGAGTTCACCGAGGCGGCCGACCATCACATGGCCGAAGCGAAGAACACCCTGTCGGCGCTGATCTACGACGTGACCAAGAACGTCAAGCCGGGCTCGGAAAATGCGGTCGACGTCATCAAGGCCGCCATCGACAACGCCTTCAAGGGTTACGAGGAAGTGACCAAGGCCACGCGCGAAGCGGTGAAGACCGTGGAGCAGGAAATCGCGAAGGCCACCGCGCAAGTCGGCGCGGCGAAGGCAGACAAGCAGGCATAGCCTGAGTGTCGGGCTTCAGCGCCCCTGGACTCCCAGCAGTTCTTCAATGTGCGCAAACGCGGCGTCGTCCTTGACTACGCCGCGCAGCCACACGTGCAGCGGCTGGTCGCCCCACGCGGCCGCCTTGTCCGCAAGGTAGGCCACGGGGCTGTGCGGTTCGGTGCGGCGAAAGTAGTCGGCCACCAGGCGAAGCTGCGCGATGGCCTGGCTGCGGGTCTGGATCGGACCGTGCGCATGCTGGCTTGTGTTTGCCATGGGTTGCGTCGCGGCCGGCGCTGTGGTCCCTGTCGCGGCGCCCGAATCGCCCGTCGACAGCGCATTGGAATGGATGATGCCCTCCAGCGCCGATCGCGCGGCAGAGAACCCGGGACCATCAGCGCCCAGCTTTTCATCGACGACACGTTCAAGCTGCGCGATCGCCCCGGCGCAGTACGCGGTGTCGGCGGCCAGTGCGCCGTCCGCCTCGTTGACGGGCAGTTCCTGCATCAGCTGCGGAAGCCGCCCCGCGATCCAGCACAGGTTGCCGATGCGTTGTTCGTGTCCGCCGTCGTCCGGCATCGGATGCAGGTGTTCCCAGAAGCGCTCGCACAGCGCCGACACCAGCTGAAGGCTGTCCCCTAGTCCGCGGAAGGATGCGGTTTTCGCTGAGGCTTCGGCCAGCCACACCGCCAGCCGCAGGTCCTTGCTGCGCTTTTCGATCAGCTGAGCGCAGCGCGAGGCGACAAACTTCCAGTCGGCTTCCTTCAGGCTCGTGACCCACGCGCCCTGCTCGATCGACGGATCGTCGGCCTGGCGCGCCTTGGCGATGGCATCGACTTCAGCCGAAAACGCGATGTCTTCGCCGCACGGTTCCTGCTCGCTGACCGGCGTAAGCAACTGTTCGATATCCAGCATGGCGCGCTCCTCAAGCCGGTTCGATGGCGTATTTGAACTTGCCGGCTTTGGACGCGCCGACCTTGATCGCCGCGATCGGCCTGCCTTCGGCCATCCGCGCCAGCACCGTGCCGGCAATCTCGGGCAGCAGCGTTCCGTTCAGGATCGTGTCGACGTTGCGCGCGCCCGAGTCGACTTCGGTGCAGCGCGCAAGAACCGCCTCCACCAGCGAATCGTCGAAGCGGAACTCGGCCTGGTGGTTGTCGGCCACGCGGCGCCTGATGTGCTCCAGCTTGAGCCGGATGATATTGGCCAGCACGTCGTCCGTGATCGGATAGAACGGCACCACGGTGAGCCGGCCGAGGAAGGCTGGCTTGAAGTGCTTCACCAGCTGCGGGCGGATCAGGTCCGCCAGCTGGCCGGGCGTCGGCACGTCAGCGGCAGCCTTGTTCAGGCAGGCCTGCATGATCTGCGGCGATGCGGCGTTCGAGGTGGCGATGATGATCGTGTTGCGGAAGTCGATTTCACGGCCTTCGGCGTCATCGAGCACGCCTTTGTCGAACACCTGGAAGAACAGCTCCAGCACATCGGGGTGCGCCTTTTCGATCTCGTCGAGCAGCACCACGCTGTAGGGATTGCGGCGCACGGCCTCGGTCAGCACGCCGCCTTCGCCGTAGCCGACGTAGCCGGGGGGCGAACCTTTCAGTCCGGAGACGCTGTGCGCTTCCTGGTACTCGCTCATATTGATGGTAATGAGCTTGCGCTCGCCGCCGTACAGCAGGTCGGCCAGCGCCAGCGCGGTTTCGGTCTTGCCGACGCCGGAGGTGCCGACGAACAGGAACACGCCTTTCGGCTTGTTCGGATCGTCAAGGTTGGCGCGAGAGGTGCGCACGCGCTGCGCCACCACCCCGCTCGCGTGCGTCTGGCCGAGAATCCGTTCGTCGAGCAGGCCCTGGAGGTTCATCACCGTCCGGATTTCGTCCTTGACCATCCGGCCGAGCGGGATGCCGGTCCAGCTGGCGATGATCTCGGCCACGACGTGGCCGTCGACCTGCACCGGCACCAGCGGCGACTCGCCTTGCACCGCGCGCAGTTCGTCGATCAGCTTGCGCATCGCCGCGGTGTCGCCGTTGCCGCCATTTTCCTCCAGCCCCGCGCGCATGCGGTTGATCTCGGCGCAGATCGACTGCTCCTGTTCCCAACGCGCCTGCTGGCGGTCGCGTTCCGCGCTTGCCCCGGCGTGCCGTGCGCGCAGCGACGCGAGCTTTTTGCCATGGTCGGCGCCGCCAGCCTGCTCGCGTTCCAGCGCGGCTGTCTCGGCATCGATCCGCTCCAGCATACGGGTGCTGCTTTCGACCAGCGCCGGTGTGGCGCTCTGGCCCAGGGCGACCTTGGCGCAGGCCGTATCGAGCACGCTGATGGCCTTGTCAGGCAGCTGGCGGCCGCTGATGTAGCGGTGCGACAGGCGCACCGCCTCGGTGATCGCGTCGTCGTAGACGCGCACGTTGAAGTGCTTCTCCATCAGCGGCGCCATCCCGCGCAGCATCGCGCACGCGGTCTCCTCGCCCGGCTCCTCGACCTTGATCACCTGGAAGCGTCGCGCCAGCGCGGCGTCCTTCTCGAAATACTTCTTGTATTCGCCCCAGGTGGTTGCCGCGATGGTGCGCAGTTCGCCACGTGCCAGGGCAGGTTTGAGCAGGTTGGCCGCGTCGTTCTGGCCGGCGGCGCCGCCCGCGCCAATCATCGTGTGGGCTTCGTCGATGAACAGGATGATGGCGCGCGGGCTTTTCTTCACTTCGTCGATGACGTTCTTCAGGCGGTTCTCGAACTCGCCCTTGACGCTGGCGCCGGCCTGCAGCAGGCCCATGTCCAGCGTGTGGATCTCGGTCTCGCGCAGCACCTCGGGCACGTCGCCGCCCGCAATGCGCAGCGCGAGACCTTCTACGACGGCCGTCTTGCCGACGCCTGCTTCGCCGGTGAGGATCGGGTTGTTCTGGCGGCGCCGCATCAGGATGTCGATCGCCTGCCGGATTTCGGGATCGCGCCCGATCACCGGATCGAGCTTGCCGTCGCGCGCACGCTGCGTCAGGCAGGTGGTGAACTGGTCGAGGCCCGGAGTCTTGCCGCGCGCAGTGGCGGACAGCTCGCCGACCGGGTCCGCCCCGTCATCGTCAATGGCCGGTTCCGGCCGCGACTCGTCCGAGCCGCGCGTGAGCTTGTCGAAATCGTGCTTCAGGCGGTCGACCGGGATCTGGGCGAACAGGCGCGAGCCGCGGTGCGCCAGCTGCTTCAGTTCGGGCTCGGTCAGCAGGGCGAGCAGCAGGTGTCCGCTGCGGATCTGGTGCGGCTGGCCGGTGCCGAGCGACGCGATGAGCCAGGCGTGCTCGAACAGCGTCGGTAGATGGCGCGAGAACACCGGAGTGCGCGAACTGCCGGCCTGGAAGCGGCCCACTTCATTGCGCAGGTCAGTCTCGAGGCCGGTCAGGCTGATGCCGCACTGGTAGGCGATGCGCACGAAGTCGCTGTTCTGCTGCTCGATCAGCGCGAGGAAAAGGTGTTCGACATCGACTTCGTACTGGCCCAGGCCAACGCAGATGTTCGCCGCGCGCGTCGCTGCGGTGCGGGTCGTGTCATTCAGCTTGCCGATCAGGGTTTTCAGGTTGATGTCCATGCCGGGGATGTCCTTGAGGGAAAGTGGTCAGCTGAGGGTGATGTTGGTGAAGGCGCCGCCGACGATGAGGACAAGCAGGCCGATGACGGTTAAACGCTTCCTGATGCGCACCCGGTCCAGGGCGCAGCGGGTGAAATCTCTCATCATTACTCCGAAACGCAGCACATCGGCGATTTGCGCGGATGTGCTGCTGGCAAAAAATTAAACGATCTTGTTCGACGCCAGGTCCCAGCCGCCGGAGGTATTGCCGCCCGAACCGCCGGCCACCTTCTGCTGCGTGTACTTCCATTTGATCTTGGAGAACTTCAGCGCGATGCCTTCAGTTAGGATGTCGCCTTCGGCGACAGCCGGGCTGACGTCGCCGATCAGCACGTTCTCGAGCTCGATCTCGAAATACTTGATGCGCTCGCCCTGGCCATCGGCGCGCATGAACTCGAACTTCGCGCGCGGAATGGTCTTGCCCGAGGAGCAGGTCTGCAGCAGGATCGGCGTGGCCAGGTCGGCCAGCTTGGCCACCTGGATCGGGCTGTGCTCGCAACGCTCGGCCGTGTGGCCGCCGCCGGTCGATGCCGTGGCCGACTTCGGCTGGCTGACATTCCACGCCACCGATTTGCACTCGATCCAGTCGCGGTGCTTGTCGTCGGTCGACTCGCCCTTGATGCCGTCAATTTGCAGATATACGTCAATTGCCATGTTGAACTCCTAAGGTGGGTGGGATGATTTCAGTTCTTGGTCGACTGCGGCAACTCCGCGACCAGACGGAGCGAAACGCTCAGTTCGTCGAGCTGGAAATGCGGGCGCAGGAACGACACCGCGCGGTATGCGCCCGGACGACCCGGCACTTCGCTGACCTGCACGCTCGCTTCGCGCAGCGGGAATTGCGCTTTCTGGTCCTGGCTGGCGTTGTCGTCGAGCAGCACGTACTGGGTCAGCCAGCGGTTCAGGAATTCTTCGACATTCGATGCGGCCGAGAAGCTGCCGATCTTGTCGCGCATCATGGCCTTCATGTAGTGGGCGATGCGCGAGACGGCAAAGATGTATTGCAGCTGCGAGGACAGCACGGCGTTCGCATTGGCCGCCTCGTTGGCGTACTTGCGCGCCTTCTGCGCCGATTGCGCGCCGAAAAAGGCGGCGTAGGCGGTGTTCTTGCAGTGGACCAGCGAGATGAAGCCGAGGTCGGACAGTTCCTTTTCGCGGCGGTCGGTGATGGCCAGTTCCGTCGGGCACTTCAGCGCGACCTCGCCCTCATCGGTCTTGAAGGTGTGGGTCGGCAGGTTTTCCACCAGCCCGCCGCCCTCGACGCCGCGGATCGCCGCGCACCAGCCGTAGTTTTCGAACGC
>DASWSX010000064.1:0-3158 GCA_036402435.1 Telluria sp. | reverse complement strand
GCATGGCATCGTCATCACGCACGGCACCGACACGCTGGAAGAGACCGCGTACTTCCTGAACCTGGTCGTCAAGAGCAAAAAGCCGGTGGTGCTGGTGGGCTCGATGCGTCCGTCGACCGCCATCTCGGCCGATGGTCCGGTTAACCTGTACAACGCGGTAGTGCTGGCCGCCAGCCCTGATGCGGTTGGCCGCGGCGTGCTGGTGTCGATGAGCGACCAGATCCACGCGGGCCGCGATGTGTCGAAGTCGAACACGACCATGGTCGACACCTTCCGCACGCCGGAACTGGGCATGCTCGGCTACTTCCAGGGCGGGAAGCCGTTCTTCTATCGCCAGGTAGTGCGCAAGCATACGACCGAGACCGAGTTCGATGTCAGCGCGCTCAATGCGCTGCCGCCGGTAGACGTGGCTTACGCGTATGCCAACGTGGGTCCGACCGCGATCGATGCGTTCGTCGGCGCTGGCGTCAAGGGACTGATTCACGCCGGCGTCGGCAACGGCAGCCTGCCTGCCAAAGTGCGTCCGGCTCTGTCGGCGGCGCGTGCCAAGGGCGTGGTCGTGGTGCGCGCGAGCCGTGTTGGCCAGGGCATCCTGGCGCGCAATGGCGAAGCAAATGACGATGAGCTGGACTTTGTCGTGGCCGATACCCTGAGCCCGCAGAAGGCGCGCATCCTGCTGATGCTGGCGCTGACCAAGACCAACAACACCAAAGAAATCCAGCGGATGTTCTACACGTACTAAGCTCTGCCCGGAACCGTGGGGCCCGCCCTACGGTTCACTCTAATTCCTCTACCGGCGACTTGAGCTCCTCATCCTTCCTCGCCTGCTGCCGCTCCCACATCTGCGCATACAAGCCATCGGCCGCCAACAGCTGCTGATGCGTCCCCCGCTCCACAATCCGTCCATGATCCAGCACCAGGATCTGCTGCGCGTCAGCCACCGTCGAGAGCCTGTGCGCGATCACCAGCGTGGTGCGGCTCTTCGCAATCTCCTTCAGCTCCGCCTGGATTGCCTGTTCGGCCTTCGAATCGAGCGCCGACGTCGCCTCGTCGAAAATCAGGATCGCAGGATTCTTCAGCAAGGTGCGCGCGATCGCCACGCGCTGCTTTTCGCCGCCCGACAGCTTCAGTCCGCGCTCGCCAACGGTCGTTGCGTACCCGTCCGGCAGGCTCTCGATAAAGTCGTGGATCGACGCTGCGCGCGCCGCCGCGATGATCTCGTCCTTCGTCGCGCCCGGCTTGCCGTAAGCGATGTTGTACTCGATGCTGTCGTTGAACAGCACGGTATCCTGGGGCACGATGCCGATCGCGTGGCGCAGGGACTCCTGCGTCACGTCGCGCAGGTCCTGGCCATCAATGGTGATGCTGCCGCTGTTGACGTCATAGAAGCGGAACAGCAGCCGCGACAAGGTCGACTTGCCCGATCCGCTGTGTCCTACCACCGCCGTCGTGGTCCCGGCCGGGATCGTGAAGTCGACATCGAACAGGATCTGGCGCTTCGGGTCGTAGCTGAATTCGACGTGCGAAAACGTCACGCGCGCGCCGCGCGTCTGCAGCGGCTTTGCATCCTTGGCGTCGGCAACTTCGCGGTTCTGTTCCAGCAGGCCGAACAGGCGCTCCATGTCGGCCAGGCTTTGCTTGATCTCGCGGTAAATCACACCGAGGAAATTGAGCGGAATGTACAGCTGGATCATGAAGGTGTTGACCAGCACAAGGTCGCCCAAGGTCATGGTGCCCGCAATGACGCCTTCGGTCGCGCGCCACAGGATCAGCGTGACGGCAGTGGCGATGATCAGCGACTGGCCGGTGTTGAGCACCGATAGCGACGACTGCGACGTCACGGCGGCATTCTCGAAGCTCTTCAGGCCTTCATCGTAGCGCCTGGCTTCGTAGTCCTCGTTCCCGAAGTATTTGACCGTCTCGTAATTGATCAGCGAGTCGATGGCCTTGGTATTGGCCTTCGAGTCGAGTTCGTTCATCGTGCGCCGGAAGTGGGTGCGCCAGTCGGTGACGATGACGGTGAACGCGATGTAGGTAACCAGCGCCACCACCGTGATCACCGTGAACCAGATGTCGTAGTTGAGCACCAGGTAGCCCAGCACCAGCGAAATCTCGACCAGCGTCGGCAGGATGTTAAACAGCGTGAACGAGATCAGCGAGCTGACCCCGCGCGTGCCGCGCTCGATATCGCGCGTCATGCCGCCGGTCTGGCGGTTCAGGTGGAAGCGCAGCGACAGCGCGTGCAGGTGGCGGAACACGCGCAGCGCGATGGTGCGCACCGCGCGCTGGGTCACGCGCGCAAACAGGAATTCGCGCAGCTCGGTGAACAGCGTGGTCGACAGCCGCAGCGCGCCGTAGGCGAGCAGGATCCCGAACGGCAGCACCAGCAGCGCCCTGGGGTCGGACGGGCTGATGGTGAGATGGTCGATCAGCTGCTTGAGCACCAGCGGCACGCCGACGTTGGCGACCTTGGCGCCGACCAGGCAAGCCATCGCCGCGATCACCCGCCATTTGTACACCCACAAATACGGCAGCAGGGTCTTGAGCGTGCCCCAATCGCTGCGTTTCGGTGCGTTCGGATCGACGGGGGGAATCGGTGCGGTGGAACTGGAAGAATGGTGGCGCATGGCAGAGCTCAGTGTTTTATGGTTCAATCGGGTTCGATTGTAGCCTTTCATGAGATTTCAAGATGACCAAGCCCGAGAACGTCCCGCCCAGCCCTGACAACACTTCGCTTCCAGCAGGAAAGATGCCTCAGCTGCGCGTGATGCCGGCCCCGTCCGACGCCAACGTGTATGGCGACGTGTTCGGCGGCTGGATCATGGCCCAGGTCGACATCGCCGGCTCGCTGCCGGCCACGCGGCGCGCGAACGGCCGCGTCGCCACCATTGCGGTGAATTCCTTCGTCTTTAAAAATCCCGTCTTCGTCG
Source organism: Telluria sp. (assembly GCA_036402435.1). Classification (GTDB taxonomy): domain Bacteria; phylum Pseudomonadota; class Gammaproteobacteria; order Burkholderiales; family Burkholderiaceae_D; genus Telluria_A. The sequence continues at coordinate 228 of DASWSX010000064.1, read as the reverse complement.
GCGACCTGCTGTCGTTTTACGCCGATATCGTCAAGGTCGGGAACACTTCGATCACCGTGTATGTCGAAGTTTACGCCGAGCGCAACCGGCTGCAGGCGGACACGGTCAAGGTTACCGAGGCAACGCTGACATACGTCGCCACCGGGGCCGACCGCAAGCCGCGCCAGCTGCCGCCGCTCGAGTCCTTAATCGACAGCTGACACGGGGTTGGGCAATGGATGAACAGCG
>DASWSX010000063.1:0-16707 GCA_036402435.1 Telluria sp. | reverse complement strand
GTAAAGGAAGTATTGTGGCACGTTATATCGGACCAAAAGCAAAACTGTCCCGCCGCGAAGGCACGGACCTGTTCCTCAAGAGCGCACGCCGCTCCCTCGATTCGAAGTGCAAGCTGGACGTCAAGCCAGGCCAGCACGGTGTCAAGTCGGGTGCCCGCACCTCGGACTACGGCAATCAGCTGCGCGAAAAGCAGAAGGTCAAGCGCATGTACGGTATCCTCGAGCGCCAGTTCCGCCGCTACTTCGCAGAAGCGAACCGCCGCAAGGGCAACACCGGCGAGACCCTGCTCAAGCTGCTGGAATCGCGCCTGGACAACGTCTGCTACCGCATGGGCTTTGGCTCGACTCGCGCCGAAGCGCGCCAGCTGGTCAGCCACAAGGCATTCACCGTGAACGGTAACGTTGTCAACATCGCGTCGTACGCGGTCAAGACCGGCGACGTGATCGCTGTGCGCGAAAAGGCCAAGAAGCAGGTTCGTATCGTCGAAGCGCTGTCGCTGGCTGAGCAGGGCGGCATGCCTAGCTGGGTATCGGTCGACAGCAAGAAGATGGAAGGCACTTTCCGCTCGTTCCCAGAACGTAACGAAATCGCCAACGACGTCAACGAAGCACTGATCGTCGAACTGTACTCGCGTTAATAGTTAGACCCGTCACCCCGCAGGGCCGTTGCGGCCTTCGCGTGGGTGCCGGTGAAGTTCAAGATCTCCGCCTGCTCGGTCACGAGCGGGCTTTTTCACTAATGCCATCAGCCTTATCGGTGTAATGAGCCGAGGGTATTGAAAAGGACATTTCATGCAAAACAGTCTGTTGAAGCCACGTATTATCGATGTCGAAGCACTCGGTGCCGGTCACGCCAAAGTCGTGATGGAGCCGTTTGAGCGTGGCTATGGCCACACCCTGGGCAACGCACTGCGCCGCGTCCTGCTGTCGTCGATGATCGGCTACGCGCCGACCGAAGTGACCATCGCTGGTGTAGTCCATGAATACTCGTCGCTGGACGGCGTACAGGAAGACGTTGTCGACCTGCTGCTGAACCTGAAGGGCGTCGTCTTCAAAGTGCACAACCGCGATTCCGTCACCCTGACCCTGAAGAAGGAAGGCGAAGGCGCGATCCTGGCATCGGACATCGACCTGCCGCATGACGTCGAACTGATCAACCCGGACCACGTGATTGCCCACCTGACCGCTGGCGGCAAGCTGGACATGCAGATCAAGGTCGAGAAGGGCCGTGGCTACGTTCCTGGTAACGTGCGCCGCCTGTCGGAAGACACCAACAAGACCATCGGCCGCATCATCCTGGACGCATCGTTCTCGCCAGTGCGCCGCGTTTCGTACGCAGTGGAATCGGCGCGTGTCGAACAGCGTACCGACCTGGACAAGCTGATCATCAACATCGAGACCAACGGCGTCATCACGCCGGAAGAAGCGATCCGCCAATCGGCACGTGTACTCGTTGATCAGCTCAACGTGTTCGCCGCGCTGGAAGGCACGGAAGCTGCTGCCGAAGCGCCATCGCGTGCTCCGCTGGTCGATCCGATCCTGCTGCGTCCGGTCGACGACCTGGAACTGACCGTCCGTTCGGCCAACTGCCTGAAAGCAGAAAACATCTACTACATCGGCGACCTGATCCAGCGTTCGGAAAACGAACTGCTCAAGACGCCGAACCTGGGCCGCAAGTCCCTGAACGAGATCAAGGAAGTGCTGGCATCGCGCGGCCTGACTCTCGGCATGAAACTCGAGAACTGGCCGCCTGCAGGTCTGGAAAAATAATCACCCGAAAGTACACCCCTACTTTCGGGTGGTGTTAGCCAAAAAGGACTGGCAAAGCCAGATCCTTTTTGGTTAGCAAAACCGTAGCAAACCCGGGAAATATCCCGGTCTTTTTTGATTTTCCATATTTAACCGGCCCGCGTCCTTTGGACGATCGAAGAGCTGGAATTAAACAAACCGAAAGGAACTACCATGCGTCACCGTCACGGCCTTCGCAAGCTGAATCGTACTTCGTCCCACCGCCTGGCAATGCTGCGCAACATGACCGTTTCCCTGCTGCGTCATGAAGCCATCAAAACCACCGTGCCAAAAGCTAAGGAACTGCGCCGCGTCATCGAGCCGATCCTGACCCTGGGCAAGACCGACACCCTGGCCAACAAGCGTCTGGCGTTTGCTCGCCTGCGCGACCGCGAAATGGTTCTGAAGCTGTTCGCTGAACTCGGCCCACGCTACGCAAACCGCAACGGCGGCTATCTGCGTATCCTGAAAATGGGTTTCCGCGTTGGCGACAATGCACCGATGGCCTACGTCGAACTGATGGACCGTCCGGAAGTCAGCGATGCTGACGAAGCACCAACCGCTGAGTAATCAGCCGGTAAAAAGAGAAAGCCAGGCTGAGCCTGGCTTTTTTTTATTCAACGGACCTGCGCCAGACGGTCGCGGTAGTGAAAGTTGTGGTGGCAGCATCAGGGGGCCGCTTTGGTGGCGAGTGCTTTTGGTTTTTGTGATTTCTCTTCGGGGGTTACAAAGCCGATCGGGCGGTGCATTGGGGGCGGCGGCTGCGCCATTAATTCACGCAGCTCGTCAAAAACTTGTTTAAGCTGGACATGTGCATTCTTCTCGAGCGAATCGTGTTTCAGCGAAAGTAGCTGAACCTTAGTTTCGAGATCCTCCAGACGTAGCGCTAGTTGCTCGTTGGGCCGTGCTCGGTGAACGCCAATGGTAGCTTGCGCCGGCCGCCGCGGTTTGATGTCGCAAATTGCGACATCAAACTCTGAAACTCCGGCCCACTTACCTTAAAAATAAAGTCCTCTGGAAATCTTGCGAGATTACGACGCACCTGTTCGTTCAAGCGTCGCGTCGTGACGCCATACAGCGCGGCGAGGTCTGCGTCCAGAAGGACCCTCTGGCCACGGAGGGGCATGATTCGCGTCGTGATTGTCTCGATGGATTGCGAGGTCTCAAGCATGGCGTTCCAGTACAGATCGGGCGGGGAGCGATTAGGCGAGCATTACGGGCGAATGTGCATATTAAGGCGACATCGCGGAAAGGTTCTTGAGACTCGTGAACAGAGCGGCATTCATTCGCCTGAACGTTTTGGCGTCGGCAGATTGCGACGAAGGGGCGCTGTATCTTCAGTCAGGATGTCGACGCGAATAAGCCTATCCTAAGCAAAGATCCGTTCCCCCGGTGTACTATTCTGCTGCGCCCGTGCGCGCTCCGAAATACAGAATAAAAGGAAGTCATGCCTCGGTTTTCGTCCCTCCCCCCGTTCGCCATCCAGGCCGCAGCGTTCATGCTTCTGGCGTTCTCGCTGCTGTTCTCTGCCGCCACCGCGCGCGCGGAAGAGGAGTTCCTCGACCCAAGCGTCGCCTTCAAGTTCTCGGCCCGGATGGCAGATCCGCAGACCATCGCCGTTACTTACGAAATCGCCGACAAGTACTACATGTACCGCGAAAAGTTCGCGTTTACCGCCACCGGCGCCACGCTGGGCACGCCGCAGATGCCAGCGGGTAAGGTGAAGTACGACGAGACCTTCCAGAAAGACGTGGAAACCTACCGCAACCTCGTCACGATCACGATCCCGGTGCAAGCCAGCGGTGCATTCACGCTGAACGCCACTAGCCAGGGATGCGCTGACGCGGGCCTGTGCTACTCCCCTCAGGAGGCCACTGTGCGCCTTGCGGGCAGCGGCGGCGGATCGCCTGTAAGCCTGCCGGGGCTTGCCGCACCTGTGGCGCTGGCTCCTGCCGAGGGTCCGGCGCCCCAGTCCGAACTGTCCGGCATCGCCTCCGTCCTCGGCGGCGGCAAGCTGCTGGTCATTCTCCCTGCCTTCATGCTGCTTGGCCTCGGCCTCGCCTTCACCCCGTGCGTGCTGCCGATGGTGCCGATCCTGTCGTCCATCATCGTGGGCGAGGGCGCCCAGGCCAAGCGCTCGCGCGGGTTCATCCTGTCGGTCGCCTACTCGCTGGGCATGGCCGTCGTCTACACCGGGCTGGGCGTGGCGGCCGGCCTGGTGGGCGAGGGCCTCGCCGCAACGCTGCAGAACCCGTGGGTGCTTGGCACCGTCGGCCTGTTGATGGTGGTGATGGCCCTGTCGATGTTTGGCGTGTACACCTTGCAATTGCCTGCCGGGCTGCAAACCCGCCTCGCCGGCGCATCGGGGCGTCAATCGTCCGGCAAGCTGGCCGGCGTGTTCGCCATGGGCGCGATCTCGGCCCTGATCGTCGGCCCGTGCGTGGCCGCGCCGCTGGCCGGCGCGCTGGTCTACATCAGCCAGACCCGTGACGTGATCGTCGGCGGCGCGGCGCTGTTCGCGATGGCGGTCGGCATGAGCATCCCGCTGCTGCTGGTCGGCGTGTCGGCCGGGTCGCTGCTGCCGCGCGCCGGCGCGTGGATGGAAGCGGTCAAAAAATTCTTCGGCGTGCTGATGCTGGCGATGGCCTTGTGGCTGGTTTCGCCGGTGATCCCGCCGGCGGCCCAGATGATCGGCTGGACCGCGCTGTTCCTTGGCTACGGCTTCTATCTGCTTCGATCGTCACGCCATTTCGTTGCCATGGCTGCCGGCGCCGCTTTCGCGATCCTCGGCGCGATCCAGCTGGTCGGCGTTGCCACCGGCGGCCGCGATGCGCTGGCGCCGCTTGCCCATCTTGGCGTCGGCACGCCGCAGCACGGCCTGACCTTTACCCGCATCAAGACGGTCGAGCAGCTCGACGCTGCCCTGGCAAATACCGGGGGCAAGACGGTGATGCTCGATTTTTATGCGGACTGGTGCGTGTCGTGCAAGGAGATGGAAAAGCTGACGTTCGTCGACAACCGCGTCCAGGCGAAGCTGGAGAACACGCTTTTGCTGCAAGTTGACGTTACCGCAAACGATGCGGCCGACAAGGCGATGCTGAAGCGCTTCACCCTGTTCGGCCCGCCGGCTATCATTCTGTTCAACAACAAGGGGCAGGAAATAGCCGACAGCCGTGTGGTCGGCTACCAGGATCCGGAGAAGTTCCTCGGATCCCTGGGAAGACTCAACTAGCCGGACAAAAAAAGGAGCGCCGAAGCGCTCCTTGTTCCATCGGCCGGCCAGCTGATCAGCTGGCAGCCTTCGGGTGCTGCATGTGCTCGCCATGATGACCCTTGTGCATGCCGCGGTGCTTCATGCCGTGACGGCCGCCACGCTTGCTGTTCTCGTCGAACAGCTTCTGCTGCTCGGGCGACAAGGCCGCGTACAGGTTCTTGGTGGCTGCCAGGCGCGCTTCCATGTGGGCAATGCGCTGCTTGGTCCTCTCGATCTTGCGTTCCATGCGCTGCGGCGCGGTCATCGCCTTCCAGTCGCCGCGCTCGCCCCTGGCCATCGGCGCCGCTGCCGGGCGGATCGCCGCCTGGTAAGCGGCCCAGGCTGGCTCCTGCGCCGCCGTCAGCTTCAGTGCGTTATGCACCTTGGCCTGGCGCTTGGAGAAATTTTCGGTGCGCTTGGCGCGCCATTCGGCCCGCTTGGCGTCGCGCTGTTCCTGCGTCATCGCATGGCCCTGGCGGCCCGCTTCGGCTGCATGCAGGGGCAGCACGGCGCTACCCATGCCAAGGACGGTCAGGCCGATCAGGATGTTTTTGCGTAGTGCGTTCATGTCGTGGTTCCCTTAATAGAGTTGTTGGACTACGGGATCCATCATGATCCTGAGGTGTAACGAGGGCATGTCGGCTGCCGAAGAGTTTGTATCAATATGTTTCGACCCCCTGTCAATATACATGGCGATACAAATAGATCGTGCAGGCTGGCGCCAAGTCGGGATAATTGCGTTTATGGATACTCCGACCACTATTTTGATCGTCGACGACGACCGCGACATCCGCACGCTGCTCGCCGATTACCTTGAATCGAACGGCTACCGCGCGCTCGCGGCCGCCGATGGCACCGGCATGTGGAAGGCGCTGGACGAAGCCCGTCCCGAGCTGATCGTGCTCGACCTGAACATGCCCGGCGACGACGGCCTGACGCTGTGCCGCAAGCTGCGCGCCACTTCGACCCTGCCGGTGATCATGCTGACCGCCCGCAACGAGCCGCTCGACCGCATCCTCGGCTTGGAAATGGGCGCCGACGACTACCTGCCGAAGCCGTTCGAACCGCGCGAGCTGCTGGCGCGCATCCGCAGCGTACTGCGGCGCAGCCATGCGATGCCGTCCAACGCCCAGTCGGAAAACGCCCAGCGCATGTGCTTCTCCGGCTGGACGCTGGACCTGACCGCGCGCCACCTGATCAATCCGGACGGCCTGATCATCATGCTGTCGGGCGCCGAGTTCCGCCTGCTGCGCGTATTCCTCGAGCACCCGAACCGCGTGCTCAACCGCGACCAGCTGCTGAACCTCACGCAGGGCCGCGACGCCGACCCGTTCGACCGCTCGATCGACATCCAGATCAGCCGCCTGCGCCAGAAGCTGGGCGAGGACGCGCGCCTGCCGCAGATCATCAAGACGGTGCGCAATGGCGGCTACGTGCTGGCCGGGCAGGTCACCGTGGAGCCACACGCATGAGGGCGTTCTTCGGCTCGATGACGGGGCGCGTGTTCCTGACCCTGCTGCTGGGCATTGTGTTCTCCGCCGCGATCACCCAGCTGCTGGCCGAGAACGAACGCCAGCGCGTGATCGAAGACTTCCGCACTACGCACGCGCTCGACCGCGCCGAACAGCTGATTACGGCCACCGAAATCGTGCCGCCGTCGGCGCGCCTGGCCTACCTGGGCGTTGCCAACCGTCCCGGCATCCGGCTCGAGGAAATCACCACCGAGCTGCCCACCGCGCCGAAGCACTCGCCCTTTACCGCCGCGCTGAGCAATCGCATGGGCAAGGGCTACCAGTTCTCGACTATCGCGGTGCGCCCGAAGGAATGCGACATCCCGCGCACCCAGTCGAGCATGTTCGGCCCGGTCGAGGCGGTATGGAAGGGCGCCTGCGAGAGCATCGACGTGCGCCTGCGCGACGGCGAGCTGCTGCGCCTGCAGATCCTGCCGCCGCCAAGCTCGGTGCTGGCCGGCGCCACCGACTACCGGCCGATCATCGCGCTGTTCCTGATCAGTATCGCGTTCCTCGCCTACCTGGTCGCGCGCATGACCACGCGCCCGCTCAAGCAGCTGGCGCAGGCCGCCAAGGACCTCGGCAACGACATCAACCACCCGCCGCTCGAGCTGGCCGGGGCCAGCGAGATCCGCCAGGCCAGCGCCGCGTTCAACGCGATGCAGGCGCGCATCCGCCAGTACATCGCGCAGCGCACCCAGATGCTGGCGGCCATCACGCATGACCTGCAGACGCCGCTCACGCGGCTGCGCCTGCGCCTTGAAAAAGTCGGCGACCCGGAGCTGAAGGACCGCCTGATCGGCGACCTGTCGGCCATGCAGGAGATGGTGCGCGAAGGCCTGGAACTGGCGCGCAGCACCGACAACACGGAAGCGATGCAGGCGCTCGACCTCGACTCGCTGCTCGACAGTGTCTGCTCCGACGCCACCGATTCGAGCCAGAAGGTGACGCTGACCGGCAGCGCCGGCATGGCCGTGATGGGCCGCCCGATGGCGCTGCGGCGCTGCCTGGCCAACCTGATCGACAACGCGGTCAAATACGGGCATGAAGCCAACCTGACCGTCGAACGCACGGCCGGCGCCGCGCGCATCCGCATTCGCGACCGCGGCCCCGGCATCGCCCATGACGAGCAGCCGCGCGTGTTCGAGCCGTTCTACCGCATCGAAAGCTCGCGCTCGCGCGAATCGGGCGGAACCGGCCTTGGATTGCCGATCGCGCGCAACATCGCCGAACAGCACGGCGGCAGCGTCAGCCTGGCGAACCATCACGAAGGCGGGCTGGAAGTCACGCTGGTACTGCCCGAGGCCTACCGCGGCAAGTGAGCGGGCCTGCAGCAAAACCGATTTTGAATTGTCATGATCAAGAGCCGCCAGGAGCGGCCAGGAAGAACCAATGAAGCAAAAGAACATCGTACTCGTCGTCGGCATTGCCGCCATCGTTGGCGCCACCGCCTGGTACCTGAACGCGGGCGGGGACGACAAGCCCGGCGCCAAGGGCGGCGGACGAGGCCAGGGCGAGCAGCCGCCGGCCGTGGTCAACGTGGTCGCGCCGGTGCGCCAGGACGTACCGGTCACGCTGCAGGCGAACGGCACGGTCACGCCGGCCAACAGCGTCGACCTGCGCCCGCAAACGACCAGCACGATCCGCAAGGTGCACATCAAGGAAGGCCAGTCGGTCAAGGCCGGCGACCTGATGTTCTCGCTGGACGACCGCAACGAACAGGCCAACGTCAGCCAGGCCAAGGCCCAGCTCGCGCGCGACCGCGCCACGCTGGCCGACCTCGAACGCCAGTACAAGCGCAACCAGGAACTGGTCGCGCAAAAATTCCTCGCCCAGAGCGCGATCGACACGCTGCGCAGCCAGGTCGAAGCACAGCGCGCGCTGATCGCCGCCAACCAGGCCGCGCTGCAGGGCGAGCGGGTCGCCGCCAGCTACGGCACCATCCGCGCGCCGATGTCGGGCCGGGTCGGCGCCATCTCGGTCTACCCGGGCAGCCTGGTGCAGCCGGCCACGTCGCTGACCACGGTCACCCAGCTCGATCCGGTCAACGTCGCGTTCACGCTGCCGGAATCGGCGCTGCCGGACCTGCTGGCCGCGCAGCGCGCAGGCAGCGTGACGGTTGAAGCCCAGCCGTCGGGCGGCAAGCCGTCAATCGGCAAACTGAACTTCATCGACAACACCGTCGACGCGCAGGCCGGCACCATCAAGGTCAAGGCGCAGTTCGACAACCGCGACACGATGCTGTGGCCCGGCCAGTACGTCACCACGCGCGTGACGCTGCGCACCCTGAAGGACGCCACCGTGATCCCGCAGGCGGCGATCATCACCAACACCGGCGGCACCTTCGTCTACGTGGTCGGCGAAGGGCAGGCCGCGAAGCAGGTGCCGGTGCAGCGCGTGCATGCGATGGGCGACAGTGCCGTGGTTACCGGCCTGGCAGGTACCGAGAAAGTCATCACCGAGGGCAAGCAGAACCTGCGCCCGGGCGGCAAGGTGCGCCTGGCCGGCGCCAGGCCTGACAGCGCGATCGCGAGCAAGGCAGCCACCCCATGAACCTGTCCGAACTTTGCATCCGCCGCCCGGTCATGGTGGTGCTGCTGTCGATCGCGCTGGTGCTGGTCGGCGTGCTGGCCTACATCAGCATCCCGGTCGCGGCCCTTCCGAGCTATAACACGCCGGTCATCAACGTCTCGGCCGACCTGTCCGGGGCCAGCCCGGAAACGATGGCATCCTCGGTGGCGCTGCCGCTGGAGAAGCAATTCTCGACCATCGCCGGCATCAAGCTGATCACCTCCACCAGCACCCAGGGCGACACCGACATCACGCTCGAATTCGACCCGAGCATCGACGTCAATGCGGCCGCGGTGGACGTCCAGGCGGCGCTGCTGCGTGCGCAGCGCCAGCTGCCGCAGGAGATGACCGACCTGCCGTCGTACCGCAAGGTCAACCCGGCCGACGCGCCGATCCTGTTCATGGCGATGACCTCGCCGTCGATGAGCCTGTCGGACCTGAACGATTACGCCGAAAACCTGATTGCGCCGAGCCTGTCGACGCTGCCGGGCGTGGCGCAGGTGACGGTCAACGGCCAGAAGCGCTTTGCCGTGCGGGTGCGCGCCAGCTCCGACCTGATGAACGCGCGCGACCTCACCTTCGACGAACTCGGCGCGGCGCTGCGCGCGTCGAACTCGAATGCGCCGCTGGGCGTGCTCGACGGCCCCAACCAGACGCTGACCATCCAGGGCAACGCGCAGCTGATGAACGCCGCCGCGTTCTCGGAAGTGATCGTGGCCGTGCGCAACGGCGAGCCGGTGCGGCTGAAGGATGTCGCCACCGTCGAAGACAGCTTCCAGTCGATCAAGGCAGCCGGCAGCTTCAACGGCGAGCGCTCGATCGTGCTGATGGTGCAGCGCCAGCCGGACGCGAATACGGTGCAGGTGGTCGATTCGGTGCGCAAGCTGCTGCCGGGCTTCCAGGCACAGGTGCCGGCTTCGATCAAGATCAGCCTCGTCAACGACCGCTCGGTATCGATCCGCGAAGCGATCCACGACGTTAACCTGACGCTGCTGTTCACGGTGCTGCTGGTGGTGCTGGTGATCTTCCTGTTCCTGCACCGCGCCTCGGCCACCTTCATCCCTGCGGTGACGCTGCCGATCTCGCTGCTCGGCGCGGTGGCGCTGCTGCACGCGTTTGGCTACAGCCTGAACAACGTCTCGCTGCTCGGCATAACGCTGGCGGTCGGCCTGGTGGTCGACGACGCCATCGTCGTGCTGGAAAATATCGTGCGCCACATCGAGATGGGCAAGCGGCCACTCGAAGCGGCGCTGGTCGGCTCGCGCGAAGTGGGCTTCACCATCATCTCGATTTCGATCTCGCTGGTGGCCGTGTTCATCCCGATCTTCTTCATGCCGGGCGTGATCGGCCTGCTGTTCCACGAATTCGCGGTCGTGGTAGGCCTGGCGGTGCTGGTCTCGGCCGTGGTCTCGTTGACCCTGGTGCCGATGCTGGCCAGCCGCCTGCTGCCAGCCCACGAAGAGAACGGCGGCGGCGAGAAGAGCTGGATCGGCCGCCACTTCGAAGCCGGTTTCGCCAAGGTGTTGCGCGGCTACGAAAAGACGCTCGACATGGCGCTGGCCAACCGCCCGATCATCCTGCTGGTGGCGATCGCCACCTTCGCGCTGACGGTGGTGATGTACACCACCATCCCGAAGGGCTTCTTCCCGGAGGAAGACCTGGGCCAGATCCGCATGAGCGTCGAGGCGGCCGAGGATACCTCCACCGACAAGATGGCGGTGCTGCAGCAGCGCGTGGTCGATGCCGTGCGCGCCGACCCCGCGGTCAAGGACGTCACGTCGTTCACTGGCGGCGGCAATACCGGCCGCGGCTTCATCGTGCTCAAGCCGCGCGACGAACGCAAGGCCATGCCCGAAGTGGTCAACCGCCTGCGCGCGGCGACACGCGCGATCCCGGGCGTGTCGGTGTTCCTCAGCCCGACCCAGAACCTCCAGCTGGGCGGCCGCCCGAGCAAGAGCCGCTACCAGTACACACTGCAAAGCGTGCGCGCCGACGACCTCGGCGTCTGGTCGAACCGCTTCCTCGAACGGATGCGCGCCGCGCCGGGCTTCCGCGACGTGACCAGCGACTCGCAGGCCGGCGGGCTGCAGGCCAGCCTGAAGGTCGACCGCGACAAGGCCAACACGCTCGGCGTGCAGATGTCGGACGTGCGCACGGCGCTGTACGCCGCGTTTGGCGAGCGCCAGGTATCGACCATCTACTCGCCGGCCGCCAGCTACAACGTCATCATGGAAGCGGCGCCTGCCGACCGCCAGTTCGACGACGCGCTGACCCGCGTATCGGTGCGCAGCAAGAACGGCCAGCTGGTGCAGCTGTCGAGCATCGCGACGGTCGAGCGCACGGTCGGTCCGACCTCGGTCAACCACCAGGGCCAGCTGCAGGCGATCACGCTGTCGTTCAACCTGGCGCCGGACATGCCCTTGGGCGATGCGACCGCCGCGATCGACCGCATGGCCGCCGACATGAAACTGCCTGCCTCGGTCATCACCCGCTACGGTGGCGATGCGGCCGTGTTCGAAGAGTCGCAGTCGAGCCAGCTGATCCTGATCCTGGCCGCACTGGGCGTCATTTACGTGCTGCTCGGCGTGCTGTACGAGAGCTACATTCACCCGCTGACGATCCTGGCCGGCCTGCCATCGGCCGCGGTAGGCGCGCTGCTGACGCTGGAGCTGTTCGGGCTGGACCTGACGATGATCGCCATCATCGGCATCCTGATGCTGATCGGTATCGTCAAGAAGAACGCGATCATGATGATCGACTTCGCGCTGCACGCGCAGCGGGTCGAAGGCAAGACGCCGGAGCAGGCGATCCGCGAAGCGTGCCTGTTGCGTTTCCGTCCGATCCTGATGACGACGCTGGCCGCGATGACGGGCGCGCTGCCGATCGCGATGGGCCTGGGCGCCGGCGCCGAGCTGCGCCAGCCGCTGGGCCTGGCGGTGGTCGGCGGCCTGCTGTTCTCGCAGGTCATCACCTTGTACATCACGCCGGTGATTTACCTGTACCTCGACAAGTACAGTGGCAGCGGACCGCTGTCGGACGCGCACCTGGCGGCGCGCGACGCGGCCCATTGAAGCCGGACAGCGAAGGGTGGCGGATACAACTGGTAACAGCTGAGCCGCCACCCGTGTTGTAAGCTGTGCAAGGCGTCCTGCCGGTGCGCAATGTCACCAAAACGTATAGACTGCGCCACTCGACCCCTTTTCGCTGATGCTGCATCTGGAAAATCGTATTCATCTTGCCTGATCACTCCCACTATTCGACGCAAAACACCGGCTACTGCGAGCATTGCGGCCAGCCGCTGCCTGATGCCCCGGCCACGCTGACCTATGGCTCCCCGCGCGTGAACCGGGTGGGCCTGGCTGTCACGGTGTTGCTGCACTTGTTGCTGGTGGCCGTGTACGTGTTCAAACCGGAGTCGGACACCGCGTCCGCGCCACCGGCTGGTGGGGCAATGGTGTACATCAATCCTGTCGCCGAGCAACCGAAGCCGCAGCAGCCGAAGCAGCAGCCAAAGCAGGCTACCAAGGCCGTCAAGAAACAATCCGCGCCGCCGCCGAAAATCGAGCGGCTGCCCGATACCATCACGTTGCCGGACGAGAAGCCGGTCAAGCTCGTGGAGAGGCCGCCTGAGAAGATGGAAGTGCCCGAGGAAGTCGACATGGCGGCCTACATCGCCAAGCGCCGCCAGGAGCGCGGGGCGCCGTCGGACGAGCCGGCGCAGGAGAGCGAAGCGGCGCGCGGCACGCGCAATGCACTGGCCAATATCGCCGCGGCCAACGGACGCAGCAAGGGCGACGATCGCAACGATACCGGCGGCGTGTTCAGCGTGACGGATAAATCGTTCTCAAGCGCCCAGTTGAAGTTCCGCGGCTGGAACCCGAATTTCAAGCGGCGCTGGCTGCAGCAGGTGAATGTGGAGCTGGGCGGGGAGAAGGACATCGAAACGGCCATCGTCAAGAAGATGGTCGAGCTGATTCGCAAGGAAAAGACCGGCGATTTCGACTGGGATTCGCATCGCCTGCAACGCGTGGTCCGGATGAGCGCACGGCTGCAGGATACGGCGGAACTCGAGGCGTTCCTGTTTAAGGAGATGTTCCCGGAGTACAGGACCGGGCGCTGACGCGTGTCACGTGGGGCGGATAAGAGCGTCGCTCGCATCCGCCGTTTTCAGTGTGGCCGTGCACATGCCGGCGGATGCGGGCTCTGCCCTTATCCGCCCTACGCAATGCTTCGTTAAGCGCGGGCTTTTAGCAGGCGTGCAATATCACGGGCGAAATACGTCAGCACGCCATCAGCGCCTGCGCGCTTGAACGCCATCATCGATTCCATCATCACCTTGTCATGATCCAGCCAGCCGTTTTGCGCGGCCGCCTTGATCATCGCGTACTCACCGCTGACCTGGTAAGCGAACGTCGGCACCTGGAACTGCTCCTTCACGCGGCGCACCACGTCGAGGTAAGGCATGCCCGGCTTAACCATCACCATGTCCGCACCCTCGGCGATATCGAGCGCAACTTCACGCAGCGCCTCATCGCTGTTGGCCGGATCCATCTGGTAAGTGTTCTTGTCCGCCTTGCCAAGGTTGGCGCCCGAACCGACCGCATCGCGGAACGGACCGTAGAAGGCCGACGCATACTTGGCCGAGTACGCCATGATGCGCGTATTGATGAAACCCTTGTCTTCGAGACCCTTGCGGATCGCGCCAATGCGGCCGTCCATCATGTCCGACGGCGCCACCACGTCAACGCCGGCCTCAGCCTGCGTGAGCGCCTGCCTGATCAGCATCTCGATGGTTTCGTCGTTCAACACATAGCCATCGTCGTTGATCAGGCCATCCTGCCCGTGGCTGGTGAACGGGTCGAGCGCGATGTCGGTAACGATGCCCAGGTCCGGGAAGCGGCGCTTCAGTTCGCGCACGGCGCGCGGCACCAGGCCGTCCGGGTTGGTCGCCTCGATGCCGTCCGCCGTTTTCAGCGCCGAATCGATCACGGGGAACAGCGCCAGCGCCGGAATGCCCAGCTTGACGCACTCATCCGCCACTTCCAGCAACAGGTCCACCGACATCCGCTCCACGCCCGGCATCGAGCCCACCTGCTGGCGCTGGTTGCTGCCGTCGAGGATGAACACCGGGTAGATCAGGTCCGACGCGGTGATCGTGTTCTCGCGCATCAGCGCGCGCGAAAATGGATCGCGGCGCATGCGGCGCATGCGGATAGACGGGTAGGCGGCTGGAATCGTCATTTCAGGTTCCCAAAGAAAATGAAAAAAAAAGTTATTCGTCGGCGTCGTCGATGAACGGCGCCGCGTCGTCTTGCGCGGACGACGGCGCCGGTTCGTTGTCGTCGTCCGCAATGCCGAGCAGTTCGAGGATCTTGTCGTTGGCTTCGTCGATGCCGACGCGCTTGAGGGCCGAGAACATCTGCACGGTGAACGGGAAGCCTTCGCCGTCTTCGTCGACGTAGCTGTCGAGCGTGGCACGGGCGCTGCGCAGCGCGTTGGTCGTCTCGTTGCGGTTGAGCTTGTCGGCCTTGGTCAGGATGCAGTGGATCGGCTTGCCGGTCGGCGCGAACCATTCGAGCATCTGCACGTCCAGTTCGGTGAACGGACGGCGCGAATCCATGATCAGCACCAGCGCGGCCAGCTGTTCGCGGCGCTGGACGTAGTCGCCCAGCAGCTTTTGCCAGTGCAGCTTGGCCGAACCGGACACTTCCGCGTAGCCGTAACCCGGCAGGTCGACCAGCAGGCCTTCGATTTCCTCGACGATAGTCGGGTCCTTGCGGTGCTGCCCGACATGGGCGCCGCCGATCGAGAAGTAGTTGATGTGCTGGGTCCGGCCGGGCGTCTTGGACGCGAAGGCGAGCCCCTTCTGGTTGGTCAGGATGTTGATGGCGGTCGATTTGCCGGCATTGGACCGACCCGCAAAGGCGATTTCCGGCACCTGCGTGTCGGGCAGGTCGCGCAGTTGGTTGACGGTCGTAAAGAAGCGGGCTTGCCAGAGTTTGGACATGGAATGGGCAGAAAAAGCAACAAAGGGGGCGATGACCCGAGAAAGCTATTGTACAATAAGGGGTTGCGTATTGTTGCGGCGCGGTAGGCCCAGCGCCCGGCAACAAGCGCTTGCAGTACCTAATTTTCAAATAGAACTCAATTTTTACAAGTCAGGGTATGTGAATGAATCGTGCGTTTTTCCCGGCCGCCGGCGCGGCGTTTGTGAAGTCCTTGTTGGTTGCAACCCTGGCTGTTTCGGGCCTGGCTTCGGCTGCTGCACCTGCTCCTGCTGCCGCCAAGGCTGATGCCGCCAAAGGCGCGACCCTGTACGACAGCGGCGACGCTGCCCGTGGCCTGCCAGCTTGCGCATCGTGCCACGGCGCCGCCGGCAACTCGACGATCGTCGCCAACCCGAAGCTGTCCGCACAGTTCGAAGCATATACCCACAAGCAGCTGATCGATTTCACGACCCCGGCACGTAACAACCCGGTCATGACGACTTACGCGAAGATGCTGACCGAAGCCGAGAAGAAGGACATCGCTGCCTACCTCGCAACCCAGAAGCCGAAGCAGGGCGCGGCCCGCAACAAGGACACCGTCGAACTGGGCAAGAAGATCTACCGTGGCGGCATCGCCGAGCGCGGCGTAGCTGCATGCGCAAGCTGCCACGGCGCCAACGCCAACGGCATCCCGGCCCAGTATCCGCGCCTTGCTGGCCAGCACCAGGACTACACTGTAGCCCAGCTGCAGGCATTCAAGGGCGGCGCACGCAGCAACAGCCCACAGATGACCACGCTGGCCCAGCGCATGTCGGACCAGGAAATGCAGGCCGTTGCCGACTACATCGCCGGCTTGAAGTAAAATTCGCGGCATCGCTTGATGCCTGCCGGATGTGCGAAGCGTGGCGCGATGCCGCGCCAAGCCGATGCAAGACACCTCAGAGGGCGGCGGCGCGCAAGCGCGCTGCCCTTTTTGCTGAGCGTCACCGAACAAGAGCAGGATCCTGCCCTTGTTTCACTTCTTTCGCGGCCGTTTGCCGCCGCGTACTGGATTTAACATGAGTACTACCGGAATTGAACTGAAGACAGAGCGCCGCCGGCTTGCCGAGGCGGTCGAGCTGGTGTCGTCGATGCGCTTTGCCATCAGCCTGCTGACCATCATCTCGATCGCCTCGATGATCGGCACCGTGATGAAGCAGAACGAGCCGATGACGAACTACGTCAACCAGTTCGGCCCGTTCTGGTTCTCGGTCTTCGACAAGCTGGGCCTCTACGCGGTGTATTCGGCCTGGTGGTTCCTCCTGATCCTCGCCTTCCTTCTGCTGTCGACCTCGCTGTGCATCGTGCGCAGCACGCCGAAGATGATGAAGGATATGCGCAGCTGGCGCGAGAACGTGCGTGAGGTTTCGCTGCGTAACTTCCACCACAAGGCCGAATGGGTGGCGCCGCTGTCGCGCGCAGCCCTCGCACAGCAGAGCGCCGCGCGCCTGGCCGACGCCGGTTACGGCACCAGGATCGTCGAAAAGCCGAACGCCACCCTGGTGACGGCCAAAAAAGGCGCCGGCACCCGTTTCGGCTACATCTTCGCGCACTCGGC
>DASWSX010000062.1:0-14247 GCA_036402435.1 Telluria sp. | reverse complement strand
TCGTGTACACGCTGCAAAGCGACGGCAGCTGGACACGGCAGCGGTTGCAGCCGTAAAGGGGCCAGCGCCCCTGCCTGACAAGCCGGA
This sequence comes from Telluria sp., assembly GCA_036402435.1. Taxonomy (GTDB): domain Bacteria; phylum Pseudomonadota; class Gammaproteobacteria; order Burkholderiales; family Burkholderiaceae_D; genus Telluria_A. Next base: position 14,160 of record DASWSX010000062.1, on the reverse strand, counting down.
GGTGTGCGTGTTTAGCCAACTGAGACTGGATGCCTGGCGCAGCGGCGTGCGCAGTAAGGCCAATGTACCGCTGCGCGTCGAGCTGTGGAATGGCCAGCGCCTCGATTTTTCCGATGAGGCGCCGCGCGTGACGATCCGCGTGCCCGATGCGTCGGCGGTGCGCTACCTGGTGTCGCCGTCGCTGTACAACCTCGGCCGCGCTTACGTCGAGGGCGCCATCGAGGTCAGCGGCAGGGCCAGCGATATGATCGCCGTGGTCAACGCGCTGGCGGCCGCCTCGGTCAGGCCGCACAGCGCGCTGGGGCGTTTCATGCGCGCCCTGCCACACACGCGCCAGGCCGACGCCAAGGCGATCCGCTACCACTACGACGTCTCCAACGAGTTCTACCAGGCCTGGCTCGACCCGGACATGGTGTATTCCTGCGCCTATTTTGAAAACGGCGACGAAGACCTGGCCACCGCCCAGCGCAAAAAGATCGACCACATCCTGACCAAGATCGGCGTGCAGCCGGGGCACGCGCTGCTGGATATCGGCTGCGGATGGGGCGCGCTGGTCATCCGCGCGGCGCAACGGTTCGGCGCGCGCTGCGTCGGCATCACGCTGTCGGAAAACCAGTACCGGCTGGCGCGCGAACGCGTCGACCGGGCCGGACTGCAAGGCCAGGTCGAAATCCGCCTGCAGGACTACCGCGACGTCGAAGGCACCTTCGACCGCGTCACCAGCGTGGGCATGTTCGAGCATGTCGGGGTGCGCCACCTGGCCGAATATTTCGGGCGCATCAATGCGCTGCTGGCCCCGGACGGCGTAGCCATGAACCACGGCATCACCAGCACCGATCCGCAGGGGCGCGCCACGCCCTACGGCGGCGGCGAGTTCATCAGCAAGTACGTGTTCCCGCACGGCGAACTGGCGCACCTGGGGGCCGTCGTGAAGGCGATGCAGCAGGGCGGGCTGGAGGCGCGCGACGTCGAAAACCTGCGCCGCCATTACGCCCGCACCTGCGAACTGTGGACCGAAAATTACGAGGCGAATGCGGACCGGATCCGGATCCTGACGGATGACCGCCATTTCCGGATCTGGCACGTCTACCTGGCGGGTTGCACGCACGCCTTCAACCATGACCTGATCAGCTTGTATCAGGTGGTCTGCGGGAAGGCCGGGAGCACGCCGGCGAGCCACCCATGGTCGCGGCGCTACATGTACCCGTGTTGAACGCCGTCTACTTCAAACGATTGGTGAACGTCTTGCGGAATTTCGCCACCTTCGGTGCGACCACAAACGCGCAGTAACCCTGCAGCGGATGCTGGCGGAAATAATCCTGGTGATAGTCCTCGGCCTTGTACCAGGTCTCGGCCGGCGTCACTTCCGTCACGATCGGCGCGTCCCACACGTTGGCCATCTCGGCAATCACCTTGTGCGCCACGGCTTCCTGCTCCGGCGTCATGGTGTAGATCACCGACCGGTACTGGGTGCCCACATCGTTGCCCTGGCGGTTCAGCGTGGTCGGGTCATGGATCGTGTAAAACACTTCCAGGATGTCGTGATAGCTGATCATGGCCGGGTCGAACTCGAGCCGCACCACCTCCGCGTGCCCGGTGGTGCCGGCGCATACCTGTTCGTAGCTCGGGTTGTCCTGGTGCCCGCCCATGTAGCCTGATTCGACCTTTGTGACACCGCGCACCTCGAGATACACCGCCTCAAGGCACCAGAAACAGCCGCCGCCGAGTATGGCGACATTGCCTGCCGATTCGTTCGTCATTGCACACCTCGTTGCCCGCACATGCGTATGGAGTTACTGTAACCCAAAGTTGCGGGACATGCAGGCAAACACCGTGCCCGGCCCGCAGGCCGTACCGGAGGGCCGAAGTTTGGCATAATGGCAGAAATACACAGGCCACCAATGAACATAAGCTCCCCCCGCGCCGCGCTGCGCGATTTCGATTCGACGCAGTTCCGGCAGGCGTTGTCCCAGTTCGCCACCGGCGTTACCGTCATCACGACCCGTCTGGCCGACGGCACATTCCGCGGCCTGACCGCCAGTTCGTTCAACTCGGTCTCGCTCGATCCGCCGCTGGTGCTGTGGAGCCTGGCTGCCGGCGCCAACAGCATGCCGATTTTCCGCGGCAATTCGCATTACGTCATCAACGTGCTGGGCGCCGAACAGGCCCACCTGGCCCAGCGCTTTTCGCGCCGCACCGACGATCCGTTCGCCGGCGTCGAGTACGAACTGTCGCGCACCGGGCTGCCGATCCTGAAGGGCGCCTCGGCCTGGTTCGAGTGCCACAACCGCAGCCGCTATCCGGAAGGCGACCATGTAATCTTCGTCGGCGAAGTCGAGGAGTGCGCCTTCCATCCGCAGCCGTCGCTGGTTTTCCACGCAGGCCAATTCGGCAGCACGCAAACGCGGTAGAATTGCCGGATTGCTAAATTAGTCTATACAACTTGCCCCAATTCATTACGAGACAGGAAAGAGCATGAACCGATCCGAATCGCCGCGCAAGGCGCAGTTCCACTGGGACGATCCGCTGTTGCTCAACGAGCAGCTGACCGACGAAGAGCGCATGGTGCGCGACGCCGCCGCCGCCTATTGCCAGGACAAGCTGGCCCCGCGCATCCTCGAGGCGTTCCGCCATGAGCGCATGGACACGTCGATTTTCCGCGAGATGGGCGAGCTCGGCCTGCTGGGCCCGACCATTCCCGAGCAGTACGGCGGGCCTGGCCTGAACTACGTTTCCTACGGCCTGATCGCGCGCGAAATCGAGCGCGTCGATTCCGGCTACCGTTCGATGGCGAGCGTGCAGTCGTCGCTGGTGATGGTGCCGATCTATGAATTCGGCACCGAAGCGCAGCGCCAGAAATACCTGCCGAAGCTGGCCACCGGCGAATGGATCGGCTGCTTCGGCCTGACCGAGCCGAACCATGGCTCCGACCCGGGTTCGATGATCACGCGCGCGCGCAAGGTCGACGGCGGCTACGCGCTGACCGGCGCCAAGATGTGGATCACCAACTCCCCGGTGGCGGACGTGTTCGTGGTGTGGGCCAAGGACGATGAAGGCGCGATCCGCGGCTTCGTGCTGGAAAAAGGGATGGCGGGCCTGAGCGCGCCTGCCATCCACGGCAAGTTCGGCCTGCGCGCCTCCGTCACCGGCGAGATCGTGATGGACAACGTGTTCTGCCCCGAAGAAAACGCCTTCCCCGATGTGCGCGGCCTGAAGGGCCCGTTCACCTGCCTGAACTCGGCACGCTACGGCATCGCCTGGGGCGCCCTGGGCGCGGCCGAGGACTGCTGGCACACCGCGCGCCAGTACACGATGGACCGCCAGCAGTTCGGCAAACCGCTGGCCGCCAATCAGCTGGTGCAAAAGAAACTGGCCGACATGCAGACCGAGATCACGCTCGGCCTGCAGGGCTGCCTGCGGCTGGGCCGCATGAAGGACGAGGGCACCGCCGCGGTCGAGATCACGTCAATGATGAAGCGCAATTCCTGCGGGAAGTCGCTCGACATCGCCCGCACCGCGCGCGACATGCTCGGTGGTAACGGCATCTCCGACGAATTCGGTGTGATCCGCCACATGGTCAACCTCGAGGTGGTCAACACCTACGAAGGCACGCACGACATCCATGCCCTGATCCTGGGCCGCGCGCAGACGGGCATCGCCGCGTTCTGAGCTGCCGCGCCGCCATCCGGAAAACCCGCTGCGGCGGGTTTTTTGTTGTAAAGGACGCAACAACGCGGCAGCCGTACGTACGCAGGCAGCCGGGGGCCCGGGCTTTGTGGTAGAACGGATGCTCATCGTCAAATTTCTCGACGCGCGGGAGGACAGGTGGGGTGCATGGGTCGATTACTGCTGTGTTTCACGCTGTTGCTGCCGGCGTTCGCGCGCGCCGACGCACCGCCCGCGCAGCCGGTCAGGGTAGGCATTTACGCCAACGCCCCGAAGATATTTTTCAATGACGAAGGCAAGGCGGACGGGATCCTGGTCGACCTGCTGCAACGGATCGCCGTGGCGGAACAATGGCAGCTCGAATTCGTCTCGTGCGAATGGACCGCCTGCCTGCGCGCGGCCGAAAGCGGCGAGATCGACCTGCTGCCGGACGTGGCCTGGACCGAGGAACGCAGCCGCACACTCGACTTCCACCGCGTCCCTGCGCTGCACAGCTGGTCCCAGGTCTACCGCCACCCCAAGGTGGCAGTCGTGTCGATCAGCGACCTCGACGGCAAACGCGTGGCGATCCTCGGCGGCTCGATCCAGCAGCGCTTCGTGGCCGGGCTCGGGCATGACTTCGGGGTGCGCCCCCTGATCACGGCGGTGGCGTCGATCGAAGAAGGATTTGCACTGGTGGCCGCGCGCAGGGCCGACGCGGTCATCGCCAACAAGTACGCGGGCGACATGTATGCTACCGCCCACGGACTGGTCGAAACGCCGATCGCTTTCCAGCCTGCCCGGCTGTTCTATGCCACCGCCAAGGGACGCAACGCCGCGCGGCTGGCCGCCATCGACCGCCACCTGAACGCCTGGCAGCAGGATCCCCATTCCGAGTATTTCTCGGTGCTGCAGCGCTGGCAGAAGCACACCCTGCTCGCGCGCACCCCGCCCTACCTGTGGTGGATCGCCGCAGGCGTCGTCGGCGCGCTGGTCATGGCCTTGCTGCTGGCGCTCTGGCTGCGCCGCCAGGTCGACCTGAAGACGCGCGCGCTGCGCGACAGCCAGACCCGCCTGTCGACCATCCTCGACAGCGTCGACAGCCTTATCTACATCAAGGACGCGCACTACCGCTACCAGTACGTCAACCGCGCCCTGTGCACCTTCTACGGCATCACGGCCGACGACATTATCGGCAAGAGCGATGCCGAGCTGTTTGATGCGGCCACCGCGGCCGCCATCCGCGAGCGCGACAGCGCGGTCATCGAACATGGCGAGCGCACGGTCGCCGAGGAAATCGAATCGACCACGCGCAGGGACCGCCCGACTTTCCTGTCGACCAAGATCCCACTGTGCCGGGGCGATGGCAGCATCTATGGGCTGTGCGGCATTGCGACCGATATTTCCGAGCGCAAGAACGCCGAAGAGTCGACCCGCGTGGCCGCCACCGTGTTCCAGTCGCAGGAAGGCATGTTCGTCACGGGCCCCGACCGGCTGGTGCTTGACGTCAACGACGCGTTCGCCGCGATGGCCGGCTTCGCCGCAGGAGAGCTGACCGGCCGTGACCCGCTGCCGGTGGCGCTGGAAGCGGGCGGCCCGGATTTCATGCCCGGCATCTGGGAGATCATCGACAAGCGCGGCAAGTGGCAGGGCGAGGTCTGGACGAAACGCAAAAACGGCACCGAATATCCGGCCTGGCTGACCGTGACCGCCGTGCGGGATGCGGCCGGACGCACCACCAATTACGTGGCAACCCAGGCCGACATCACCCAGCAGAAACTGGCCCAGGACGAGATCATGCAGCTGGCCAACTACGACGCGCTGACCGGCTTGCCCAACCGCCGGCTGCTGCTGGAACGGCTGCAGCACTGCCTGTCGGTGTCCAACCGCAGCAACCAGGCCGCCGCGCTGCTGTTCCTCGACCTGGACAATTTCAAGGACCTGAACGATACGCGCGGGCATGAAGTGGGCGACCAGCTGCTCAAGCAGGTGGCCCAGCGCATCCTCGGCTGCGTGCGCCAGGGCGACACCGTCGCGCGCCTGGGCGGCGACGAGTTCGTGATCCTGCTGGAGAGCATCGGCGAGCGCGAAGACGAGGCCGCCGAACACGCGGCCGCGATCGGCTGGAAAATCATCCGCGTCATCGGCGAGCCGTTCGACATCGGCGCCGCCTCGCACCACGCCACTTGCAGCATTGGCGCGACCCTGCGCATCGATCATGCGACCGACATCGACGACCTGATGAAACGCGGCGACCTGGCCATGTATGAAGCCAAGCGCGACGGCCGCAACACGCTGCGCTTCTTCCATCACAGCATGGAGTCGGACGTGACTTACCGCATCGCGCTCGAAATGGAACTGCGCGAATCGCTTGCCAGGTCCGAATTCATGCTGCACTACCAGCCCCAGGTCGACGGTAGCGGGCGCATCACCGGCGTGGAAGCGCTGCTGCGCTGGAACCACCTCAAGCGCGGTGTCGTCGGGCCTGGCGTGTTCGTGCCGATTGCCGAAGCCTCGGGCCTGATCGTCCAGCTGGGCAGCTGGGTGTTGCGCAGTGCCTGCAGCCAACTGGCCGCGTGGGCCGACGTGCCGGAACTGGCGCACCTGACCATCGCCGTCAACGTGAGCGCGCGCCAGTTCAGGCAGCCTGAGTTCGTCAGGGAGGCGCTGGCGATCCTCGAGGAAACCGGTGCGCGTGCCGACCGCCTCAAGCTGGAGCTGACCGAGACGCTGCTGATCGAAAGCGTGGAGGACACGATCGGGAAGATGCACCAGCTGAAGCAGCATGGCATCGGTTTCGCGCTCGACGATTTCGGCACCGGCTATTCCTCGCTGAGCTACCTGAAGCGCTTGCCGCTGGACCAGCTGAAGATCGACCGCTCGTTCGTGCGCGACGTGCTGATCGACCCGAACGACGCCTCCATCGCGCGCAGCATCGTGGCGCTCGGGCAAGCCCTCGGGCTCGGGATCATTGCGGAGGGAGTGGAAACGGAGGCGCAGCGCGCGCTGCTGGCGGAACTGGGATGCGAATGCTGCCAGGGTTACCTGTTCGGCCGGCCGATGGAAGTCGACCTGCTCGAGCGGATGGTGCGCGGCAGCCAGCCGGTGACCTGAGCTTCAGGCGAAAAAAATGCCCGCCGAAGCGGGCATCTGCTTGTCATTACCCGATTACAGCCAGCCGCGTACCGCCATCTGCTCTGCAACGTGGTTCGAGATCAGCGAGTAACCGAACGGGGTCGGATGCACGTCGTCGGCGAACAGGTACTTGCTGACATCGCCGGCAACCAGGTTGGAGCCGTTGCACACCAGCGAGGTCGTACCCAGCGCGTTCGGACCGCAGGCAGGCTTGGTGGTGTTGCTGATGCCGAACTTGGCCGGATTCAGCAGCTGTTCCTGGCTGGCCGCGAACAGGTCGACGTAGAGGACCTTCGACTCGAGGCCATCGATGCCGACTCGCAAGGCGATATTGAATCCATCGACCATACCTTTGATCAGGGTCTGGGTCGAGGCGCTCTGGGCCTTCGAGCTTGGCGCATTGCCGAGGTCGGGCAGGTTGACCAGCACCACGTGGTTGGCGCCCTTGCCGACGATCTCGTTGCGCACCAGGGCGGCCAGTTCAGCAGCGGCTGCTGCCATCTTTGGCACCAGCGCCGGCCCGTTCGCCGCGCCGTAGGCTGCACCCGCGGCTGCGCCAGCTTGCGCACCTGCTGCGGCGCCTGCCGTGGCAGCGGTAGCCTGCGCACTGGTGACCATCGGGCCGTACACGGTTGGCGAACCGACCGCCATGTTGCCAGGCTGCGCGGCCGCGGTGGCGACCGCAACGCCGACGATGGTTTGGGTCGTGCTGCCCGCACGTGCGGCTTCGGCCGTCACTGCGGCGCCGATCGCCTGGGCGGCGGTGGCCGGGTTGGTCGCACCAGCGGCCAGCAGCTGGGTCAGCGTCGCGGCGAAGGTCTGGGCGCCAACGCGCGCGCCTTCGGCAGCACCGGCGGCATTGCCCGCAGCGGTAGCGGCGGCAGTCAGTTCGCCCAGCAGGGCAAAGGCGTCGTTGCCGCCGGCCGAAACGAAGACTACTTCATCCCCCTTGAACTTGCCGCCGTTGCGCGCGAGGTGGGTCGCGATCTGCGTCGCGATCGGGTAGGTCAGCGCGCCCAGCGGGTTGCCGGTCAGCTTGTGGTTCGGTCCAACCGGATTGGTCACGCGTGCGCCGCCCATGGCGTAGCCCGTGCAGTTCAGGTTGTTCGTGACAGGGACCGAGAAGCCGCGGCTGGCATCGCCGTCCAGGCCGGTGACGGCGGGGCATGGCGCGGCCAGGCCGAAGCGGACGGCCATCAGCTCGGTCCAGTTCTTGCCGGTGAGCGAGGCATTGACGGCAGTGTTGTCGCCGTTGATCGTGAACTTGCCGCCACGCAGGGCAGCGACCGTGCCGACAGAGTAGGTGCCCACATCAGACAGGCTGTCGCCAAAGGTCACCTGGGAAGCGAACTTCGGCTTCGCCGGCTGGATGACGTTATTGTCGCTGTCGCTGCTGCCGCAAGCGGAAAGGATAGCCGCGGCCAGCAAGGCCAGCGCGATATTGGTTTGACGCATTGTGTCTCCTAAGTAGATTCTATTTTGATGCGAACGCCCGTGCTTTTTGCACTACAACTAATATGCCAGCGTTAGCTACACTTGTAAATCTATAAACTTAGGTAGTCAGATCGACACAACACCATGACAGCACCGCGGCTGTCAGGCCGGCGCGTCGTGGTTCAGCAAACCGTGGACGATGCCGCTCGAACCGTGCGCGGCGCGGCGCAGGCGGTCGTTGACGCCAAGCCACTCGGTGGTGCGCGGCGGGGCCTCGACCAGGATCACGTCTGCGCCGGCCTGGTCCATCGTGCGCAGCGCCGCGTACAGCGCGTGGGCAAAGCCTTCGGGCGCCGGCGGCAGCCGGACTCCGGCGTGGGCCGGCGGGAAGTCGCTGTAGTGGATCAGCGCCACCTTGCGGCCGGCGGCCTGCAGCCTGGCGAGCGTTTCGGCCAGTTCGGCGCGGTCCTGCATTGCGACCGGCGTATGCGGCGCGTAATGCGACTCGAGCGTGCCGGACGCGCGCGGGGCCGCAGCGTCGGGCGCGGCAGGCATGCTGTCGATGACGGCCGCGATCGCGTCGGCGCTGATGTGGCCAGGGCGCAGCAGCACCGGGCCGTGCGTGGCAAGGCGCGACAGGTCGACGATGGTCGACTCGATGCCGACCTGGCTCTGGCCGCCGTCGAGGATGGCGGCCACCGTGCCGTCGGCGCCGAATTCGTCGCGCACGTGCTGCGCGGTGGTCGGGCTGACGTTGCCGAACTTGTTGGCCGACGGCGCCGCGATGCCGCCCTGCCCGCCCTTGAAGGCCTGCAGCAGCGCCACAGCGACCGGGTGCGACGGGCAGCGGATGCCGACCGTATCCTGGCCGCCCGAGACGGCATCGGGAATGTCCGGTGCGCGCTTGAGGATCATCGTCAGCGGACCGGGCCAGAAGGCCTCTGCCAGCGCGTGCGCCTCGTGCGGGATGTCGGTGGCCCAGTGCGCAAGGTCGGCCCCGGTCGCGATGTGCACGATCACCGGATGGTCCATCGGGCGGCCCTTGGCCGCGTAGATCCGCGCCACCGCCGCCGGGTTTTCGGCGTCGGCGCCAAGGCCGTACACGGTCTCGGTCGGCAAGGCGACGAGTTCTCCTTGCTCCAGCAAACGGGCTGCGGCTGCAATGTCCTGTCGGCTCATGCGTCCAGCTCGATCCCGAGGATGCTGCAGGCCGAACGCAGCTTGGCCTGGGCTTCGGCGAGGGTTGGCGCAACCAGGGTCAGGTGGCCCATCTTGCGGCCGCGGCGGGCGTCTTCCTTGCCGTAGAGGTGCAGGCATGCGCCCGGCAGTGCCAGCACTTCGTCCCACGCCGGCTCGCGCGGCGCGTCGCTGCCATCGTCGAACCAGACGTCGCCGAGGATGTTCAGCATGACCGCCGGCGAATGCTGGCGCACGTCACCCAGCGGCAGGCGCGCCATTGCCCGCACCTGCTGCGCGAACTGGCTGGTGACGCAGGCGTCGATGGTGTAGTGCCCGCTGTTGTGGGGCCGCGGCGCCATTTCGTTAACCACCAGCGTGCCATCTTCCAGCACGAAGAATTCAATGCACAGCACGCCGACGTAGCCGAGCTGCGAGACGATCGCGCGCGCAGCATCCTGCGCCATGCCGGCGCAGCCGTCGGACACGTTCGGACCCGGCACGGTGGTGGTGAACAGGATGCCGTCGCGGTGGACGTTCTCGGCGATCGGATAGACCACCGATTCGCCGTCGGCGCCACGCGCGGTCAGCACCGAGATTTCGTAAGCGAGCGGCAGCATCTTTTCAAGCAGGCAGGTCACGCCCTTCATCTCGGCAAACGCGGCGCGCACCTCGGCGCGCGTCTTGACGCGGACCTGGCCCTTGCCGTCGTAACCCATGCGCACGGTTTTCAGGATGCCCGGCAGCAGGTCATCCGGAATGGCGTCGATGTCCTCGCTCGTCGCGATGGTCTTGTGCGGCGCCGGCATCACGCCTGAACCCGGTGCGCTGTCGACAAAGAAACGCTTCTCCGCGATGCGGTCCTGCGCGATGGAAACGCAGGCGGCGGCCGGCGCCACGAAGGTGCGCGCGGCAAGGTAGGCCAGGCTGTCGGCCGGAACGTTTTCGAATTCGGTTGTGACGGCGGCGCAAGCCGAGGCCAGGTCGGCCAGGCCTGCCTCATCGGTGTAGCCGGCCACGATCAGGCGGTCGGCGGCCTGCCCTGCCGGACTGTCGCGCGCCGGGTCGAGCACGGCCACCTTGAAACCCATCGCCTGCGCGGCGTGTGCAAACATGCGGCCAAGCTGGCCGCCGCCCATCACGCCCAATGTCGCGGGCGGACGGGCCGGGGAATACTGCTGATCACTCATGCTGGTAAGGTCATGGCCTTTGCGGCCGCTGTTTGTACGTTGCGGAAATCCTGCAGGCGTTCTGCCATGGCGTCATCGACGGTGGCAATCATGGCGACCGCCGCCAGCGCCGCGTTGGCCGCGCCCGCTTCGCCGATGGCAAAGGTTGCTACCGGAATGCCCTTCGGCATCTGGACGATCGACAGCAGCGAATCCTCGCCGCGCAGGTACTTCGATGGCACCGGCACGCCCAAGACCGGTACGATGGTCTTGGCCGCGATCATGCCAGGCAGGTGCGCCGCGCCGCCGGCGCCGGCGATGATGGCGCGCAGGCCCCGCTCACGCGCGCTTTCGGCGTACGCGAACATCTCGTCGGGCATGCGGTGCGCCGACACCACTTGTGCCTCATACGGTACGCCGAATTCCTTCAGGATGGCGACCGCATGCTGCATCACGTCCCAGTCGGACGACGAACCCATCACGATGCCGACCATTGGCTTAGCTTGGGCATCCATCACAGGTCCAGCTTCTGGCCGGTCAGGCGCTCGAGTGCTTCAAGATACTTGGACTGGGTTTTGGAGATGACTTCGCCCGGGATCGGCGGCGATGGCGGCGCCTTGTTCCAATCCTTCAGCGTTTCCAGGTAGTCGCGCACGAACTGCTTGTCGTACGACGGCGGCGACATGCCGGTCTGGTAGCTTTCCATCGGCCAGAAACGCGAGGAGTCCGGGGTCAGGATTTCGTCGATCAGGTAAATCCTGCCGCTGTCATCCTGGCCGAATTCGAACTTGGTATCGGCGATGATGATGCCTTTTTCGGCGGCGTATTCGGCAGCCTTGGTGTACAGCGCAACGGCGTAATCGCGCACCTGGCGTGCAACGTCCGCGCCGACGATCTTCTCGGCTTCTTCGAACGAAATGTTCTCGTCATGGGCGCCGGCCGGGGCCTTGGTCGACGGCGTGAACAATACCTGCGGCAGCTTCTCCGCTTCCTTCAGGCCGGCCGGCAGCGCGATGCCGCACACCTTGCCGGTCTTCTGGTAATCCTTCCAGCCCGAACCGATCAGGTAGCCGCGCACGATGCACTCAATACCGAGCGGCTTGAACTTCCTGACCACGATGGCGCGGCCTTCGACCTGCGCGCGCTCTTCGGGCGCAACCACGGACAGCGGATCGATGCCGGTCTCGTGGTTGGGCATCAGGTCGGCGAATTTCTGGAACCAGAAGTTCGACATCGCCGTCAGGATCTTGCCCTTGCCTGGGATCGGGTCGTCGAGGATGACGTCGAATGCGGACAGGCGGTCGGTCTGGATGACCAGCAGCTTGTCGTCGCCCACGGCGTATATGTCGCGCACTTTTCCGCGGTGCAGGAACGGCAGCGACTTGAGGTTTGTTTCGAGAACACTAGACATCACGAATCCTTGAATTGCCAGAAACTAAGCGCGCCCCGAAGGGCGCGCAGGAACTTTACTTCACGATCTGGGCCAGTTCGCCCTTCTTGTAACGCTCGGCCATCTTGTCGAGCGGGATCGGCTTGATCTTGCCAGCCTGGCCTTCGCAACCGAATGACAGGAAGCGCGCCTTGCAGATTTCCATGGCCGCTTCGCGCGCAGGCTTGAGGTAGTCGCGCGGGTCGAACTTCGATGGGTTCTCGAACAGGTACTTGCGGATCGCAGCCGTCATCGCAAGGCGGATGTCGGTGTCGATGTTGATCTTGCGGACACCGTGGCGGATGCCTTCCTGGATTTCTTCGACTGGCACGCCGTAGGTTTCCTTCATGTCGCCGCCGAACTCGCGGATCACTGCCAGCAGCTCCTGCGGCACCGACGACGAACCGTGCATGACGAGGTGGGTGTTCGGGATGCGCGCGTGGATTTCCTTGATGCGGTCGATCGCCAGGATGTCGCCAGTTGGCTTGCGCGAGAACTTGTAGGCGCCGTGCGAGGTGCCGATGGCGATGGCCAGCGCGTCGCACTGGGTGCGCTGGACGAAGTCGGCGGCTTGCGCGACGTCGGTCAGCAGCTGCTCGCGGGTCATGGTGCCGTCGGCGCCGTGGCCGTCTTCCTTGTCGCCCTTCATCGTTTCGAGCGAGCCCAGCACGCCCAGTTCGGCTTCGACGGTGACGCCGATCGAGTGCGCGAACTTGACCACTTCACGCGACACTTCGACGTTGTAGTCGTACGAAGCGACGCTCTTGCCGTCGGCTTCGAGCGAGCCGTCCATCATCACCGAGGTGAAGCCGGAGCGGATCGCGGCCATGCAGACTGCCGGCGACTGGCCGTGGTCCTGGTGCATGACGACCGGGATGTGCGGGTAGGATTCGACAGCGGCGTCGATCAGGTGGCGCAGGAAAGCTTCGCCGGCGTACTTGCGGGCGCCAGCGGACGCCTGCATGATCACCGGGGAACCGACCGCGTCAGCGGCAGCCATGATGGCCTGCACCTGTTCGAGGTTGTTGACGTTGAATGCAGGCAGGCCATAGCCGTTTTCGGCGGCATGGTCCAGCAATTGGCGCATGGATACGAGGGACATGGTAGTACTCCAAACAATAAAGAAATCTGTGGTGCTTCTTAGTCGAATTCGCCTACGCGCACGATCTTGAGTGCATTGGTGCCACCGGCCTGTCCCATCGGGGAGCCCCAAGTGACGACGATTGTGTCGCCCTTGCGAACAACGCCCTGTTTCATGAGCAATTCTTCCGCCTGGCGCAATACTGCGTGGCTGCCGCCTTCCTGCAGCAGATGATAAGCTTGCACGTTACGATACAGCGAAGCTTTGCGCTGCGTCTGCCGGGACGGGGTCAGGGCGAAAATCGGCGTGTCGATGCTGTGGCGGCTCATCCACAGCGCCGTCGAGCCCGATTCGGTCAGCGCGACGATCGCCTTCACGCGCAGGTGGTGCGCGGTGAACAGCGCGCCGTACGCGATCGACTGGTCGATGCGGGTGAACTGGATGTTCAGGAAGTCGGCGTCGAGCTTGTTGTACTCGGATTGCTCGGCTTCGGCGCAAATGGCCGCCATCATCTCGACCGTTTCGATCGGGTACTTGCCCGATGCGGTTTCGGCGGACGTCATCACCGCGTCGGTGCCATCGAGAACGGCGTTGGCCACGTCCGACACCTCGGCGCGGGTCGGCACCGCGTTGACGATCATCGATTCCATCATCTGGGTCGCGGTAATCGCCAGCTTGTTGCTCGCGCGCGCCATGCGGATCATGCGTTTTTGCAGCGCCGGCACGGCCGCGTTGCCTACTTCAACGGCCAGGTCGCCGCGCGCAACCATGATGCCGTCGGAGGCGTCGAGGATTTCCTGCAGTACCGGAATCGCTTCGGCGCGCTCGATCTTGGCGATCATCCTTGGCTTGTGGTGGAACGGTTCGCCGGCGATGTTGGCCAGCTGGCGCGCCATTTCCATGTCGGTCGCGCTTTTCGGGAACGAGATCGCCAGGTAGTCGGCCTGGAAGCTCATCGCGGTCTTGATGTCTTCCATGTCCTTGGCGGTCAGCGCCGGCGCGGTCAGGCCGCCGCCCTGGCGGTTGATGCCCTTGTTGTTCGACAGCTCGCCGCCGACCTTGACGGTGGTGTGCACTTCATGGGCGGCCAC
>DASWSX010000061.1:0-2819 GCA_036402435.1 Telluria sp. | reverse complement strand
GCGTCCATCACCATGCTGCCTGGTGGGACTTCTACCTTTTTACCGTCAATTTCAATTTCAACCATGAGCGTTCTCTGGCCTTAGAGATAAGTCGGCACGAGGCAATGCTTGTGCTCGATGTGATATTCAAATTCTTCGCGGAAGTTCTTGATCATGGCGCGTACCGGCATCGCCGCCGCATCGCCCAGCGCGCAAATGGTGCGGCCCTGGATGTTGTCGGCGATCGAGTTCAGCATGTCCAGGTCATCGGCGCGGCCCTGGCCGTGTTCGATGCGGTGGACCATGCGGTACATCCAGCCCGTGCCTTCGCGGCATGGGGTGCACTGGCCGCACGATTCTTCGTAATAGAAGTACGACAGGCGCAGCAGCGACTTGACCATGCAGCGGGTCTCGTCCATGACGATGACCGCACCCGAACCCAGCATCGAGCCGGCCTTGGCGATCGCGTCGTAGTCGAGGTCGGTGTCCATCATGACCTCGCCGCGGATGACCGGTGCCGACGAGCCGCCAGGAATGACTGCCTTGATCTTTTTGCCGCCGCGCATGCCGCCAGCCAGCTCCATCAGCTTGGCGAATGGCGTGCCGAGCGGAACTTCGTAGTTGCCTGGACGCTCGACGTCGCCCGAGATCGAGAAGATCTTGGTGCCGCCGTTGTTCGGCTTGCCCAGGCCCAGGTAGTTCTCTGCGCCCATGTTCAGAATGAACGGGACGGCAGCGAAGGTCTCGGTGTTGTTGATCGTGGTCGGCTTGCCGTACAGGCCGAACGAGGCCGGGAACGGCGGCTTGAAGCGCGGCTGTCCCTTCTTGCCTTCGAGCGATTCCAGCAGCGCGGTTTCTTCGCCGCAGATGTAGGCGCCGTAGCCGTGGTGCGCGTGCAGCTGGAAGCTGAATTCGCTGCCCATGATCTTGTCGCCCAGGAAGCCCGCCGCGCGCGCTTCTTCCAGCGCATCTTCAAAGCGCAGGTAGTCTTCGAAGATCTCGCCGTGGATGTAGTTGTAGCCGACGGTGATGCCCATCGCGTAAGCGCCGATGGCCATGCCTTCGATCAGCGAATGCGGGTTGTAGCGGATGATGTCGCGGTCCTTGAACGTGCCCGGCTCGCCTTCGTCGGTGTTGCAGACGAGGTATTTCTGGCCCGGGTACTGGCGCGGCATGAAGCTCCACTTCAGGCCGGTAGGGAAACCGGCGCCGCCGCGGCCGCGCAGGCCCGACGCCTTCAGGTCGGCAATGATCTGTTCCGGCGTGATCTTCTCTTCGATGATACGGCGCAGTGCGCTGTAGCCGCCGCGCTTGACGTACTCGTTCAGGCCCCAGTTGGCGCCGTTCAGGTCCTTGAGGATCAGCGGATTGATGTGACGGTCGTGCAGGCTGGTCATTTGTTGAGTTCCTCTACCAGGGCGTCGATCTTGTCGTCGGTCATGAACGAGCACATGCGGTGGTTGTTGACGATCATGACCGGAGCGTCGCCGCACGCGCCCATGCACTCGCCTTCAACCAGTGTGAACTGGCCGTCGTGGGTGGTTTCGCGGTAGCCGATGCCCAGCATTTCCTGCAGGCGCTTGCCGGCGCGTTCGCCGCCCGACAGTGCGCATGGCAGGTTGGTGCACACGGTGATCTTGTGCTTGCCGACCGGCTTGACGTTGTACATGTTGTAGAAGGTCGCCACTTCCTGCACGGCGATCGCAGGCATGCCGATGTAGTCGGCAACTTCCTGCATCACTTCGGGCGACAGCCAGCTGGTTTCCACTTGCGCGTGCGCCAGCGCGGCCATCACGGCGGACTGGCGCTGGTCGGCCGGGTACTTGGCCAGCTCGCGGTCGATCTTTTTGTAGCACTGCTCTGATAACAACATATTTTCTCTCTCTCGGTCTTACCGGACGTGAGCGTCACCTGTCAATACTGCCGAATACGATGTCCTGAGTTCCGATGATGGTGACGGCGTCAGCGATCATGTGGCCGCGCGCCATTTCATCAAGACTCTGCAGGTGGGCGTAGTCCGGGGCGCGGATCTTCAGGCGGTACGGTTTGTTGGCGCCGTCGGACACGATGTAGATACCCAGCTCGCCCTTCGGATGCTCGACCGCCGCATACGCTTCGCCCGGCGGCACGTGCATGCCCTCGGTGAACAGCTTGAAGTGGTGGATCAGCGATTCCATGTTCGCCTTCATGTCGGTCCGCTTCGGCGGCGCGACCTTGTTGTTGTCGACCATCACCGGCAGGTTCGGGTTGGCGCGCAGCCAGCTTGACGCTTGCTTGATGATGCGGTTCGACTGGCGCATTTCTTCGATGCGGACCAGGTAGCGGTCGTAGCAGTCGCCGTTGGTGCCGACCGGGATGTCGAAGTCCATCTTGTCGTAAACCGCGTACGGCTGCATCTTGCGCAGGTCCCATTCGATGCCCGAACCGCGCAGCATGGCGCCGGTGAAGCCCATGGCCTTGGCCGCTTCAGGCGAAACCACGCCGATGCCGACGGTACGCTGTTTCCAGATACGGTTGTCGGTCAGCAGGGTCTCGTATTCGTCGACGTAGGTGACGAAACGCTTCGAGAAGTCGTCGATGAAGTCCAGCAGCGAACCCTGGCGCGCTTCGTTCAGCGCGTCGATGGCCTTGGCGCTGCGGATGATCGAAGCCTTGTGCTTCGGCATCGCGTCCGGCAGGTCGCGGTACACGCCGCCCGGGCGGTAGTAGGCCGCGTGCATGCGCGCGCCCGATACCGCTTCGTAGCAGTCGAACAGGTCTTCGCGGTCGCGGAACGCGTACAGGAACGGGCCCATGGCGCCGACGTCGAGCGCGTGCGCGCCCAGCCACATCAGGTGGTT
>DASWSX010000060.1:0-37720 GCA_036402435.1 Telluria sp. | reverse complement strand
GCGTATGCCCAATTCGCGCCTTCGGACGAAGCTGGAGCACTGACGCGCCTGCGCGCCGAAGCAAAGGCTGCAGGCCTGGCCCACGTCAGCGATAACGAAGCGCGCAACGCCGGATCGATGCATCCCAACGGCGTGCTGTGGGATTTCGGCGGCGACCCGCTGCAAGCCTGGGACCAGCTGATGGCGGTGCGCCAGCGCGCGCTGCAAAACTTCAGCGTCGATACGCTGCCGGACGATCGGCAGATGGGCGAAGTCGAAGCACGCCTGGTACCTGTGTACCTGATGCACCGCTATCAGGCCGAGGGCATTGCGCGCCTGCTCGGCGGCGGCGACTTCGACTACGCGACCAGTACCGACGTCCGTGCTGGATCGGCGCGCGCCGGCGTGCGGATGGTGCCGGCGGCAACGCAGCGCAAAGCGCTCGACAAGCTGGCCTCAAGCCTGCGCGCCGAAACGCTGGCTTTGCCCGCCAATGTGCTCGACCTGATAACGCCAGCGTCAACCGGCTTCGAACGCGGACGCGAATACTTCGCAACGCGCATGAGCGGCGTGTTCGACCCGCTGTCGGCGGCCGAGGCGGCCGCGGCGCAAACGTGCCAGTTCCTGTTCGACCCGGCCCGCCTGAACCGCATGGCATGGCAGCACGCGCGTGATCCGCAGCAGCCGGGGCTCAGGGAGGCAGTCGACACGGTCCTCAACCGCACATGGAAGCGCACGCCGGTCGCGGCCAGCGTGGTGGGCGGCGAGGCCGTCCAGGCCAGCGCCAACTGGGTGGTGCTCGATTCGCTGTTGCGGGTAGTCGATGGCGGACAGCTGCATCCGGCGCAGCACGCGGAATTACGGCAGCAGCTGGCTTCGTTGGCAGGGTGGCTGGCGGCGCATGCAACGTCCGGGACCACGGGGAGCAGCCGCCTGCACGCGGCCCAACTGATCCGGACGTATCTGGAGGAGCCGGCCAAGGTTAAGCTGCGGCCACTGCCGGCCGTTCCCCCCGGTGCACCGATCTGACCCGATGGACACAGCAGTCAAGGAAACGATATGACCGATATCCAGCAACGCATTCAGGCGAGTTTCAATGCACAAGGCTTCATGACCGCCCTCGGCGCGCGGCTGCTATCGGTCGCCGAGGGCGAGGTTCACATCGAACTGCCGTTCTCCGGGCAGTTTTGCCAACAGCATGGCTACATCCACGCCGGGGCGATTACGACCATCGTCGACAATGCATGCGGATACGCCGCCTTGACCAAGGCCCCGCCGGGTTCGGAAGTCGTCACCGCCGAATTCAAGGTGAATTTCGTCCGCCCCGCGATCGGCGATCGTTTCGTCGCCATCGGCAAGGTGCAAAGCGCGGGCAAGCTTCTGACGGTCTGCACGGGGGAGGTCTACGCCTACTCGGAAACCGGTTCCAAGCTGGTCGCCATGATGCAGGCGACCATCGTTTCGGTTCCGTCTCCGTGACGCACGGTCGCGCAGCGTTGTAAGGATCTTGTTTGTAGTGGATAATTGTCGCCCATGAACGATACCACCACACTCCCACCCCTCCCCGACCGCCTGTCGATCGACCCAAGCAGCCCATTCCACAACCGTGAGGTGTTCCAGCACGAGATCGGCATCAAGATCAACGACAAGGAACGCACCGACGTCGAGGAATATTGCATCAGCGAAGGCTGGATCAAAGTTGCAGCCGGCAAGACGCTGGACCGCAAAGGCAAGCCGATGCTGATCAAGCTGAAGGGCAAGGTCGAAGCGTTTTACCGCTAAGCCGTTCCCGGCGCATTCGCGCTGCGCCTGCTTGATGCCAGCACGGCGGATGCGTGCTCTGCACTTATCCGCCCTACTCGCCCCGCTCACACCGGGGCAGCATGCACCATTGCAAGATTAGCTTTAAAATGCCTGCAGTGAATACTGCAGGCTGATTCGTCTCGTGCCTGCCTTACCAAAGGAACACATGAGCCTCCCGCTAATCCTGAATCTCTCCGTCGCGCTTGCCGTCTGCTTCCTGCTGTACCGCATGCAGGCCGCCCACGCGTCGTTCACCAAGCGGGTATTCACCGGCCTTGGCCTGGGCGTGCTGCTCGGCGCCGCGTTCCAGCTGATCTACGGCACCGCCTCCCCGGTCATCACCGACACCAACGCCTACCTCGACATCATCGGCACCGGCTACGTCAGCCTGCTGAAGATGATCATCATGCCGCTGATCATGGTCTCGATCATCTCGGCCATCCTCAAGCTTAGGGATGCCTCCTCGCTCGGCAAGATCAGCGCACTGACCATCGGCATCCTGATCGCCACGACCATCGTCGCAGCCGGCATCGGCATCGCGATGGCCAAGCTGTTCGGCCTGACCGCTGTTGGCCTGACCGCCACCGCCGCCGAAGTTGCACGCGGCGAATACATGCAGGGCAACCTCGCGGCGGCCGAGGGCATCTCGCTGCCGAGCATGATTCTGTCGTTCATCCCGGCCAATCCGTTCCTGGACATGACCGGCGCGCGCAAGACCTCGACCATTGCGGTCGTCATCTTCTCGATCTTCATCGGCATCTCGGCCACCGGCATCGCCAGGAAGATGCCGGACGTCTTCGAGTCGTTCAGCCATTTCATCAAGGTCGCGCATGCGATCGTGATGCGCATGGTGACGCTGGTCCTGCGCCTGACCCCGTTCGGCGTGTTCGCGCTGATGACCATGGTTGTCGCCGGATCCAAGCCTGGCGACATCGCCAAACTGATCAACTTCGTTGCGGCCTCGTACAGCGCCCTGTTCCTGATGTTCTGCGTGCACCTGCTGCTGATCTCGGCCGTTGGCCTGAATCCGTTGCGTTTCGTGAAGAAGATCTTCCCTGTGCTCGCGTTTGCCTTTACATCGCGTACCAGCGCTGGCTCGATCCCGATGAGTGTCCAGACGCAGACCACGCGCCTCGGCACGCCGGAAGGCATCGCCAACTTCGCTGCCTCGTTCGGCTCCACAATCGGCCAGAACGGGTGCGCAGGCATCTATCCTGCGATGCTGGCGGTCATGATCGCGCCGACGGTCGGCATCGACCCGTGGACCGTAGCCTTCATTGTCCCGCTGCTTGCCATCATCGCGGTCGGCTCGGTCGGCGTGGCCGGCGTCGGCGGCGGCGCAACGTTTGCCGCGCTGATCGTGCTTTCCTCGCTCGACCTGCCGGTCGCCCTGGCCGGCCTGCTGATCTCGATTGAACCGCTGAT
Source organism: Telluria sp. (assembly GCA_036402435.1). Taxonomy (GTDB): domain Bacteria; phylum Pseudomonadota; class Gammaproteobacteria; order Burkholderiales; family Burkholderiaceae_D; genus Telluria_A. The sequence goes on along the minus strand of DASWSX010000060.1, from coordinate 34,513 downwards.
CGACATGGGCCGCACCGCATTGAACGTCAGCGGGTCGATTACCGCCGGAACCGTCACCAGCCGGGTGATGGGCGAGACCGACATCGGGGTCTTCAACAGCGACGCAGAACTGAACCTGGACAGCGACGAGCAAGTCGCCTGACCCCGCCTATCGTGCGCTGACGCAGCGCCGAATCCGTCTATAGTTAACGCCGTGTCAACATGACAAGGCGGTAGGAATGGAACAGAAGTGGCCTCAGGATATCTGGCTGGTCCGGCATGGCCAAAGCTCGGGAAACGTTGCGCGGGATGCGGCGGAAGCCGCGGCCGGACACCTGATTGATATTGCGGAACGCGACGTCGACGTTCCGCTGTCGGATCTAGGCGTGCGCCAATCGCACGCGCTCGGCGACTGGTTTGCTTCCCTGCCTGACGACAAGCGTCCCAACATCGTGCTCCATTCGCCGTACGTGCGCGCCGCCGAGACCGCCCGCATCATCATCGACGCCATCGGCCGCGACAAGCTGCAGACCGTCCAGGTCGACGAACGCCTGCGCGAGAAGGAATTCGGCATCCTCGACCGCCTGACCACGCACGGCATTTCGCACAAGTATCCAGAGCTGTACGAGCAGCGCCAGCATGTCGGCAAGTTCTATTTCCGCCCACCCGGCGGCGAAAGCTGGTGCGACGTCATCCTGCGCCTGCGCAGCGTGCTCGACACCATCACCCGGGAATACTGCAAGGAACGCGTGCTGATCGTCGGCCACCAGGTCACGGTCAATTGCTTCCGCTATCTGTTCGAGCGGCTCGACGAAGGCCAGATCCTCGACATCGACCGTGCCGGCGACGTTCCGAACTGCTCAGCCACCTCATACGCGTTCGACCGTACGCTGGGCAAGCGCGGCAAGCTGGTGCTGCAATCGGCCAACTTTGTCGCTCCGCTGCTTGAGACCGGCACCCCTATTACGGTACAGAAAGACGTTCCAGCCGCCCCGAAAGCGTAGCAAAGGCATCCATGAAACAATCCACCCGAGCAGCACCGATTGTTGTCGACAACGCTTTCCTGCGCGAGTGGGCGCTGCCCGAGACGCCGACCGATGGCGACAAGGAAGTGCGCGGCCATGTCCTGATCCTTGGCGGCTCGGCGGAAATGCCTGGCGCCGTCATCCTCGCAGCGACGGCCGCACTGCGCGCCGGCGCCGGCAAGCTGACCATCGCAACCGGCGCCAGCGTGGCGCAGCTGGTGGCGATGGCGATACCCGAAGCGCGCGTGATCGCGCTTCGCGAAAACAAGGAAGGCGGCTTCACGCGCGACGCGACGGCCGAGCTCAACCCGCTTGCGGACCGTGTCAACGCCATCCTGATCGGCCCGGGCATGCAGGACGAGCCCGCCACCGCCGCGCTGGTGCGCGCCCTGCTCCCGCGCCTGGACGGCACCAGCGTCGTGCTCGACGCCTGCGCGATGGGCATCATCCTGAATCCCGATCTCGCGCCCCAGCAGCTGCCGTTCCGGTTCGACCTGCCCGTCATCGTCACGCCCCACGCGGGCGAAATGGCGCACCTGACAGGCCGGCCGAAAGACGAAGTACTGGCCGAGCCGGAGCACTTCGCCGCAGCCGCGGCGCAGGAGTGGAATGCCGTAGTGGCGCTGAAAGGGGCGCGCACCCTGATCGCCTCGCCATCCGGGTCGATGTGGCAGCACGAAGGCGGTAATGTCGGGCTGGCGATATCGGGTTCGGGCGACACCCTGGCCGGAATCATTGCCGGCCTTGCCGCGCGCGGCGCGACCCTGGAGCAGGCTGCGTGCTGGGGCGTGCGCTTGCATGCCCGCGCCGGGGAAAAGCTGGCCGAACGTCTCGGCACGCTTGGCTACCTGGCGCGCGAAATACCTCTCGAAATCCCTGCATTAATGCAGAGCATTGCGCGCCAATAATGGAGCGGGGGCGAGTTGTTCCCGTGCCGCTCCAAATGGTTTGCTACGAATTTGACCGTGATCAAACGCTAGCCGCATCAATGTCGATTTTTACCAGATTTACATAATTTCACGAACTGGCGAGCGGCTTCCCAGTCTAATTTTTACAGTCGAATTCGTGCACTGAACGGGGCCACGTGTCTCGCTGCGTCGGTTCCCTGATGGTCCCTTTCGCGGGTCGTTATCAGGCTCAACTGAGGGACTGAATGGCGTTTCCTTTATCCCGGCTAATGGAATAAGGGCGACACTCAATTGACGTGAACGAGGAGTAAATAATGAAATCACTTTCGAATGTAACGAAAATCCTGCTGGCGGCGGTAGTTGTCACCACCTCGCTCAGCGCCTGCAAGCGGGACGAAACCGCGACCGGCACCACGGACACCACGACCACCACCACGACCACGCCAAGCACCACGTCGGGTACGAGTGGCACCACGGGTGACACGGGGACCACGACGCCGCCTGCGGATACCACCACGACCACGCCGCCAACCACGACCGAAAGCACCACCACCACAACCACGACGCCGCCTGCAAACGGCACGTCAGGTACTTCGGGCACCACGGGAACCACCGGCACCGGCACCACCAGCACGACCGACAGCACCACCACGACCACCACTACGCCACCCGACACCAAGTAATGAGAGCGTAGTCCAGGGCTGTCCAGCTAGCCCATGCGGGCAATGCCGAAAAAAAGGGGCCGCATCAGCGGCCCCTCTTCCTTCCACGTGCTTACAGATTCCTAGCGCGCCAGACCGGGCGCCACCACTGGCCCCTTGCGGCCCGTTGCCATGCGCACAGCTTTCATGATCAAGCGGTAAATCAGGCGGATGAAGGTCAGGAAGAAGATGACTTCCAACAACGTCATGAAGAACGCCGGCAGCGCATGGTAACGCTCCGAGCGGGCATGGAACTTGGCCGCCATGTTATCGCTCTTGATTTCGATGCTGTCGTAGAACGTCGGCACCACCAGCAGGGTCAGGATGGTCGACGTGATCGTGCCGCCGATAATCGCGATCGCCAGCGGACGGTAGAACTCGCCGCCCTCGCCCAGGCCCAGGGCGACCGGGAACATTCCGGCAATCAGCGCGAACGTGGTCATCAGGATCGGACGCAGCCGCATGCGGCCGGCGTACATCAGCGCATCTTCGCGGCCAAAACCTTCCTCTTCACGCTTGCGCGCCGCGTCCAGCAGCAGGATCGCGTTCTTCGCCACCAGGCCCATCAGCATGATGATGCCGATAAAGCTCATCAGGTTCAGGGTATTGCCGGTCAACATCAGCGCCAGCACCACGCCGATCAGCGACAGCGGCAGCGACAGCATCACGGCCACCGGCGCGGTGAACGAGCCGAACTGCATCACCAGGATCAGGTACATCAGGCCGATACCGGACAACAACGCAACCGTCATGTTGGTGAACAGGTCCTTCTGGTCTTCACCGGCGCCACCCAGCTTGCGGCCGTAGCCTGGCGGGTAGTCCATGGCGTCGGCCAGCTTGACCGCGTCCTGGGTCGCTTCGCCAGGCGAACGGCCCTGGACGTTGGCCGACACAGCCATAACGCGCTTGCCGTCCTTGTGCGAGATCGTCGACGGGCCCTTGCCCATCGTGATCGTGGCGATCTGGTCGAGCGGAACCATCTGGTTGGTGCCGGTCACGGCGATCGGCAGGCGCTCGATGTTCTCGGCGGATACACGGTCGGCCGGGTGCAGGCGCACCGCCACGTCACGGGTTTCGCCGGTCGGGTCGACCCAGTCGCCCACTTCCACGCCGGCAAATGCGACGCGCAGCGACTGGGCGGCATCGTTGACGGAGATGCCCATCGAATTCGCCAGGCCGCGGTTCAGTTCGATCTGCAGCTCGTTCTTCGGATCCTGCTCCGACAGGCCGACGTCGACCACGCCAGGTACCTGGCGCAGCTTGTCCATGTAGGCGCCGGTAATTTCCAGCAGCTTGCGCGAATCCGGCCCGGTGAATTCCATCCGGATCGGCTTGCCGCCGCCTTGCAGGTCATCGATCACCGTGTATTCGGCACCGACCAGCTGGGCAACCTTGGCGCGCAGCTCGACTGCGATCTCTTTGGCGCTGCGCTCGCGGGTGTTGCGTTTGCCGATGTCGACATAGATTTGGCCGCCGCCAAGATTGATGAAGCTGTTCGTGTCCTTGGTTTCAGGAATCGAGCGCGCCAGTTCTGCCGCTCTCTCGACCTTGGCCTGGGAGTAACCGACCGAAGACGATGCCGGCACCCGGATTTCGATCCGCAGGTTGCCGCTATCGGCGGCCGGCAGGAAGCTCGAACCGCCGAACATCACGTGCAGTGCGATCGCACCGGCGAAGGTCGTCACGGCAATCAGGGTCATCCAGACGCGGTGATGCAGTGCCCAGCCGATGACGTTGCCGTAGCGGTCGGCCTGGTGGTCGAACCAGTCGTTGAAGCGCTGCAGGACTTTCGACAGGCCTTTCTTCGGCGCCGTGTGGTGGTCGACCGGGTCGCCCCAGTAGGCCGACAGCATCGGGTCAAGCGTGAACGAAATGACCAGGCTGACCAGCACCGAGCAGGTCACGGTCAGTGCGAACGGACGGAACCATTCGCCCGAAATGCCCGGCATGAACGCCACCGGAATGAACACGGCAATGATCGAGAAGGTCGTCGCGGCAACGGCCATGCCGATCTCGGCCGTGCCTTCCATCGCGGCCTTGCGGCGGTCCGAGCCCATCTGCATGTGGCGCACGATGTTTTCCCGCACCACGATCGCATCGTCGATCAGTACGCCGATCGCCAGCGACAGGCCGAGCAGGGTCATGAAGTTCAAGGTGAAGCCCGACAGCCAGACCGCGATGAACGAGGCCAGCACCGAGGTCGGCAGCGACAGCGCGGTAATCAGGGTCGAGCGCCACGAGTTCAGGAAGGCGTACACCACGAAGATGGTCAGCACCGCGCCGAACACCAGCGATTCGATCACGTTGTTCAGGCTGCGCTGGGCTTCGTCGCCGCCGTCGCGGGTGATTTCGAGCTTGGTGCCTTCCGGCAGGTCTTTCTCGATTTCCTTGACCAGTTCCTTGGCCTTGTTGGCCACGCTGACGGTACTTGCCTCGCGCGAACGGATCACGGAGATGCCGACGTTCGGCTTGCCGCTGCGGATACTCACGCTGTTGATTTCAGCAAAGCCGTCCTGGATTTCAGCCACCTGCGCCAGGCGCACCAGCTCGTCGCCGCGGCGCTTGACCACGATCTGCTGGAACGCTTCCGGCGACTCGATGCGGCCGATCAGGCGGATGCTCTTTTCATCCATGTCGCCGCGGATCTTGCCGACCGGGGCGTTGGTGTTCTGGCTGCGCAGGGCGGCCACGACTTCGGACACCGAGACGTTATATTCGCGCAGCTTTTCAGAGCGCAGCAGGACCGACAGCTCGCGCCGCAGGGCGCCGTTGACGTTGACCGCCGCCACCCCGTCGATGCCGCGGAAACGGTCGGCCAGCAAGTCCTCGGCCAGACGCGAAATTTCCGCGTGGCTCTGGGTGCTCGACGACAGCGACATGTTGAGGATCGGCTGGCTGGCCGGGTCGAAGCGTTGCAGGATCGGCTCGCGCATCTCCACCGGCAGCTTGTAGCGCACCGCCGCGATCGCGTTGCGCACTTCATCGGATGCTTCGATCAGGTTTTTGTCGAAACCGAACTCGAGCCAGAACTGGGCGCTGCCTTCGCGGGCATCGACGTTGACTTCCTTAACGCCCGGAATGCTTTGCAGCGATTTCTCAATCCGGTTGACTACCTCGCGCTCCACCGTTTCGGGCGATGCGCCCGGGTACGGGATTGAGATCATCAGCGCCGGGATGTCCACGTCCGGGTTTTGGTTCACGCGCAGCTTGTTCAGGGCCAGCAGGCCCAGGCACATCATCGCAACGATCATGACGATCGTTGCGATTGGCCGCTTGATGCTGAAATCGGATAAGAACATGGCTTATTTTCCTTGTGCGGCTGGCTGGCCTGCGTTGGCGCTGGCGACCTTGGCGGGCGACGCCATCTCGACCTTCTGGCCGTCGCTGAACGACGAACTCACGTTGCGCATGACGAGGTCGCCGGCGGCCAGGCCGCTGCGCACTTCGTACTGGCCGCTGCGGGCGTCGCGCGGGCCAAGCTTGACCGGGACCTTCTGCAGGCTCGAACGCTCCTTCAGGCGCCATGCGAAGGCCGAATCGCCGGCCTTGACCAGTGCGCCTTCCGGCAGCATCAGCGCGGTAGTCGCTTCGGCTTCGATGCGGCCTTCGCCGTACAGGCCAGACACGCGCGGCTGTGCTGCCCCCGGCGCGAAGCCGACCAGCACTTCCACCTGGCGGGTGACTTCGTTGGCGGCCGGATCGACACGCTTGACCACGCCGCGGAATTCCTGGGCCGCGTAGCCATTGATGCGGAAATTGACCGCCTGGCCCGGCTTGACCACGGCGATGCGGTCGGCCGAGACGCGGCCTTCAAAGCGCATGCTGGTCGGATCGATGACTTTCAGCAGTTCCTTGCCGATCGAGGCAGTGTCGCCCGCCGAGACCTTGCGCTCGCTGACCACGCCGTCGAATGGCGCGCGCACCATCGTGCGCTGCAGCTGCTGGCGTGCCAGTACCGCGCGGGTGCGCGCCGCGGCCAGTTCGCTCGAGGCGCTGTTGCGGCGCACTTCGGCGTCGTCCATCGCCTGGGCCGAGGTCATGCCCGAGGTGCGCAGCGTCTTCATGCGCTCGACCTGGCGCTCGGCCTGGTCCAGCGCCAGCTTGGCCGAACGCGCTGCCGCTTCGGCCGAACCCAGGCTGTCGCGGATCGCGGTTTCGTCCAGCTTGACCAGCACGTCGCCGCGCTTGACCACGTCGCCGTTTTCCTTGAGCACTTGCAGCACCACGGCCGAGACTTCAGCGCGCAGGTCGGCCTTGCGTTCCGGCTGGATCGAGCCGGTGATGATCGGCCCCGACGAAATCGAGTTGCTCTGCACGGTGAGCAGGTCTTCCGGAGAAATCAGCAGCTTGACCGGCGGCTTGACTTCCTTGCCGTCCTTGTCCTTGACGGACGCCTGGGCGCTGCCGGCGCCTGCCTTGGCAGGTTCCTTGGATTCCTTGCTACAGGCGACGAGCGTCGTTGCGATGGCAAGGACAAGAATGGTTTTGCGCAGCATTGTGAATTCTCCGGGATATGATTGCTTGTAGTGCGAGCTGAGAGTGAAAACTGGTAACGCCGAAGTATCCTAGAGGGCTCATGCGCCGTCAATTGACGATCTTTCATACTGCAGTTTTCGATAGATGAAGTGCGGTTTTAGGCGACTGAAATGCATTTAAGGGCACTTGAAATGCGGAAACAAGCACCCCTTTCCGTATTTACAGTGCGGAAAACTGGGAATGGACGGCGAATGCAATGGCCATGCCGGTGGCGATACCACCTGCAATTTCGACCAGGGTGTGGCCCATCCGTTCGCGCAGGATCTTTGCTTGGGCTCCACTGCGCAGCATATTAATCGCAGAGGCGTGGCGGCCGACGTGCTGGCGCAGGCTGTTGGCGTCGATCATGACGATGAAGGCCAGCGTGACAGCCACGCCGAATGCCGGATGCGCCATTCCCTCGCGCAACGCGATCAGGGTCGCCATGCTGGTGACGACGGCGCTGTGATTGCTCGGAAAACCGCCATTGCCCACCAGGTCGAACGCCCAGCGCCGGTGACGGACGCTGTTGATCAGGAATTTGATCGGCCCGACCGCCAGCCAGGTCAACACAGGCGTAATTAAGTAAATAAATTCCATCAATACTTCCATAAAAAAATGCTATCCGGAATTATGGCAGATTGACCGCGCCATGGGACATCTCCCTTCCCCCACGGGTACCTCACAACGGCTAATATGCGACAGGTGTGGTATTTTTTGCATTCCCAGCCCAGCCAGAGGATATGAATGAAGCATTTCCGGTTTTCGATTGCGGTTACTGTCGTGCTCATGGCTGTCGCGGGCTGGTGGGGATATTCGCGCGGCGGCGTCCCAGGCATGCTGACCGCGCTGTGGATTTCGGCCGTGCTCGGGGTGCTGGAGGTGTCGCTGTCGTTCGACAATGCGGTGGTCAACGCATCGGTCTTGCGCCACTGGAATGACTTCTGGCGCAAGCTGTTCCTGACGGTCGGCATCCTGATTGCGGTATTCGGCATGCGCCTGGTGTTTCCGCTGCTGATCGTAGCGATTGCCACCGGGCTCGGGCTGGTCGATGTCTGGACCATGGCGATCAATACCCCGGACGAATATTCGCGCCACCTGACCGACAACCATGCCGAGGTGGCCGTATTCGGCGGCGCCTTTTTGCTGCTGGTTTTCCTCAACTTCCTGTTCGACGACGACAAGGAACTCAACTGGCTCGGCTGGGTGGAGGAAAAAGTGGGCAAGCACGGCACCGAAGGGCTGGCGGTATTGCTCGCCCTGCTGGCATCGTTCGCCAGCATGGCGCTGGTGCCGGAGGGACGCAAGCTCAGCGTGCTGGCCTCCGGGGTGTTGGGCGTATCGATCTATGTCGGCGTGAACTGGATCAGCGGCCTGCTTGAAGACGAGGAAGAAGATCCGACGATTGGTAAAATGATCTCGCGCGGCAGCATCGGCGGCTTCATGTACCTCGAAGTGCTCGACGCCTCGTTCAGCTTCGATGGCGTGATCGGCGCCTTCGCCATCACCAGCGACGTCGTCATCATCATGCTCGGCCTGGCCATTGGCGCGATGTTCGTGCGTTCGATGACCGTGTACCTGGTCGACAAGGGCACCTTGCAGGAATTCGTCTATCTCGAGCACGGCGCGCACTACGCCATCGGCATCCTGGCGCTGATCATGTTCGCCAGCGTGAAGTACCATATCCCGGAATGGTTCACCGGCCTGTCGGGCGTCGCCTTCATTGCAGTGTCGATCTGGTCGTCGCTGCGCCACCGGCGCCGCCATGCGGAACAGGCCGCATCCTGACCGGCACGCACAATCAACACGGCATCTGCCGCCAAATAACAACAATTACCTACCATGCCAACACAAAAACGCTTCAGCCTGATCTTCCTGGCCTTGCTGGCCGCAGCCGCGGCTGCTTTTTCGCTGTACACCTGGGTCACCCTCACCTGGTCTTATTCAGAAGGCGAACGCGCCGGATACCTGCAGAAATTCTCACGCAAGGGCTGGCTGTGCAAAACCTGGGAAGGGGAAATCCTGCTGTCGAGCATGCCGGGCGCGATTCCCGAGCGCTTTGCGTTCTCGGTGCGCGACGACGAGGTGGCGCGCCAGTTGGCCGCCGCCACCGGCAAGCGCGTCCTGCTGAGCTACGCCCAGCACCGGGGCGTGCCGAGCTCGTGCTTTGGCGAGACCGAGTATTTCGTCGAAAAGGTGCAGGTCACGCAATAAGTGCCGCCGCGCTGGCGGCCTAGCGGTAGCGGGCCGTGATCTCGGCGACCGCGCCGCTGCGCGTCAATTGCGCGATCCCGGCGTCGACTTCGGCCAGCGTGACCCGTCCGTTGGGCGAGACTGCGCATTGCGTCATGTAGCGCTTGACCAGCAGCGGAGGATGCACCGCCAGCGGCAGGTCGGCCTGCTTCATGCGGTAATGGTAGATGTATTCGCTGGTGACGGCATGCTGCATCCGGCGCACCGCCAGCTTGCGCAGGCTCGCCTCGGTGGTCGGGCCATCCTCGCGGATGAAGCCGTCGCCGAGCACGCGCTCCAGTTCAGGATGTTTGTAGCCGAGCACCGTGCCGATCGGCTGGCCCGCAACGTCGGCCAGCTTGCGCGGACGCTCGGCCGTGGCGCTGGTCAGCAGCACCTCGACCGTCGGCAGGAACGGCTGGCTCCAGCCGAAAGGCCCGGACAGCCATTCCGGCACATAGCCGCAGACGACATCGGCACTGCCCTTCTCGAGCGCGCGCAGCATGCGCTGGCGCGGCAGGGTCTCGAAGCGCGCAGTGCGCCCCATCGCCCTGGCCAGCGACTGTCCCACGTCATACTGGATACCGCCGACCACCTGATGGCCCTGGAAGCGCGCCATCGGCATCTCGGTCCCGGTATCGACCAGGAACGTGATGTCGCCGGCCCGCGCGGGCAGCGCGGCAAGCGCGAACAGCAGTGGGAAGGCCCTGAGCATGAAGAGTCTGGAAATGGCTGGTTGAGCCGAAATCATACCCAGAATGCCGCGCGTTGAACAGCGACAGCTTGTAACCGCACGCTTACAATTTCGCCGGCTGGGTCAGGCGGCCGATGACTTCGCGGGTGATGCTTGCCGAGGCCGTGCGCCGTGCCGGGGCGGCTGCCAGCTCCGCCTTTTCCGCCGCGATCGCCTCGCCTGCCGCGGACAGCGCCAGGGTGTCGGCTTCCAGCCTGCGCGCTTCAAGTTCTGCCAATTGCTGCTTCGCCTCGGCCATCGCGCGGGTCGTGATCGCCGCCTTGCGCTGCATGTCGGCGTGCGACTGGGCGCTCTCCAGCAGCTGGCGCTGCGCATTGCGCTTGTCGACCGCGGCCTGCGCCGCGATTTCGGCTGCCACTTCCAGCTGGCGCGCCACATTGGCTTTTTCCTGCTCCGCGTCGGCGCGCAGCTGGGCGGCCAGCGCCGCTGCCTGCTCCGATTCGAGACGGGCTGCGATGGCTGCGTTGGCGCGCTCCTCGGCGTCGGCATGCTCGCGCATGGCTGCCAGCTCTTGCTCCAGCATTGCGGCCGCTGCGCGTTCGGCAGCCAGCAGTTGTTCGGTCAGTGCCAGTTTGGCCTGTTCGGCCTGGGCGCGTTCCGCCTGCACGCGGGCCAGCTCGGTAGCCGCTTCCATATGCGCGGCGGCAGCGACGGCGGCGGCATTCTTCTGCGCGCTTTCGATTTCAGCCTGTTCAAGCTGTACCCGGGTCGCTTCGATTTCGGCCAGCTGCGCCTGTTCGATGCGGCGCTCGGCGCCCGCCTTCTGGCGCAGCTGTTCGGCCTGGACCTGTTCCGCGTCGGCGCGCGCCTGGGCCGCGTTGGCTGCTTCCTGTTCCGCTTCCAGCTTTTCCTGCAGGCGCACCAGCGCGGCTTCCTCGGCCTGCGCGTGTGCGCGCTCGGCGTCGGCCAGCAGTGCGGCCTGTTCGGCCTTGCGCGCCGCGGCGGCAGCGGCCTGGCGCTGCAGCTCCACTTGCTCGGCGATTGACGCCACGGCCGCTTGCTCGGCTGCGTTTTCGGCTGCGGCGATGTCGCTCGCGGCTTGCGCCAGCGCGGCGCGTTCTTCGGCCAGCGCGCGGGCGCACTGCTGTTCCTGCGCTTCCTGCAGCGCGGCGGCGGCGGCCAGTTCCTCGGCCACGCCGCGCAGCTTGGCGTGTTCGAGCGCCTCGGCTTCGGCTTCGACGCGGGCGCTGACCTTTTCGGCCGCTTCTTCTTCAGCGCGGGTGCGCGCGATGGCCACTTCGCGCAACTGGCGGTCGACCGCGATGCGCTGCTCGGTGGCGGCCATGATGCGCACTTCCGCTTCGCGGCGCGCCTGGGCGCCGGCGGCGGCCATCTGTTCGACGCGCTCGCGGTGCACGGCCGCGTCGCGCAGCTCTTTCTCGGTCTGCAGGCGCAGGTGGATCGATTCAGCCGCGACGCGCTCGGACTCGGCCTGCGCCAGCGCGATCGCCTCGCGTTCCTGCTCCAGGTGCGCCAGCGCACGGGCCTCTTCCAGCGCGCGCGCTTCGGCTACAGCGCGGGCGAACGCCGACGCCAGTGCGACCTGGTCGGCTTTCTCGCGCTGCACGGTCAGTTCCAGTGCTTCGGCTTCGGCTTCGGCCAGCATCTCGGCAGTCTGGCGCGCGCCTTTGGCATGACGCTCGCGTTCGCGCGCCAGGGTGGCAAGGCGCGCATCGGCGCTGGCGATGTGCGCCACTTCTTCACGCGCCGCATGCACGGCGGCGACGCGTTCCACCGCCTGCAGGCGGGCTTGTTCGGTTTCGGCCATCAGCTGGTCGGCGGCGTGCGAGGCCTGCTGGGCCAGCCGTGCTTCCGCTTCCACCTGTTCGGCGGCGCGGCGGCGCGCTTCGTCTTCGGCCCTGGAGCGGGCTTCGGCGGCCAGTTTGATCTGGGTGTCGGCTTCGACGCGGGCGCGCAGTTCCGCGGTTTCCTGGCGCACGGCTTCGAGACGCTCGGCGCTGGCCTGGGCCGCGGCGCGCAAGGTGTCGAGGCGGTCGCGGTGGGCTTCGATGGCTTCCTCGGAGGCCTGCGCGTTCTGCAGCGCGGCCGCTGCGGCGGCGGCATCCATCGCGGCGCGTTCCTCGGCAAGCAGGCGGGCGCGCGACTCGGCATGGGCGCGGCTCTCGGCGGCGCACGACGCCTTCGCTTCGGCTTCGACCCGGGCGATGCCTTCATGGATCGCGCGCATTTCCAACCTGGCGCGGGTCGGCGCGGCGGCCTCCTGCGGCTCGGCGGCCTGTGGCAGGTCGATCGTCAGGGTGGCTTCGTCGTGCAGTGCTGGTGCGTTATCCATCGTCTTCTCGCTCGGTGCTGCCACTCAAAGAGGTGGCGGTGCGATGATTATCGGTCAGGCGGGGCCATGGCCGAGGATGGAGAAGGCAGGGAAAAGAGGCGCATATCGCCGCTTTACGGCGGCACTGTTAGCAGGATTACACGGGCCACAGGGGCGGCTCGTCCATCAGCGCGACCTGCTCGCGCAGCTCGAGGATGCGGTCCTGCCAGTAGCGCTGCGTGTTAAACCAAGGGAAAGCGGCCGGAAAGGCGGGATCGTCCCAGCGCCGTGCGATCCAGGCCGAGTAATGCAGCAGGCGCAGCGTGCGCAGCGCCTCGACCAGGTACAGCTGGCGCGGGTCGAAGTCGCAGAAGTCTTCGTAGCCGGCCAACACGTCGGACAGCTGGCGCACCATTTCGCCGCGCTCGCCCGAGAGCAGCATCCACAGGTCCTGCACCGCGGGGCCGGTGCGGCTGTCGTCGAAATCGACGAAGTGCGGCCCGGCGTCGGTCCACAGCACGTTCCCGGCGTGGCAGTCGCCGTGCAGGCGCAGCACCGGGGTGGTGCCGGCGCGGTCGTAGCAATGCGCCACGCCGGCAAGCGCCTGGTCCACCACGCTGGTGTACGCGGCCAGCAGCTCGGGCGGAATCCAGCCATTGGCCAAAAGGTAGTCGCGCGGCTCGCGGCCAAAGGTGTCGATGGTCAGCGCAGGGCGCTCGGTGTACTGCTTCAGCGCGCCGACCGCGTGGATGCGCCCGATGAAGCGGCCGATCCACTCCAGAGTAGCCGGGTCGCCCAGTTCGGGCGCGCGCCCTCCCCTGCGTTCGAACACAGAGAAGCGGAAGCCGTCGAATTCGTGCAAGGTGCGGCCATTGATGGCCATTGCCGGCACTGCCGGGATCTCGCGCTCGGCCAGCTCGTCGACGAAGGCGTGCTCCTCGAGGATGGCGGCGTCAAGCCAGCGTTGGGGACGGTAGAACTTGACGACCACCGGCGGCCCTTCCTCCATGCCGACCTGGTAGACGCGGTTCTCGTAGCTGTTGAGCGCGATCAGGCGGCCGTCGCCCATCAGGCCGACGCTGTCGAGTGCATCGAGGACGCGGTCGGGGCCGAGGCCGGCGAACGGATGAAGGGGTGGCTGGTTCGTCATCCCGCAATTGTAAGGCGCGGCGCATGGGCGCGTACAAGTTTCGCACGCCGCCAGCGCCCAAGCGGTTAAACTAGCGCCTTCAACCTCACCATGAAGCACACCATGCAACTCGACCAGCCCCTCACCGAAAAAGAATTCGACGAACTTGACAAGTTCCTCCTGTCCGACCGCAGCTCCGACGACGCCATGACGATGGACACCCTGCACGGCTACCTGACCGCGATCGCGATCGGCCCGGAGACCATCATGCCGGCCGAATGGCTGGTCAAGGTCTGGGGCGAGGACGCCAGCGCGACGCCGAAATGGAAGAACGCCAAGGAAGAAGAAAAGATCGTCAACCTGATCATGCGCTTCATGAACGAAGTGCTGGTCACGTTCGAAGTCGCGCCGAAGGAATTCGAGCCGCTGTTCTGCGAGCACGAGCACAACGGCGACGCCATCCTCGACGCCGAGGCATGGTGCTGGGGATTCTGGGAAGGCATGGAACTGCGTCCCGGCTCATGGCAGCCGATCTGGGAATCGGACCTGGCGCCGCTGATGCGCCCGATCTACCTGCTTGGCGCCGACGAGATCGAAGAAGCCGAGCTGAAGGAAGTGGACGACCCTGCCAAGGCGCACAAGCTGGCGCAGCAGATCGAAGCGAACCTGCCGGCGATCCACAAGTTCTGGGTACCCCTGCGCAAGGCAGCGGTGCAGACAGTCAAGCGCGAAGAGCCGAAGGTAGGCCGCAACGACGACTGCCCATGCGGCAGCGGCAAGAAGTACAAGAAATGCTGCGGCGCCGAGCCTGACACGAAAGAATAATCTGGCCAAAACCAACCGGGGTCAGACCACCATTATTATCAATTGATTTTAATGGTGGTCTGACCCCGATTTTACGCGGCGGTATTATTGGCCGCGCGGACCCTTGTCGGCGCCTTCATGGCTTTTTTGGCCGTCGTTCTTGTGGCGGCCAGCTACTTCTTCCGCTTCCGCGGCCTGGCGGTTTTCGTTGGCTTCCTGCTGGACCTGCTGCTGGTCGCGTTGCAGTTGTTCGCTCTTGTCCTGGTTGTGCTTGCTCATGATTGCCTCCTGTTTTGATCAGCCTTTACCTTACGGCAGGCAAGCCGCACTCACCGTGCGGCAGGCAACATTGCAGCCTATGAATACGACAGCTCGACCGTGTCTGGCATCGTGATGACGCCGTCCGAGTAACCCAGGATGCGCAGCCGGCCCAGCGCGAACAGGATGCTTTCGAAGTGGGCTTCGCCGAGCACGCCCATGTCGCGCAAGGCGAAGTTTTGCGTGGCCACATCGTGCGCGGCCTGGACGTCGATACGTCCACCGACGTTGCGGTAGCTCCAGATCGCGCACAGCACCGCCGCTTCATCGGCGCCCACCACCAGCTTGGGCGCCGCGCCATGGCGCGCGCACAGCGTCAGCGCGGTATCGGCCAGCGCCAGCGAATCGTCCGACACCAGGTTCAGCGACACCATGCTGGCGCGCTCGAACACGCGCTTCCAGTCGATGGTGATGTGGCCCGACTTGCGCGTGAATACGCCTTGCGCCGGATTGTCATGATGGAAGATGGTAGGAGGCACGGACGTGAGCGCGTCCATGAAGATTCCGCATAGATCCGCGCGTCGGTTCAGATGATCCGTGGCGATACTCCTGGCGACGGTCAGGGTCGCTTCTTCTGCTGCGCGGTCAGTGGTTATTTGCACGATGAGTTGTCGATTAACTTTGATAGCGGAAACGAAGCATTCTACAGAGTTAGCGCAACGGTTGAACCGTGTGCGACAAATTTTGTGCCCCAGGGATACGTTTAATGACTTTGTCGAACGGTAACCGGTCACTTTGTGGCGTTTTCATCAGTCGGTCGATGCCGTTGAAGGTGCGGTCGGCCAGTGCCCATGCAACGGGGGTATCGTTGCTGGTGGTGATGCCGAACCACAGGAACCGCTCGGGATCCGGCGGCAGCAGTGCGTTCATGTCACGACGCTCGGCCGTGACGGCAAAGGTGGCACGGGCCGCGCGCGTGTTGAACAAGCCCAGCGGCGGCGCCAGCAGCTCGGACAAAAAGGTCGCATCGAGCCTGGCCGAATTCGGATCGAGCTTGCCGGACGGCGCAATCGCACCGGGCGAGTTACTGATCACCAGCACCACTGGTTCGATGTCGTAGCCTTCACGGCGCCATTCGCGTAGCACCGGGCGCATCGCGAACAGCAGGTCGCGCAGTGTCTCGACGCCGGAGTTCTCGAAGTAGCCGCCGTCGATCACCCGGCCCCACGGCGCGCGCTCGCCGCCCGATCCGCACGGCACCAGCCGTCCGCCGCTGCGGCACGCAAACACCGTGCCGGCCGGACTGATGTAGCTGAAGCGCGCGCTGTTGTGCACCGCCGTCGCCAGGCTCATGCGCCGAAGGTCGATCAGTTCATGGTACGCGTCGAACGCATCCGGGAAGCTGCCGTCGATCGCGATATTGCTGGTGATGATGCGGTTGCCGCCATCGACCATCGTCGCGTTCAGCAGCAGCGACGGAACCTGCAGCGCCGCCGGCCCTTCCCACAGGCGATCGAAACGCTGGTCGAGGCGACCGCTGCCGGTTGCGTCGCGCCATGCCGTTTGCCATGCAAGCTCCATCGCGTGCGCCCGGTCCGCTGCCCGCACCGGCATCGGCAGGAAGCGCTGGACCATGTCCGGATACAGCAGGTAGCCAAGGACCGGCGAAAGGAAGTCACGCCGCAGCACTGACGTGGCGCAGGCCTGGAACGCGACCTCGGCATTGGCGGCGCATGGCGCGCGGGCCAGCGCGCCGCTCTGCTCGTCGGCCACCAGCGCGGCGAACACGGAGCTGCCGAGGCTGCCCCCTGACACCCCGCTTAGCGCAAACAGGTTGCGTGAAAAGCGCCGTCCGCTGTCGTCCTGTAATTTGGCCAGCACCATGCCGGTCCAGTAGGCGCCGCGCAGGCCGCCGCCTTCCGCAGCCACAAGGAAAATCGGGAAAGGCTGCCCCGGCGTCAAAGCCCCGCTGTCGCGCCGGTCGGCAAGCCATGCTTGCAGCCGGGACGGCGCGTTCGGCCGCACCGACGGTCCCGGCACTTCGTTGATCTGCGCCACCTCGTGGTTGTCGTTCCACGGACTGAACAACACCAGCAGCAGCAACGGCAGCGGCGCCATCGACGGCAGGTTGAAGTGGCGGAAATAATAGGTCAGCACCAGGTCACCGAACAGGATCCAGCTGGCAAACGCAAAGCACATCAGCGCCGGCGCGGTCACCACGCGGGTGACTTCGACCGGTTTCCACCAGATCGCCAGCAGCAGCACGAACGACAACGCGATCACGGTAATGACCGTCACGCGGGTACGGCGCTGCATCTCGACGAAGCGGAACGATGCCTCGCTGCCCGGAAGCCGGCTCAGGCGCGAGCCGAACCAGCGATGCGGCGACAGCACGAACGCGGCAATCGACAGCGACACGCCAGCCATCGCCAGCGCGTGCACCGGCTCGCCAAGCAGGTGGTAACGCACCGTCAGCAGCGTCGGGGGCAGCACGCCGAGCATACGCGGCAGCCAGGTGCGCAGCCACTCGACGTAGGGCGTGTCGGAACAGTCGACGATGGCGTTGCCGGCAAACACGCGGCCCAACGTCAGGCGCGCGCTGTACCACGCCGCCAGCGACCAGGCTGCCACTGAGACGACGAACACCGGGAAGTTCCACCCCGCCTGGCTCACCAGCCGCAGCGACTCGATGCCTTGCGGGATGAACGCCAGGCCGATCGAGCACAGGATGGTCAGGGTCACGCTATAGAAGCAGCGCCACAGGATCGAGCCGGTCTCCCTGAGGCGCGCCCCGACGGCGCGCACGAAATTGAGCATGGTGAAGTCGGCGCTGGTGCCGCGCAAGTCAATTGCAATAGTTGAAATATAGCGCGCTTTGCATCGTCTTGGGAAGGCACCGGGCAGTCAGCCCTGCCCGCAGGCAGGCTCATCTGCTGGGGAATTGCGCTGTCCCAATGCGCCGGGTTTTTGCCATATGAAAATATAAGGGCATCCGCGTCCACCATGCAAGGAACCGCCATGATCCGCTCACTCGCCGCCCTTACCGCCCTGGCCGCCTTTACCAGCGCCCCGCCTGCCTACGCTGCCACCATCACGACCGACCTGCATGGCAAGGCGTGCACGATCCTGTCGTTCGACCGCGAAACCGGTGCGGCCACGCGCCAGTGCACCGGGGTGGCGGGTTACAAGCTGCTGGTGCACGACGAGGACGGACGCACGTCGATCGACGTGGTGCCGCCGGCAAGGCGCACCCTGCCGCTCAATTTCTGGGATGTGGTCAGTAACGGATATTCGACGGTGGGACGCAAGGCCGAGTGGCACATGGCCAAGCGCCACGGCAAGCTGGTGCCGGTGGGGCTGGTGGTACGGGTCGACACGGTCGACACGGTGGCGCTGGACCGCTATCAACGCGGCTCGCTGACGACGGTGACGCGGATCGGCGACGACGCCGCCTGCGTGGTGTTCAAGACGAACACCGCGTCGAAGCAGGCCAGCCGCAGGGTCCGCGCCGCAGCGCTCGACCCGCGCGCGCCGTGCTTGCCCGCGGTGGAGACTTAAAATGCAAAGCGGCGGATGATGGCCTTCGGCCTCTTCCGCCGTCTGGATTTACAGCTTGATGAAATGCTCGCGGTAGTACTTCAGTTCCTCAACCGACTCAAGGATGTCGGCCAGCGCCGTGTGCTTCTGGTGCTTCTTGAACCCGCCCACGATCTCCGGCTTCCAGCGGCGGCACAGTTCCTTCAGCGTCGACACGTCCAGGTTGCGATAGTGGAAGAACGCTTCCAGCTTCGGCATGCCGCGCGCCATGAAGCGGCGGTCCTGGCAGATCGTGTTGCCGCACATCGGCGACTTGTTGGCCGGTACGAAATTCTTCAGGAACGTGATCAGCGCCGCTTCCGCATCCGCTTCCGTCACGGTCGACGCTTTCACGCGCTCGATCAGGCCGGAACGGCCGTGCGTGCCCTTGTTCCACGAATCCATCTTGTCCAGCGTCTCGTCCGACTGGTGAATTGCAAACACCGGGCCTTCGGCCAGCACGTTCAGATGCATGTCGGTCACCACCACCGCCACTTCGATGATGCGGTCGGTGTCCGGATCGAGCCCGGTCATTTCCATGTCAACCCAGACCAGGTTGAACTCGTTCGGGCGCTGCGGCGCGGCCGGTGCTGCTAAATCGGTGGCATGTGACATAATTCTCTCTTCGGCCTAAACAATCCTGCATTTTCTCACAGGCACAGAATGTATTCACTCGTGTTTTCGATTTTGTTCGTCAGTTTCTTTGTAATTACCCTGACCCTGCGCTTCTGGCTGGCCGGACGCCACGTGCGCCACGTCCTCGCCAACCGCGCCCAGGTGCCGGCGGAATTCGCCGCCAAAATCCCGCTAGACGCGCACCAGAAGGCCGCCGACTACACGGTCGCCAAGACCAGGTTCGGCATGGTAACCACCTTGTTCGGCGGATTTGTACTGATCGGTTTCACCCTGCTCGGCGGCCTACAGGCCTTGTCGCTGGCGGTGCTCGACGCCACCGGACCAGGCATGGCCTTCCAGCTTGGCCTGCTCGCGGCGTTCGCGGTCGTCTCCGGCCTGCTCGACCTGCCGTTCGACTACTACCGCCAGTTCGTGCTCGAAGAGCGCTTCGGCTTCAACAAGATGACCATCAAGCTGTGGATCGCCGACATGGTCAAGGGCGCCCTGCTCGGCATCGCAATCGGCCTGCCGCTGGTCTGGATCGTGCTGACGCTGATGGACAAGACCGGTCCGCTGTGGTGGTTCTACGCCTGGTTGGTGTGGAGCGGCTTCCAGCTGCTGATGATGGTGCTGTTCCCGACCGTTATCGCGCCGATGTTCAACAAATTCACGCCGCTGGCCGACGAAAGCCTGAAAGCGCGCATCGAAGGACTGATGCAGCGCGTCGGCTTCGCGTCCAAAGGCCTGTTCGTGATGGACGGCTCGAAGCGCAGCGCGCACGGCAACGCCTACTTCTCGGGCTTTGGCGCCAACAAGCGCATCGTGTTCTTCGACACGCTGCTGGCGCGCCTGGCGCCGCAGGAGATCGAAGCGGTGCTGGCGCACGAACTGGGCCACTTCAAGCTGAAACACATCGTCAAGCGCATCGCGGTAATGTTCGCGGTGTCGCTCGGCTTCCTCGCCCTGCTCGGTTACCTGAAGGAGCAGCCATGGTTCTACACCGGCCTGGGCGTGGAGCCGATGCTCGGCGCGGGCAACGACGCCATCGCGCTGATCCTGTTCATGCTGGTGCTGCCGGTGTTCACCTTCGTGCTGTCGCCGCTGACGTCGATCACTTCGCGCAAGCACGAATTCGAAGCCGACGCCTTCGCCGCCAAACACACTGAAGCACGCGACCTGGTCTCCGCGCTGGTCAAGATGTACGAGGATAACGCGTCGACCCTGACGCCCGACCCGCTGCATTCGGCCTTCTATGATTCGCATCCGCCGGCGTCGGTGCGCATCCGTCAACTGAACCTGGCGGGGGCACAATGAGCCTGCGCGACATGAACTGCACCTTTTCCCCGCCCGCGCTGGACGCTGGCGCCGTAGCCAGCCTGCTGGCGGAACTGGACGGCTGGACGCAGGCCGGCGCGCGCATCGAGCGCCGCTACGCGCTGCGCGACTACCACGAGACCATCGAATTCGTGAACGCGCTGGCGTGGATGACGCACCGCCAGGACCACCACCCGGACCTCGCGGTGACCTACAACAGCTGCACCGTCAGCTATTGCACCCATTCGGCCGGCGGCAAGCTGACCAACAACGACTTCATCTGCGCCGCCAAGGCCGACGCGCTGTACGCGCAGCGGGCCGGCGCATGAGCGGGCTTCTCGGCACCATCATCGCGGCCCATGGCCGCCACTACCTGGCCGACGCCGAAGGCGAAATGCTCCAGTGCGTCACGCGCGGCAAAAAGACCAACGTGGCGGTCGGCGACATCGTCAAGCTGGCCAAAACGTCCGAGAACCAGGCCGTCATCGAGGCGATCACCGAGCGCAAGACGCTTCTGTACCGCTCCGACCAGTACAAGTCCAAGCTGCTGGCCGCGAACCTGACGCGCCTGTTCATCGTCGTGGCCACCGAACCGGGTTTCGCCGACGACCTGATCTCGCGCTCGCTGGTGGCGGCCGAGGCGGCCGGCATCGAGGCGCACCTCATCCTGAACAAGACCGACGTGGCCGACCTGCTGCCGAAGGCGCGCGAGCGCCTGGTGATGTACGGGTCGCTCGGCTACCCGATTCATGAAGTGTCGGCGCGCACCCACCCGGAGCACGCGGTTGCAACCCTGCTGCCGCTGCTCGAAGGCCAGTCGTCGATCTTTATCGGCCAGTCGGGCATGGGCAAGTCGTCCCTGATCAACCTGCTGGTGCCGGACGCCGATATTGCCGTGCGTGAAATCTCGGCCGCCCTCGACACCGGCAAGCACACCACGACCTTCACGCGCCTGTACAAGATGCCGGGCGAGACCCAGATCATCGATTCGCCAGGCTTCCAGGAGTTCGGCTTGTACCACCTCACCGAAGGCATGATCGAACGCGCTTTTGTGGAGTTCAAGCCCTACCTCGGCGGCTGCAAGTTCTACAACTGCCGCCACCTGATCGAGCCGCAGTGCGCCGTGCTCGATGCGGTAGCCGAGGGGAAGATCGCGTCGTTCCGTCACGCGCTGTACAAGCAGCTGCTGCACGAATCGGCCCAGACGCTGTACTAAGGCGGGCTCGCCGGCGGCGACTTGGCAAAACCCTTATAATTGTAAGGATACACGCACCTAAGTTGTCATCATGCCTACGAACCCGATCAAGCACTTCCTGCAATTCTCCGACTTCACCCGCGACGAATTCGAGTACGTGATCGCGCGCGCCAGCGTCATCAAGCAGAAATTCAAGAACTACGAGATCTACCACCCGCTGGTCGACCGCACGCTGGTGATGGTATTCGAGAAAAGCTCGACCCGTACCCGCCTGTCGTTCGAGGCCGGCATGCACCAGCTGGGCGGCGCGGCCATTTACCTGAACACGCGCGACAGCCAGCTCGGACGCGGCGAGCCGGTCGAAGACGCGGGCCAGGTCATGAGCCGCATGTGCGACATCATCATGGTGCGCACCTTCGGCCAGGAGATCATCGAGCGTTTCGCCGCCAATTCGCGCGTCCCTGTCATCAACGGCCTGACCAACGAACACCACCCGTGCCAGGTACTGGCCGACATCTTCACCTATACCGAACACCGCGGCTCGATCACCGGCAAGACGGTGGCGTGGATCGGCGACGCCAACAACATGCTGTACTCGTGGCTGCAGGCGGCCGAAGTATTCGGCTTCCACCTGAACGTGTCGACGCCAAAAGGCTACGACATCGACAAGTCGCTGGTCGCCACCGAACGCTACACCTTCTTCGACAACCCGTCCGACGCCTGTGAAGGCGCGCACCTGGTCAACACCGACGTGTGGACCAGCATGGGCTACGAGAAGGAAAACGCCGAACGCCTGGCCGCCTTCGACGGCTTCATCGTCGACTCGGCCAAGATGGCGCGCGCCAGCGACGACGCGCTGTTCATGCACTGCCTGCCGGCGCACCGCGGCGAGGAAGTATCGGCGGAAGTGATCGACGGCCCGCAGTCGGTCGTCTGGGACGAAGCCGAAAACCGCCTGCACGTGCAGAAGGCCCTGATCGAATACCTCCTCCTAGGCCGGATCGAATCCAAATAAACTATCCACCACCATGCACTATCGTTGGCCCGTCGCGGGAGCGACATACCCAAGGGCCAGCTGACCAATCCACCCTCACCTCACGTCTTACACTGGAACTCCCATGAGCGACATCAAAAAAGTAGTTCTCGCCTACTCCGGCGGCCTCGATACCTCCGTCATCCTGAAATGGCTGCAGGATAACTACGGCTGCGAAATCGTCACCTTCACCGCCGACCTTGGCCAGGGCGAAGAGCTCGAGCCTGCGCGCGCCAAGGCGATCAAGTTCGGCATCAAGCCTGAAAACATCTACATCGACGACGTGCGCGAAGAATTCGTGCGCGACTTCGTGTTCCCGATGTTCCGCGCCAATACCGTCTACGAAGGCGAATACCTGCTCGGCACCTCGATCGCGCGTCCGCTGATCGCCAAGCGCCTGATCGAGATCGCGCGCGAAACCGGCGCCGACGCCATCTCGCACGGCGCCACCGGCAAGGGCAACGACCAGGTGCGCTTCGAACTGGGCGCGTATGCGCTCAAGCCGGACGTCAAGATCATCGCGCCATGGCGCGAGTGGGACCTGCTGTCGCGCGAAAAACTGCTGAAGTACGCGGAAGACGCGGGCATCGCGGTCGACATGAAGCACAAGGCCGGCGGCGCGCCGTACTCGATGGACGCCAACCTGCTGCACATCAGCTTCGAAGGTCGTCACCTCGAGAACCCGAGCGCCGAAGCCGAGGAATCGATGTGGCGCTGGACGGTCAGCCCTGAAGCGGCGCCGGACAGCGCGGAATACCTCGACATCGAATACGAGAAAGGCGACATCGTCGCGCTGAACGGCGTGCGCATGTCGCCGGCCACGGTGCTGACCGAACTGAACCGCCTCGGCGGCAAGCACGGCATCGGCCGCCTCGACCTGGTCGAGAACCGCTACGTCGGCATGAAGTCGCGCGGCTGCTACGAAACCCCGGGCGGCACCATCATGCTGCGCGCGCACCGGGCGATCGAATCGATCACGCTGGACCGCGAAGTGGCGCACCTGAAGGACGACCTGATGCCGCGCTACGCGTCGATGATCTACAACGGCTATTGGTGGGCGCCGGAGCGCGTCGCGATCCAGACCCTGATCGACCACACCCAGGCCACCGTCAACGGCTGGGTGCGCGTCAAGCTCTACAAGGGCAATGTGATCGTGGTGTCGCGCGATTCGAAGACCGACTCGCTGTTCGACATGAACATCGCGACCTTCGACGAAGACGGCGGCGCCTACAACCAGGCCGACGCGGGCGGCTTCATCAAGCTGAATGCGCTGCGCATGCGGATCGCGGCCAAGGCGCGCGAAAAGCGCGGGCAATAGAATTGCGCGACTGGTCCAAAGCCGCCTTCCCAGGCGGCTTTTTTTTGGGCGAAAAATGTAACAGGTTGGCCGAAACCGTAGGGAAAAGCCCCCGTCCAGCCCGCCAAAATGTTACATTTGCAGCACAAATTTTGGTATCGGGAGAATCCATGCTGCAGGACCTTAGCATCAAGCAAAAACTTTACGCCGGCTTCGGTGCAATTGTCACCATCCTCCTGATCTTGCTTGTGCTCGCCTACAACAATTTCTCCAAAGTTTCCGAAGCAACCCGCCTCGACCGGCATACGCTGGAAGTGCTGCTCGAGACCGACCAGATCGGCGCCAACGTGCTCGACCTGCAGAACCAGGTACGCGGCTACATGCTCACTGGCGAAGAACGGTTCCTGACGCCCGATGTCGACGAAGAAGCGCTGCTGCACAAGAACGTCAATCACGCGATCAGCCTGACGGCCGACGCTCCCGCCCAGCAGCAGCGCCTGCGGAGAGTGGCGGCGATGATCGATTCGTGGCTCGACAATGTTATCCGCCCGCTGACCGAGAAACGCCGCGCCCTCGGACCGACGCCCGAAGCAACAGCGAGCATCGCCCGCGCGCCCGAGCTGTTCACGGGGTTCGCATCGGTGGGCGAAATCCGCAAGACGCTCGCCGAAGTCGCCGCCGACGAAAACCGCCTGATGGCGCAGCGCTCGGCCGAATCGGCCGAGCTGCAGAAGTCGATGTCGATGGTGCTGGTTGCCGGCGGCGCCATCTGCATCCTGCTCGCTTCCACCATCGCCGTCATGCTCGGCAAGGCAATCCTCGCGCCGCTGAACAACCTGACCGAAGTCGTCGGCAGGATCGCCGCGGGCGACCAGTCGGCGCGCGCGAAGGTGCTGGCACGCGATGAGCTGGGCAACGTGACCGCTGAATTCAACCGCATGGCGCAAGCGATCGAGGACAGTCAGGCCAAGGAACTGGCGGTGGCCAACGAACTGCGTGCCAAGGTGGATGCCCTGCTTGACGTCGTATCGAAGGCCGCCGGCGGCGACCTGACCGGCCGCGTCACCGTCAGCGGCGACGACGCCATCGGGCGCATGGGCGACGGCCTGAAGACGATGGTCGAGAACCTGCGCGCGCTGATCAATAATGTCCAGAAGGCCGGCATCCAGGTCACCACCTCCGCCACCGAAATCGCCGCCTCGGCCAAGCAGCAGGAAGCCACCGGCGTCGAACAGGCGCAGACCAGCATGGAGATCCTGTCGACGACCAAGGAAATGTCGGCCAACACCTCGCAGCTGCTCAAGACGATGGAAGAAGCCACCGAAGTGGCCGACTACACCACGCAGGCTACCGCCGACGCGCAGGACAACCTGCGCCGCATGGATCGGACCATGCAGAACATGGTCGCGGCGACCGATTCGATCAACGCCAAGCTGGCTGCGCTGTCGGAAAAGGCCAGCAACATCAACGGCGTGCTGACCACGATTACCAAGGTCGCCGACCAGACCAACATCCTGTCGCTGAACGCCGCGATCGAAGCGGAAAAGGCCGGCGAGGCGGGCCGCGGCTTTTCGGTGGTCGCCACCGAAATCCGCCGCCTTGCGGACCAGACCTCGGTATCGACGTGGGACATCGAGCAGATGCTCAAGGAGATGCAGTCGGCGGTATCGGCCAGCGTCATGGGAATGGACAAGTTCTCCGAAGAGATCCGCCGCAGCGTCGGCGAGGTAAGCCAGGTGGCCGAACAGCTGTCGTCGGTGATGGACCAGGTGCAGAAGCTGGCGCCGCAGTTCGACGTGGTGCTGCAGGGGATGCAGTCGCAGGCGATCGGCGCAAGCCAGATTTCCGACACCATGATGCAGCTGAGCGACGCGACCCATCAGACCGTTGAATCGCTGAAGGCTACCAGCGAGGCGGTCCACCAGCTCCAGTACGCGGCCAGCGACCTGCAGTCCTCGGTTGCCACCTTCGCGGTCAACAACTAGGGCGGGCATGAAGGTACTGGTCTTCCACATCGGCCCGGACCGCTACGGGATGCGCCTCGGCGCCATCGCGCGCGTGCTGCCGGTGGCGGGCCTGAAGCAGCTGCCGCTGGCCCCCGCTTACGTGGCGGGCCTGCTCGACCTGCATGGCTCGCCGGTGCCGGTGATCGACCTGTCGCAGCTGGCCGGCGCGCCCGCCGGGCAGCTCTGGTTCGACACCCGCATCATCCTGGTCGACTACCCGTGCGATGGGGCCACCCGTCCGCTCGGGCTGCTGGCCGAGCATGTCGCCGGGATCGAAACCATCGATGAAAGCGCGCTTGCCGACAGCGGCGTGTCGGGCGCGCCATTCCTTGGCCGCGTCGCCGGCGGCGCCGGCGGCGCCGGCGGCATGCTGCAGCTGGTCGAACCGCAAGGGCTGCTCAGCCAGGAGGCGCGCGCCCTGCTGTTCCAGCCGCACGAGGCGCTGCCATGAACGTGCGCGACCTGGTGCGGCAGGAGACTGGGCTGGACCTTGACGAGGTGGCCATCGCACGCGCGGTGACCCGGCGCATGGCCGAATGCGGCGTCGCCGACGCGGCGGCCTACGCTGCCGGCATTACGCCGCACGAGCTGCGCGCGCTGACCGAACTACTGGTCGTGCCCGAGTCGTGGATGTTCCGCGACGCCAAGGCGTTTGCGGCCGCCGCCGGTTTTGTGCAGCGCCGCCTGGCGGCCGCACCGGGGCGTGTGGTGCGGATACTGTCAGTGCCGTGTGCCGGCGGCGAGGAACCCTATTCGATGGCGATGGCGCTGGCAGACGCCGGTGTTGTCGCTGCCGCGTACAGCATCGACGCGGTCGACCTGTCCGAGGTTGCGCTGGAGCGCGCCCGGCGCGGGCGCTACACGCGCAACGCGTTCCGCGGGGCCAACCTGGCGTTCCGCGAGCGTTATTTCACGCCGGTGGACGCCGAATACCAGATCAACGACGCTATCCGGGCGCAGGTGCGCTTCGGCCACGGCAACCTGCTGGCGACCGACCTGGCCGCCGGCGGCCATTACGATGTCGTCTTCTGCCGCAACCTGCTGATCTATTTTGACGAAGCCACGGTCGCCGCCGCGATCGCCAGGCTGCATGCGCTGCTGGGGGACGACGGTGTGCTGTTCGCCGGCTACGCGGAAGTACCCGCCTATTGCCGCAACGGTTTTGCCGCGGTGCGCGCGACCGGCGCCTTTGCACTGCAAAAGGCCCTCGCGGCGCCCGCGCCGGCAGCTAAGCCGGCGCGGGTACCGCGCACATTGCCGCGGTCCGTGCCGGTTGCGGCCGCCGCGCCGGTAAAAGCGCAGCGCCCGCGCAAACCTGCGCCGGCCGCGGCCAGTATCGATATCGGCGCGGAACTGGCACAGGCGCGCCAGCAGGCCGACCAGGGCGACCATGCCGGCGCGGCAGCGGCCTGCCAGCGCGTGCTGGATGCAGCGCCCGACGCCGCCGAGGCTTACTTCATCCTCGGCCTGACCAGCGAGTGCGAACGCAAGCTGGCCGCCGCCGAGGGCCACTGGCGCCGCTGCGTCTACCTGAAGCCCGACCATTACGAGGCGCTATGCCACCTGGCCCTGCTGGCGGGCCAGCGCGGCGACGCCGCCGAGTCCGACACGCTGCGCCAGCGCGCCGCGCGCGTCTACCAGCGCGCCAATGACGGCGCCCGCAAAGGCCGCACATGACCGGCGCCGCCTGCTGGAACCTGACCGGCGTGGCCGGCGACAAAAGCTGCGCCAAGCTGGATGCCGCGGTCCACTGCCGCAATTGCGACGTGTACGCGGATGCCGCCCAGCGCAACCTGCAACGCCCGGTGGGCGACGACTACCGCGCCGAGTGGGCGGCGCAGCTGCGCCAGCCGGTCGCCGCGCCGGACGCCACCGACACTTCGGCGCTGGCGTTTCGTATCGGCCGCGAGTGGCTGGCGCTGCCGACGGCGATGGTGCTGCAGGTGGCGCCGGAAGCTCCGAGCCACCGCCTGCCGCACCGGGCGGCGCCCGGGCTGGCGGGCATCGTCAACGTGGGCGGCAAGCTGACGCCGGCGGTTTCGCTGGCGTCGCTGATCGGCATCGACGAGCGCGACGCGCCAGTGCGCGCGGGACGCCACACCTTCGCGCGGCTGCTGGTGGTCGGCTGGGACGGCCGTTCGTTCGCGCTGCCCGTGGCCGACCTGTACGGGATTGTGCGCTACGCCGCGGGCGGCCTGACGGCGCCGGCCGCAACCATCAACCGCGGGCTGGAACGCTGGCTGGTGGGCGTGACCACCCACGACGCCATGCACATCGGCGTGCTAGACGCCCCGTTGATCGGACAACAAATGACGAGGCTGTTGCGATGAGCCAGGACTACAACGGCGACCTGAGCCAGTTTTCGCTGCTCGACCTGTTCCGCATGGAGGCGGACGGCCAGGCGCGCACGCTGACCGACGCTCTGCTGGCCATGGAACGCGGCGCCGCACCCGCTGACGCCATCGACGTGATGATGCGCGCGGCGCATTCGATCAAGGGCGCGGCCGCCATCGTCAACCTCGACGTCGCGGTGCAGGTGGCCCATGCGATGGAGGACGCCTTCGTCGCGGCCCAGCACGGCAAGCTCGAACTGACGCCGGCGCGCATCGACGTGCTGCTGTCCGGGGTCGACCTGATCCTGCAGTTCGCGGCGCTGACCGAAGACACCATCGAGGCGTGGATGCTGCAAAATTCGGCGCGGATTACGGCGGCGATCGGGGCGATCGCCGGCATCGCGCAGCTGCAGTCGGCGCCGCTCCCGCCGCCCGGGCCGGCACCGGCTGCACCGGTGCAGCCGGCTGAACCCGCGGCTCCACGCGTTGGCCAGGACTACGACAAGCTGCTCGCCCTCGCCAGCGAATCGCGGGTCAACGCGCACCAGATGCGGCCAGCCGTGGAAGCCCTGCAGCGCCACAAGCGCAACCAGTCCAGCGTGCTGCAGGCGATCGAACAGCTGCACGAGGCGGTAATCCGCAGCGGCGACGCGGCGCTGGTGGAGCGTTCGTCGCAGCTGCTGCAAAAGGCCGGCCCGTTGAAGCAGTTCGTGATCGGCCACATCGCCGACATCGAGAACTACGAACGCCGCGTGCTGGGCGTGTCGAAGGGCCTGGTCGACGAAGTGCTGGCGCTGCGCATGCGGCCGTTCCGCGACGGGGTGCATCCGTTTCCGCGCATGGTGCGCGACCTCGCGCGCAGCCTGGGCAAGGACGCGCAGCTGCTGATCGAAGGCGAGGACACGCTGGTCGACCGCGACATCCTCGCGAAAATCGAAAGCCCGCTGAACCACATGCTGCGCAATGCGGTCGACCACGGCATGGAGACCGCGGACGAGCGCATCGCCGCTGGCAAGCCTGCGAGCGGCACGATCCGGCTCGAGGCGCGCCACCGCGCCGGCATGCTGAACATCGAAATCAGCGATGACGGCCGCGGCGTCGACCTCGAGCGCATCCGCGCCAACGTTATCGCGCGCGGCATGGCAAGCCAGGCGATGGCCGCCGCCATGTCGCCGGGCGAACTGCTCGAATTCCTGTTCCTGCCCGCGTTCAGCCTGAAGGAGGCCGCCAGCGCGATTTCCGGCCGCGGCGTCGGGCTCGACGTCGTGCAGCAGGTAATCCGCGAACAGAATGGCACGGTGCGCATCGAGTCGCAGCCGGGCATGGGCTTCCGCACCTCGATCACGCTGCCACTGACGCAGTCGATCGTGCGCGCGCTGGTGTTCGACGTCCAGGGCGAGGCCTATGCGCTCCCGATCGTGAAGGTGGAGCGGGTGCTGAAGGTGCCGCAGTCGGCCATCAGCACGCTCGAAAATAAACAGTTTTTCGATTTCGGCGGCGAGCATCTCGGGCTGGTGCCGGCGGCGCAGGTGCTCGAGCTGGGCCAGATCGCGCCAGGCGCGGGCGAGCTGTCGGTGCTGGTGATCGGCAGCGCTCAGCGGCGCTACGCGCTGGTGGTCGACGCCATCCGCGGCGAGCATAGCCTGGCGGTGCAGGCGCTCGATCCGATTTTCGGCAAGATGCGCGACGTCAGCGCGGCCGCCCTGCTCGACGACGGCATGCCGGTGCTGATCCTCGACGTGGCCGACCTGCTGCTGTCGATCGACAAGCTGCTGCACCAGGGCGGCCTGCACCAGCTGTCCGCCGGCGACGCGGCACGCCGCAGCGCGCGCCGCGTGCTGGTGGTCGACGATTCGCTGACGGTCCGCGAAATGGAGCGCAAGCTGCTGCTCGGGCGCGGCTACGAGGTCGACGTCGCGATCGACGGCATGGACGGCTGGAACGCGGCGCGCAGCGGCGGCTACGACCTGGTCATCACCGACGTCGACATGCCGCGCATGGACGGCATCGAGCTGGTCGCCCTGATCCGCAAGGACGTCGACCTGCACAAGCTGCCGGTGATGATCGTGTCGTACAAGGACCGCCCCGAGGACCGCGCGCGCGGCATGGCGGCCGGCGCCGACTACTACCTGACCAAGGGCAGCTTCCACGACGAGACCCTGCTCGACGCGGTGTTCGACCTGATCGGGGAAGCCCGCGCATGAAGATCGGGATCGCCAACGACGTCGCCATGGCGGCCGAAGCGCTGCGCCGGGTAGTGGCAAGCACCAGTGAGCACCAGGTGCTGTGGATTGCCCGCACCGGCCTTGAAGCGGTGCGCATGTGCGCCGATAACCACCCCGACCTGGTGCTGATGGACCTGAACATGCCGGAGCTCGACGGCATCGAAGCGACCCGGCAGATCATGGCGAACAGCCCGTGCGCGATCCTGGTCGTCACCGGCCAGCCGCAGGACAGCGTGGGCCAGGTGTTCCGCGCGATGGGCGCAGGGGCACTGGACGTCACGGCGACCCCTTCCCAGCGCAAAGGCGGCGACGCCGAGCTGCTGGCCAAGATCAAGACCATCGGCAAACTGCTGCGCGTGAGCGGCGCCGGGCCTGCTGCGCGCACCGCAGTGGCCACAGGCCAGGACGGTCCGGCGAGTCACCTGCTGGCGATCGGCGCCTCCACCGGGGGGCCGATTGCCGTCGCGACCATCCTGTCCGGCTGGCAGCCGCCGGCGGGAACGTCGATCGTCGTCGTGCAGCATATCGACGCCCACTTCGCGCCGCAGTTCGCGCGCTGGCTGGGCGACCAGCTCACCATGCCGGTACGGGTCATTGCCGACGGCGACCTGCTCGCGCCTGGCACGGTGCAGGTCGCGATGACCAACGACCACCTGCTGCTCGGCCCCGGCGGGCGGCTCTATTACGACGAGGCGCCGCGCGAGTACGCGTACCGGCCGTCGGTCGACGTATTTTTCCGCTGCGTGGCACAGCACTGGAGCGGCGCGGCGACCGGCGTGCTGCTGACCGGGATGGGCCGCGACGGCGCCGCCGGCCTGCTCGCCATGCGTGAAGCCGGCAAGGCCACGATCAGCCAGGACGAAGCCTCCAGCGCGGTATGGGGCATGCCGCGGGCGGCCGCCGAAATGGGCGCGTCGCAGAATATTCTTCCACTCGACGGCATCGCGCGCGCGTTACGCAGTAAAATTGGCGCCAAATTATGAATACAGCCCGCTTGCAGGGGCACCAGAGTAAAGAGTCGCATGCCAGATAACAGCCAGTTGCAGATGTCGCAGGAGCCGAGCGTCACCCCTTTCAAAGTGCGCGTCTTGCTGGTGGACGACCAGCTCATCATCGTTGAAGCGGTACGCCGCATGCTCGATGGCCTCGAAGATATCGAATTCCACTACGTGAGCAGCGCCCGGGATGCGGTCGAGACCGCGCTCAAGATGAAGCCTACCGTGATCCTGCAAGACCTGGTCATGCCGGAGATCGATGGTTTCGCGCTGATCCAGGCCTACCGCGCGCACGAATCGCTGGCGCCGGTGCCGGTGATCGTGCTGTCGGCCAAAGAGGACCCAAAACTGAAGGCGCACAGCTTTGCCGTCGGCGCCAACGACTATGTGGTCAAGCTGCCCGACCGCCTCGAACTGCTGGCGCGCGTGCGCTATCACTCGGCCGGTTATATCAGCGGCCTGCAGCGCGACGAGGCTTTCCGCTTCCTGCGCGAGAGCCAGCAGCGGCTGGCCGACGCCAACATCGAACTGCAGAAGCTGGCCGCGCTCGACGGCCTGACGGGCATCGCCAACCGCCGCCGCTTCGATGAAGTGATGCCGGTCGAATGGCAGCGCGGCCAGCGCGAAAAGAAGCCGCTGTCGCTGCTGATGTGCGACATCGACTGCTTCAAGCACCATAACGACACTTACGGCCACCAGGCCGGCGACCTGTGCCTGAAAAAGGCCGCGGCGGTCTTGACCGAGCACCTGAAACGCCCGGCCGACATGGCAGTGCGCTACGGCGGCGAGGAATTTGCCATCGTGCTGCCCGATACCGACACGGCCGGCGCGATGGTCATCGCGGAAGCGTGCCGCAGCCACCTGCAGGCGCTGGCGATCGAGAATGCCGGCGCGGCCTCCTTCGATGTGGTGACGATGTCGATCGGCGTGGCCACAGCGGTACCGGGCCCAGGCAGCTCGGTGGCCGAGCTGATAGAACGCGCCGACAAGGCCCTGTACGCGGCCAAGTCGGGCGGGCGCAACCGGGTGTGCCTGGCCGCCGAATAAGCAGCGGCTAGATAAACACCGGTTCGGGTTCGAGCAGCACGCCGTAGCGTTCCTGCACGTCCGCCTGGATTGCGCGCGCCAGCGCCAGCACCTCGGCGCCGCTGGCGCCCCCATTATTCACCAGCACCAGCGCCTGCTTTGGATAGACGCCAGCGGCGCCGAGCGCCTTGCCCTTCCATCCGCACTGGTCGATCAGCCATCCGGCCGCCAGTTTCTCGCTGCCGTCCGGCTGCGCGTGGTGCACCAGCGCCGGGAACCTCTCCAGCAGCTGCGCACACTGCGCGCCGGTGACCACCGGGTTCTTGAAAAAGCTGCCGGCGTTGCCGATAACCGCCGGGTCGGGCAGCTTGCGGCGGCGGATCGCCACCACGGCGTCGCTGACCTGCTGCGGCGTCGGCTGCCTGATCCCGGCTTCGTCCAGCGCCTGCGCCAGTTCGGCGTAGCGCAGGTTCGGCTGCCACGCGCGCGGCAGCGCGAAGGTGACGTCGACGATCACCAGCCCCTGCCCTTCTTCGCGCTTGAAGATGCTGTCGCGGTAGCCGAAGCGGCAGGCCGCGGCGTCCATCGTGCGCAGCCCGCCGCCGGCCAGGTCAAACACGGTCAGCGAGTGGAACACGTCCTTGACTTCGGCGCCGTAGGCGCCAATATTCTGGATCGGTGCCGCGCCCAGCGTGCCGGGAATGAGCGACATGTTTTCCAGCCCGCCCAGGCCCTGCGCCAGCGTGTACTGCACGAAGCCATGCCAGCTCTCGCCGGCGGCGCCGCGCACCAGCACGTGGGTCGCGCTCTCGCCGGCCAGCTCACGGCCCAGGCCGGTCATGTGCAGCACCAGCCCGTCGAAGTCGCGCGTGAGCAGCACATTGCTGCCCCCGCCCAGCACCAGGCGCGGCATCGCCGACAGGTCCGGGTCGCGCATCACGGCGGCCAGGTCATCGGGCGTACCGACGCGCAGGTAGCGGCGCGCGCGCGCGTCGAGGCCGAAGGTATTGAGGGACTTGAGCGGGAAATCGTGTTCGATGGCGAGGTGTGCGTGCATGGGATACCGTGTTTTTTAGCCGATTATAGGCCAGAAGCGACATTTTCCAGCCATCAGGGCGGGGCGCGAGCCGGTTGTCCGTTAAAATATCGGCATTCTACAATTAGCAAGTAAAACAAAAGAGGAAACCTACTATGCCATCATTTGACGTCGTCTCTGAAGCAGACATGATCGAAGTGAAAAACGCGGTCGAGCAATCGAACAAGGAAATAACGACCCGCTTCGACTTCAAGGGCAGCTCGGCCAAGGTCGAGCAAAAAGAAGCAGAACTGACCGCTTACGCCGATTCCGACTTCCAGCTGTCGCAGGTGCGTGACGTCCTGATCAACAAAATGTCCAAGCGCAAGGTCGATGTGCGCTTCCTTGACGAAGGCAAGGTCGAGAAGATCGGCGGCGACAAGGTCAAGCAGGTCATCAAGGTCAAGAACGGCATCGAGACCGAGGACGCCAAGAAGATCGTCAAGGTCATCAAGGACAGCAAGATGAAGGTACAGGCCAGCATCCAGGGCGAATCGGTGCGCGTCACCGGCGCCAAGCGCGACGACCTGCAGGCAGCCATGGCGATGCTGCGCAAGGATGTGCCGGATATGCCGCTTGAATTTAACAATTTCCGCGATTAACACTGCTCGAATTCGGCCATTTTGGCCCATGGAGTAGAATGGAGGGTGCGCAATACGCCGCCAGCGCGAGTGTTACGCCCCCGGAACCCGGTAGTCTAAGGATAGCAATGAAACGTGTTGATGATTTCCGCCTGCGTCTGGGCAACAAGGATTACGTACCCATCATGATTGGCGGTATGGGCGTCGATATTTCGACCTCGGAACTGGCGCTGGAAGCGGCCCGCCTGGGCGGCATCGGGCATATCTCCGATGCGATGGTGCAGGATGTGTCGGACCGCAAGTTCGACACCACCTTCGTCAAAGACAAGACCAAGACCTACAAGTTCAACATCAACAACATGGACAAGGCCGTGGTCCAGTTCGACCTTGAGCGCCTGGCCGAAGCGACCCGCCTGCACGTGGGCGCGACCATGGCCGCCAAAAAAGGTGAAGGCCTGATCTTCGTGAATTGCATGGAAAAGCTGACCATGAATTCGCCGAAGGAAACGCTGCGCACCCGCCTGTCGGCCGCGCTCGACGCCGGCATCGACGGCATCACCATGTCGGCCGGCCTGCACCTGGGCTCGTTCGCACTGATCGCCGACCACCCGCGCTTCCGCGAAGCCTACCTCGGCATCATCGTCTCGTCGGTGCGCGCGCTGCAG
>DASWSX010000059.1:0-4210 GCA_036402435.1 Telluria sp. | reverse complement strand
GGTCGACTGCGTGATGGTCAGGATACGCGGCTTCTTGTTGACGGCATTGCGGGCGAACGGGTTCGCCTCGATCTTGCGGGCGATCGATTCAGGCGTGAACTCTTCCAGCGGAATCGGGCCGATGATGCCGAGGTGGTTCCGGGTCGGCATCAGGAACACAGGAATCGCGCCGCACATGATGATCGAGTGAAGGATCGACTTGTGGCAGTTACGGTCGACCACGACGATGTCGCCGGGAGCGACCGTCGAGTGCCACACCATCTTGTTCGAGGTCGAGGTGCCGTTGGTGACGAAGTAGCAGTGGTCGGCGTTGAAGATGCGCGCGGCGTTGCGCTCGGACTTGGCGACCGGGCCGGTGTGGTCCAGCAGCTGGCCGAGTTCTTCAACCGCGTTGCAGACGTCGGCGCGCAGCATGTTCTCACCGAAGAACTGGTGGAACATCTGGCCGATCGGCGACTTCAGGAAAGCCACGCCGCCCGAGTGGCCGGGGCAGTGCCACGAGTATGAGCCGTCGTTGGCGTAGTTGACCAGCGCGCGGAAGAACGGCGGCGCCAGGCCGTCGAGGTAGGACTTCGCTTCGCGGATGATGTGACGCGCCACGAACTCCGGCGTGTCCTCGAACATGTGGATGAAGCCGTGCAGCTCGCGCAGGACGTCGTTCGGGATGTGGCGCGAAGTGCGCGTCTCGCCGTAAATGTAGATCGGGATGTCCGCGTTCTTGTGGCGGATCTCCTTGACGAACGCGCGCAGCGCGGTCAGCGCGAAGTTGGTCTCTTCGATCGAGCCTTCGCCGAATTCTTCATCGTCGATCGACAGCACGAAGGCCGAAGCGCGCGACTGCTGCTGGGCGAATTGCGACAGGTCGCCGTAGCTGGTCAGGCCAAGCACTTCCATGCCTTCCTTTTCCATCGCGGCAGCCAGTGCGCGAATGCCGAGGCCGGATGTGTTCTCGGAACGAAAATCCTCGTCGATGATGACGATGGGGAAACGAAATTTCATGGACAGCTCCAAAGCGAAGCGCCGCGAGGGCTGTTACTGCCACATTGGCAGAACGTCGCTCACGGCACCGAAAAAATAAGATGCGGATTTTCGCAGAAATGTCCGCAATCTGGTGAAAAAACTTTTGCAAGAGTAACCACTATTTGCCGAGTTCGGCGCACTCTTGCAATTTGGGAAATAAATACCTCAAACCCGCTGGTACGTCACGTACGAAAAATCGAAGCCGCCAGCCTCCGAATGCATGGTCTGGCGCGACGTTTCGATCCACGCGCCTGGCGCCGGCTCGGGGAAGAAGGTGTCGCATTCGAAGGTATGCTCGATTTCGGTAACGATCATGCGGTCCGCCAGCGGCAGCGACTCGTTGAAGATCTGCGCGCCGCCGATGATGGAGGCCGGCTCGTCCCCGACCAGTGCGATGGCCGCGGGCAGCGAGGTGACGGCCTCCACGCCGTCGTGGCGCCAGTCCGGGTTGCGCGTGATGACGATGTTGCGGCGGCCCGGCAGCGCGCGTCCGATCGAGTCGAACGTCTTGCGGCCCATGATGATCGGATGGCCGAGCGTGACGCGCTTGAAGTGCGCCAGGTCTTCGGGCAGGTGCCACGGCAGCGTGTTGTTCACGCCGATGCCGCGCTGGGCGTCGATGGCGACGACGATGGTCAGCTGCGTCATGTTACACCGCCACCGGCGCTTTGATCGCCGCTTGCGGCTCGTAGCCGGTGACTTCGAAGTCCTCGAACCTGTAGTCGAACAGGGAGTCCGGCTTGCGCCTGATGACCAGCTGCGGCAGCGGGCCAGGTGTGCGCGACAGCTGCAGGCCGACCTGCTCCATGTGGTTCGAATACAGGTGGCAGTCGCCGCCGGTCCAGACGAAATCGCCCACTTCGAGGCCGGCCTGCTGCGCCATCATGTGGGTCAGCAGCGCATACGACGCGATATTGAACGGGACGCCCAGGAAGATGTCGGCGCTGCGCTGGTACAGCTGGCACGACAGTTTGCCGTCGGCGACGTAGAACTGGAACAGCGCATGGCAGGGCGGCAGCTTCATTTGCGGGATGTCGGCCACGTTCCAGGCCGAGACCATCATGCGGCGCGAGTCCGGATTGTTCCTGATCTGGTCGAGCACCTGCGAGATCTGGTCGATGTGGCCGCCGCCAGGCGTCGGCCAATTGCGCCACTGGTAGCCGTAGATCGGGCCCAGGTTCCCTTCGGCGTCGGCCCATTCGTCCCAGATCGAGACGCCGTTTTCCTTTAGGTAGGCGATGTTGGTGGAGCCGGCCAGGAACCAGATCAGTTCATGGATGATCGACTTCAGGTGCACCTTCTTGGTGGTCACGAGCGGGAAGCCGTCCTGAAGGTTGAAGCGCATCTGGTGGCCAAA
The DNA here is from genome assembly GCA_036402435.1 of Telluria sp. Taxonomy (GTDB): domain Bacteria; phylum Pseudomonadota; class Gammaproteobacteria; order Burkholderiales; family Burkholderiaceae_D; genus Telluria_A. The sequence continues at coordinate 1,833 of DASWSX010000059.1, read as the reverse complement.
GACTGAACGCGTGCCGGTGCCGGTGCGGTCGGTCTTCTCGGTGCCGTGGTCGCGCACGTGGCGCATGAAATCAAGGTATTGGCGCATCGGGTGGCTCGTGTAATGAAGGGGTGATTGTAACTCAGGCTGCCTTGACGATGGCGGCGCACAGCAGGTCCAGCGCCGAGCGCACCGTGTGGTCGGGCATGCCGGTCAGGTTGTCGCCCACATACAGCTCGACGACGCTGGTGTCGGGCAGGGCGGCATGGGACGCGCGGCCGAACAGCCAGAGCTTGTGCTCCATCGCGATGTCGTTCCGGATGGCCAGCGCGCGCTCGCGCGACACAGGCAGGTGCAGGTGAAGCATGTTCGCCTGCGGCCGGGCTGGATTCACTTTGATCAGCGGGTAGTCGCGCAGGGTGTCGTACAGGCGCTCGGTGCGGCGGAAGTAGAGCGGCATGTCGGCGAGGCGCTGGTCGAACTGCATCGCGGCCGACACGATGTAGGGCGAGCGGTGGATGACGTTGCCGCCCTGGCGGCGGAACCACTCCGCGGCGCGGGCGACGAGGCCGGCGCTACCGGCGAGCATGGCGCCTCCGAGGCCGCCGATGCCTTTGTACAGCGAGACATAGGCGGAATCGAAGCCGGACGCGATCTCTTTCGCGCTGCGGCTGTAGCCGGCGGCGGCCTCCCAGAGCCGCGCGCCATCCATGTGCAGGTGGATGTTGCGCTGGCGGCAGTGGGCCTTGATGGCTTCCAGCTCGTCCCACGAGGGGACTTGGCCACCGATTTCGCGCATGGGTAGTTCGAGGCCGACGGCACCGAGGCGGTCGGGAATGGCGGCGAGATCAGCCGCTGTGAATGGGTGATGGCGATCACCGACCTGCAGCGCGTCGAAATGGCCGAGCAGCTGGAAGTTCGATTTTTCGTGGACGAAGATGTGCGACGTCGGATGCAAGGCGGCAAGGCGGGAACCGCGGTCCTCGCAGGCCAGGCGCAGCGCCGTGACCTGAGCCATCGTGCCGCTGATGCAGAACACGGCGGCTTCGAAGCCGAGGAGGGTGGCGATTTTCTGCTCGAACTGCTGGATCAGCTCGCCGTTACCGTAGACGTCATGCGCGACATCGTTCGTCTCGCACCAGGCGGCCATCGCGGCAAACATTTCGGACGGCGTCCTGGCCCGGTGCCCCGGCAATACCGTATGACATTGTTTCAGCAATTCAGCATCGGTCACAGCAATTCCTTGCTAAGAATCGGGGTCAGACCACCATTAAATGAAATATTACGAAAAATGGTGGTCTGACCCCGATTCTGGGAAATTTAATGGGTGACGTGCACGCTGTGGAACTGGAGCGCGGCGAGGTTGGCATAGATGCCGCCCAGCGCGACCAGCGACGCGTGCGTCCCGGTTTCGACGATGCGACCGTCTTCCATCACGATGATGCGGTCGGCGCGCTGCACAGTCGCCAGGCGGTGCGCGATGATCACCGTCGTGCGCCCGACCATCGCCGCTTCCAGCGCGCTTTGCACCAGGCGCTCGGACTCGGCGTCCAGCGCGCTCGTCGCTTCGTCCAGCAGCAGCAGCGGCGGATTCTTCAGCAGCGCGCGCGCAATCGCGATGCGCTGACGCTGTCCACCCGACAGCCTCACGCCGCGCTCGCCGAGGAACGACTTGTAACCCTGCGGCAGGCGCTCGATGAACTCGTGCGCGGCGGCCATCTTCGCCGCCGCAATCACTTCTTCGTCAGTGGCGCCGGCGCGGCCGTAGCGGATGTTTTCCATCGCGTCGGCCGAGAAAATCACCGTGTCCTGCGGGACGATACCGATCGCGTCGCGCAGCGCGTGCAAATCGAG
>DASWSX010000058.1:0-54382 GCA_036402435.1 Telluria sp. | reverse complement strand
GAATGTTCCGGAAAACGGTGGTCTGACCCCGATTGTGAGAAATTGCCAGGCTTCAGCGGGGTTGGTCGTTTGCTTTTACAATTGGCTAATGAGCAAAGACGCAACTGCCGCGGCGCAGCATCCGATCCCTCGCCCGGTCTTCGTCGCGGGCCTGGCCATCGCCATCGGCGGCGCCGTGCTGTTCTCGACCAAGGCGGTCGTCGCCAAGCTGCTGTACCGCTATCACATCGACGCCGTCACGCTCATCGCGTTTCGCATGCTGTTTTCGTTTCCGTTCTTTCTCGCCGTCGCCGTGTGGAAGATGCGGACCGAGCAGCCGCTGCCCGCCATCGACCGCTGGCGCATCGTCGGCCTCGGCCTGATCGGCTATTACCTGTCGAGCTTCCTCGATTTCCTTGGACTCCAGTACATTTCTGTCGGCCTCGAACGTCTGCTCCTGTTCCTGACGCCAACCTTCGTGCTGCTGATTACGTCGGTCTTCCTCAAGCGCCACATCAGCCGCGCCGAGTGGATCGCGCTCGCTCTCTCGTACGGCGGCATCGTGCTGGTGTTCGTGCATGACCTGCAGGGCGGCGCCGGCAACGCCGTCCTCGGCGCGTCGCTGGTGCTCGGCTCGGCCATCTCGTACGCGCTGTACTTGCTGTTCTGCGGCGAACTGGTCAATCGCATCGGCACGCTGCGGCTGGTCTCGTACGCGATGTGCGTATCGAGCGTGGCCTGCATCGCGCAGTTCTTTGTCCTGCGCCCCGCCGCGGTGCTGGTGCAGCCCGCCGAGGTGTACTGGCTCTCGCTCGTCAACGCGATATTCTGTACTATCTTCCCAGTGTTTATGACCATGTACGCGGTCCAGCGCATCGGCGCGGCCACCGCCTCGCAGGCCGGCATGGTGGGCCCGGTGTCGACGCTGTTCCTCGGCGCCCTGGTGCTCGGGGAGGCGATCACCGCGGTGCAACTGGCCGGTACCGGGCTGGTGCTCGGTGGAATCTACATGCTGTCCAGGAAAAAATAGCGGGTCCGATTAACAACTCACCGGGGATGCTGGATGAAACCACGTATCGCGCTTATTGCGCACGACATGAAAAAAGACGACATGATCACGCTGGCGGCCCAGTACAGCGATTTCCTGCGCGGCTGCCACCTGGTCGCTACCGGCACCACCGGCGGGCGCATCGCCAACGAGCTTGGCCTGACCATCGACCGCAAGCATTCGGGCCCGTTCGGCGGCGACCTGCAGATCGGCGCGGACCTGGTCAATGGCCTGATCGACGCGGTGATCTTCCTGCGCGACCCGATGACCCCGCAGCCGCACGAGCCCGACATCAACGCGCTGGTGCGTGCCTGCGACGTGCACAACGTGGCCTGCGCCACCAACCTGTCGACCGCGCACCTGGTCCTGTCGCAGCTCAAGCTCGCGGCACGCAAATAACACCCACAAGGAGAACTGAAGATGGCAAAGGCGATTCGCATTCAACGCAACGGCGGGCCCGAGGTAATGGAGTATGTGGACGTGGAGGTGGGCGAGCCCGGGCCTGGCGAAGCGCGCGTGCGCCAACATGCCATCGGCATCAACTTTATCGACGTGTACTTCCGCACCGGGCTGTATCCGCAGCCGCTGCCGTCCGGCCTGGGCAAGGAAGGCGCCGGCGTGGTCGAGGCGGTGGGCGAGGGCGTGACCGAAGTGAAGGTGGGTGACCGGGTGGCCTACGCGGGCGGCCCGAACGGGGCGTATGCCCAGGTGCGCAACATGCCCGCGGCGCTGCTGGTGCGCCTGCCCGATGCGATTTCGTTCGAGACCGCGGCGGCCATGATGCTGCAGGGGCTGACCGTGCAGTACCTGTTCAACCGCACCACGCAGCTCAAGCGCGGCGACACGATCCTGTTCCATGCTGCAGCCGGCGGGGTGGGGTTGATCGCCTGCCAGTGGGCGCGTGCGATGGGCGTGAACATGATCGGCACCGTCGGGTCGGATGCGAAGGCCGAGCTGGCGCGCGCGCACGGCTGCACGCACGTCATCAACTACAACACGGAGGATTTCGTCAAGCGCGTGGCCGAGATCACCAATGGCGAGAAGGTGTCGGTGGTGTACGACTCGATCGGCAAGGACACCTTCATCGGATCGCTCGACTGCCTCAAGCCGCGCGGGCTGATGGTCAGTTTCGGTAATGCGTCAGGGCCGGTGGAGCCGTTCACCATGAACGAGCTGGCGTCGCGCGGTTCGCTGTTTGTCACGCGGCCGAGCTTGTTTGCGTATGCGGCCACGCGCAAGGATCTCGAAGAGATGTCGGCCGACCTGTTCCAGATGGTGGAGAGCGGGAAGGTGAAGATCGAGATCAACCAGCGTTACAGCCTGGCCGATGCAGCCAGGGCGCATGTCGAGCTGGAGTCGCGCAAGACGACCGGGTCATCGATTTTGCTGCCCTGACTGAAAGCGGCGGATGACGCGCGCGCACGCTACTCCGCCGATTTGACTTACTGCGCTTCGCGCGTCAACTCCACCGTCCGGGCCACACCGCTCACGCCCGGGAACCCGGCAAACGCGCTTTGCACCAGCGCCGGCATGATCTGCGGCGTCGACATGTTCCGGCTTAAATTGTGCACCGTCACATCGAACAGCCGCTTGCCGTCCTTGATCGATTTGATCCCCACCTGCAGCTCGCGCCTGTAGTGGTGCACGATCGTTTCCTGGTACGACGGCGTGCCATACCAGAACGGGTCGTAGAACGGGCTGCGCCAAGGGCTGCGCCAGTACCCGCGGTGGTACGGACGCATGAACGGCGTGCGCCCCATCCAGTAATGGTCAAAATGCGAATACACCGGCTGGATCACGCGCACCGGCACGTCAGTGGTCATGAAACGCATCGACACGGACAGCGTCGGCGTCCCGCTCGCGCCGGCATCCTGGAACCCCAGCCGCGCCAGTTCGCCCCGCACCACGTTCTGGTAGCTGCGCCATTCCAGCGTGTCGTCCACCACCGGCGGCGCTTCGAACACGTAGGTCTTGTCGGGCAGCTGGTCGGGCCACTGGTGGAAGGTGGTCACGTTGCTGCGGATGGTCGATGCGCACCCGCCAAGCACCAGCAGCGTCAGCGCCGCGGTTACGGCAATCATCAGGCGTTTCATGTTCATTCTCCGTCGTGCGGGCGCAATCCACCCAAAGTAACTTTATGTTCCGGATCGTATTCTCGCAGATTATTTACAGAATGTTACCCGCTGCACATGACGTTACAGAGAATATTGTCAGCGGCGCTGCCGGCAGGTATTGGTAGAATAGCCGTCTGACCACCTGCCAAAGTCCCATTTCCCATGCGCACAGATACCCCCCAGACTATCTACCGGAAAGACTACACGCCGCCCACCTACCTCGTCGATACCGTCGAGCTCGGCTTCGACCTTGACCCGGACCGCACCACCGTCGCCAGCCGCCTCGTCATGACGCGCAACCCGGCCAGCGGCGGCCAGGGCATCGAACTGCACGGCGTCAACCTCGAGCTGGTCGTGCTGCGGATGAATGGGAAGGTGCTGCGCGAAGGGGACTACGACATTGCGGGCAACATCCTGCGCATCCCTGCCGCGCCGGACCAGGTGACGCTGGAAATCGAAACCCTGACCGCGCCGGTCAAGAACACCAGCCTGAACGGTCTCTACGTTTCCAACGGGAATTTCTTCACCCAGTGCGAAGCGGAGGGGTTCCGCTCGATCACCTACTTCCCCGACCGCCCGGACGTGATGGCGAAGTTCACGGTAATGCTGCGCGCGGACAAGGACAAATATCCGGTCCTGCTGTCGAACGGCAACCTGATCGAAGAGGGCGACCTCGGCGACGGCCGTCATTACGCCAAATGGGAAGATCCGTTCAAGAAACCGTCCTATCTGTTCGCACTGGTCGCCGCCAGCCTGGTGTGCCAGGAAGAAAAGTTCAAGCTGAAGGACGGGCGCGAGGCTTTGCTGCAGGTGTGGGTCGAGGAAGGCAATCTCGACAAGACCGACTATGCGATGCAGTCGCTCAAGAACAGCATCCGCTGGGACGAGGAACGCTTCGGCCTTGAACTCGACCTCGACCGCTTCATGATCGTCGCCGTCAGCGACTTCAACATGGGCGCGATGGAAAACAAGGGCCTGAACATCTTCAACACCAAGTTCGTGCTGGCCAACCCGCGCGTGGCAACCGACGTCGACTACGCCGGCATCGAGGCGGTGGTCGGCCACGAGTACTTCCATAACTGGACCGGCAACCGGGTCACCTGCCGCGACTGGTTCCAGCTATCGCTGAAGGAAGGCCTGACCGTGTTCCGCGACCAGGAATTCTCGGCCGACATGATCGGCACCGACAGCGGCCGCGCCGTCACCCGCATCGAACAGGTGCGCACCTTGCGCCAGGCCCAGTTCCCGGAAGACGCCGGCCCGATGGCGCATCCGGTGCGTCCTGACTCCTTCGTCGAAATCAACAATTTCTACACAGTCACCGTGTACGAGAAGGGCGCGGAAGTGGTCCGCATGTACCAGACACTGCTGGGCCGCGACGGTTTCCGCAAGGGCATGGACCTGTATTTCGAACGCCACGACGAGCAGGCCGTCGAATGCGACGACTTCCGCGCAGCCATGGCCGACGCCAACGGGCGCGACCTGGCCCAGTTCGAGCGCTGGTACAGCCAGGCCGGCACGCCCGTGGTCACCGCCAACACCAGTTATGACGCAGCCGCCGGGGTGTTCGAGCTGACGCTGTCGCAAAGCTGCCCGGCCACGCCCGGCCAGCCGAAAAAGCTGCCGTTCCATATTCCGGTTGCGGTCGGCCTGCTTGGCGCGGACGGCAAGGACATGGACCTGACCGTTGATGGCCAAAAGGCCGGCACGACGGCCGTGCTGGAACTGACCGAAGCGGCGCAAACCTTCCGCTTCACCGGTGTGAAGGAAGCGCCGACGCCGTCGATCCTGCGCGATTTCTCCGCGCCTGTGGTGCTGGAGTATCCGTACACCGACGCCGAACTGCTGCACCTGTTCAGCCATGACAGCGACCCCGTCAACCGCTGGGAAGCCGGCCAGCGCCTGGCGATGGAACGCCTGCTGAAAATGACGGCGGCCATTGGTTCCGGCGGCAAGCTGGCGCTGGACGACACGTTCATCGAGGCGATGCGCAAGATCCTGGTTGACGGCTCGCTGGACTCGGCGTTCCGCGAAAACGCCCTGATGCTGCCGTCCGAAAGCATGGTCGCCGAGCAGATGGACGTGGTGAACCCGCAGGCTATCCACCTGGCGCGCCAGTTCATGCGCAAGACCATCGGCGAAACGCTGCGCGCCGAATTGCTGGCCCAGTACGAAGCCAACCAGACCCCGGGCGAATACAGCCCCGACGCCGTCTCGGCCGGAAAGCGCGGCCTGAAAAACCTGGCGCTGGCCTACCTGGCGACCGCGCCGGACGACGAGATCAACATGTTGGCACAGCGCCAGTTCGACCAGGCCGGCAACATGACCGACCGCGTGTCGGCCCTGGTGTCGCTGATCCATGCCGCCGCGCCGGGCGCGGACGACGCGCTGGAGCGTTTCTACGCCGAATTCGACAATGAGGCGCTGGTGGTGGACAAGTGGTTCGCTATCCAGGCCGCTGCGCCGACGACCGATGTGGCCAAGGTGCGCGAACTGATGAAGCATCCGGCGTTCACGCTGAAGAACCCGAACCGCGCGCGCAGCCTGGTCTTCAATTTTTGCATGAACAACCCGGCGCAGTTCCACGCGCCGGACGGCAGCGGCTATGCGTTCTGGGCAGAGCAGGTGAAGACACTGGACGTCCTCAACCCGCAGGTCGCCAGCCGCCTGGCGCGTTCGATGGACCGCTGGCGCCGTTACGCGCCGGCCCTGCAGACGCAGATGAAGAGTGCGCTGCAGAAGGTATCGAGCGTAACCAAGCTGTCCAACGACGTCAACGAAGTGGTGAGCAAGGCCCTCACTAATTAAACATGCCAACGGCACGAAGAATTCAAACAAAACCTAAGGAAGTCCATGAAACGCGTCAGTCTCACGCAATACCTGGTTGAAGAACAGCGTCACAACAATTCCATCCCCGCCGAACTGCGCCTCCTGATCGAAGTAGTCGCGCGCGCCTGCAAAACCATCAGCCACTCGGTCAGCAAGGGCGCGCTGGGCGACATCCTCGGCAGCGCCGACACCGAAAACATCCAGGGCGAAGTGCAGAAGAAGCTCGACGTGATCTCGAACGAAATCCTGCTCGAAGCCAACGAATGGGGCGGCCACCTCGCTGCGATGGCGTCGGAAGAAATGGAATCGATCCACCCGATCCCGAACCGCTACCCGATGGGCGAATACATGCTGCTGTTCGACCCGCTCGACGGCTCGTCCAATATCGACGTTAACGTGTCGATCGGCACCATCTTCTCGGTGCTGAAAGCGCCGGACGGCATGGGCACGCCAACCGAAGAGCACTTCATGCAGCCGGGCAGCTCGCAGGTCGCCGCCGGTTACGCCGTGTACGGTCCGCAGACCATGCTGGTGCTCACCACGGGCAACGGCGTGAACTGCTTCACGCTCGACCGCGAGATGGGTTCGTGGGTGCTTACCAGCCGCAACATGATGATCCCGGAAACCACCAAGGAATTCGCGATCAACATGTCGAACCAGCGCCACTGGCATCCGCCGGTGCAGCGCTATGTCGGCGAGATGCTGGCAGGCTCGACCGGCCCGCGCGAGAAGGACTTCAACATGCGCTGGATCGCCTCGATGGTGGCCGACGTGCACCGCATCCTGAACCGCGGCGGCATCTTTATGTATCCGGCCGACATGCGCGACACCTCGATGCCGGGCAAGCTGCGCCTGATGTACGAGGCCAACCCGATGGCGATGATCGTCGAGCAGGCCGGCGGCGCCGCCACCGACGGACGCCAGCGCATCCTCGACATTCCGCCGGTAAAGCTGCACCAGCGCGTGCCGGTTTTCCTCGGTTCGAAGAGCGAAGTCGAGCGCGTGACCAGCTACCACGACGCATAAAACCGCAGTTTTATTCAGAAAATGGCAAGTTTTGCTGATTCGGGGTAGCAAGAATCGGCGAAACTTTGCTAGAATATCGGTCTTCGCCGCTTTAGCTCAGTTGGTAGAGCAGTTCATTCGTAATGAAAAGGTCGCCAGTTCGATTCCGGCAAGCGGCACCAAAATTAAGTTGTAAGATCAAGGGTTATCAGCTTCGCTGGTAGCCCTTTTTTCTTGGTGCGGCATTTAACAAAATAGTGAATATTTTCCCTGCGGGCACGTGCGTTCCCCCGCGGGCAGGACTAAAATGGAGAGAGCGCGTCGCTCATGGCGTTTGGGCAGGCGTGGGTTTTGATGTGAGAATTCCTTGGCACAATGCCGGCAAAGGTTCACAACTTAGCGAAGCTAACCATGCGTACGCCAACCCTTCCTCCCGGTGTCCAGCCGGCAAGGCGCGACACCGAACGCGCCGTGCGCCTCATCCGCAAGATCGAGGCGCGCTACGGGCTTGAATCGCGTTATCCCCCGGCTCCGCCAGGGGCGGACCTCGGCAGCGACCAGATGCTGGTCAACGAGGCGCTGGTGGCCAAGATCTTCCAGTGCGAACGGGCCGAGACGGCCCTGCGCGAGTCGCAGCAGAACCTGCATGACCTGCTGATCCACCAGCTGCAGCTGAAGGAAGAGGAGCGCAAACGGATCTCCACCGAAATCCATGACGCGCTGGGGCAGAACCTGATGGCCCTGCGGCTCGACGTCGCCACCTTGTCCCAGGTCACCGGCGACCGCCATCCGCGCCTGCGCGCCTGGGTCTGTGCGGCGCTGGACAACATCGACAGCGCCATCGTCACGGTGCGCACCCTGATTGCCGCCCTGCGGCCATTCGAGATCGAACTCGGACTCGAAGCGGCGGTGGAGCACGAGCTGAGCCAGTTCCGCCGCACCAGTGCCGTCGCCTGCCATCTCTCCATGGACCAGGCCGTCGGCGACCTGTTCCTCACCGACGAGCAGACGCTGACCATCTACCGCGCCCTGCAGGAATGCCTGAGCAACGTCGCGCGCCACGCGCGTGCCACCCGCGTCGACGTGGTCCTGCGCGTAACGCCGCCGATGCTGACCATGGCGGTCTCGGACAACGGCATCGGGCTCCAGCGCGGCGTGCGCCGCAAGCCGGGCGGCTATGGCCTGCAGGCCTTGCGCGAACGCGTCGGGGCGCTCGGCGGCAAGGTCGCCGTCAAGAGCATCAGGTCGCAGGGCACCACTGTGGCGGTCTCGATTCCGCTGGCGGGGGCGCCGGCAAGCGCCGGTGCACCGGCACTATCGGATAAAATGGCAACTTAAACCATTTTCCCGGGGACCGATTACGTGAATGCCTTGCTGCCAGCGCGCGATGCTGCTTCGCGGTCCCCACAGGAGCGGACGTGCCGGTGAGTGCGCGGCTGGCATCGGACATCACGCAAGCCATGCGTGCTGCTCCGGCCGACATGGCGGCGCACGAAGCGATTGTCATCTGGCAAAGGCTGGCGCGCAAGTTCGTGCCGCTGATCGGGCCTTCCAGCGTCCAGCTGATCGTCGGGCGCAGCATCGAATCGCACCAGTCCGCCTATCCGTGGCTCGGGATGTTCAACAACCCCGGCATGGCGACGCCGCCCTACGACGGCCTGCGCGCTTCCCTTGAGCGCGCCACAGCCACCGACGTCCACGCGGTCACCTATGCCATGCTGATTTCCTATGTCAGCCAGCTGAATACCTTGATTGGCACCCGCCTGACCGAGCAATTTTTGCGGTCCACATTCCCGGCCGGCGGCGCCACAATTGAAACGAGGAGCAAACCTGAATGAACGAGAATTTTGACTTGCCGCTGGTCCATACCGGCGTCCCGGGTCTCGACACCGTGCTGGGCGGAGGCTTGCCCGAGTTGTCCTTCAACATTGTCGGCGGGCCGCCCGGAAGCGGTAAAACCACGTTCGCTCAGCAGATCATGTTTTCGCTCGCCGGCCCCAACCGCAAGGCGCTGTTCTTCACCGCCATGGGCGAGCCGCCGATCAAGATGCTGCGCTACCAGCAGCAGTTCTCCTTCTTCGATTTCGACAAGGTCGACAGTTCTATCCAGTTCATCAGCCTGGCCGCCGAAGTGGAGGGCGGCAACTACGATGACGTGCTGGCCCAGATCTGCGAGGCGGTCCGTCTCCATTCGCCGGCGCTGGTGTTCATCGACTCGTTCCGCTCCTTCGTCGAAGGCGCCAAGGGCGCGGACCGCGAAGTGCACGCCTTGCAGGCCTTCGTGCAGCAGCTGGTCACCCAGATGACCGGATGGCAGGCCACCACTTTCCTGATCGGCGAATACCTGATCAACGAGGCCGACCGCAATCCGATCTTCACCGTCGCCGATGGCATCATCTGGCTGACCCAGAACGTGCACCGCAATGCCATGGTGCGCAAGCTGCAGGTGCTTAAAATGCGCGGCCTGAAGCACCGTCCGGGCCTGCATACCTTCCGCATCAACCGCGGCGGCCTCGAGGTATTCCCGCGGATTATCCCCGCGCCGGAACCTGCCGGCGGCCCGGGGCGGGGCGAGAGCCGCAAGGGTCGCCTGTCGATGGGCGTGCCCAAGCTCGACCAGATGCTTGGCGGCGGCATTCCGATCGGGTACTCGATGCTGCTGGTGGGACCGTCCGGCTGCGGCAAGACGATGCTGGCCACCGAGTTCCTGGCCGAAGGTGCGCGCTGCGGCGAGAAGTCGGTGATTGCGCTGTTCGAGAAAAGCCCGAGCCAGATGATGAACGACCAGCTCGACATCATGGTGAGCAGCGGCCAGGTCGCGCTGCTCAATGTGCGCACGCTCGATGTGTCGGTCGATGAAACGCTGCACGAGCTGGTGCAGATGATCGACAGCACCAATGCCACCCGCGTGGTGCTCGATTCGCTGTCCGGGTTCGAGCTGGCGCTGGCACCCGAATTCCGCGAAGACTTCCGCGAGTCGCTCTACCGCATGACCACGGTGCTGAGCGAAAAAGGCGTGACCCTGCTGATGACCAGCGAGCTGGAAGACCGCTTTACCGATTTCCGCTTCAGCTCCTACGGCAACTCGTTCCTGGTCGATGCCATCATTGTCCAGCGCTTCATTGAATGGCAGGCCCAGCTCAAGACCATCATCTCGGTGGTCAAGGTGCGCGGCAGCGCCCACAGCCGCGACCTGCGCTGCTTCGACATCACCGACCAGGGCATCGTCATCGGCGACGGCCCGGCGCCATACGGCGACATCCTGCTGGGCGGCACCAGCGGCCCGGCGGCCAATCCGGCACTCTGACCGACTGGCGCCGGACAACTTCGCCGGCGCCAATTCCATGTCATTTGGAAAGAGTAAACTTTCTACCTGAAATGTTCTCATTCCTCGCAGCTACGTTCTGAAGGGCGCCTTATGGCGCCTGGATTTCCTTCATGTCACTGCTCTGTTAGTCAGCGCACAGTGAGCATCCCCATAACATTATATTTTTTGTATTCGTTCACCCGAATTCATTGCCGAACACAACGCGCCTGAGATGGGCGTATTGACTGCGGGCCGTGGTTGGTGCGCTGGCTGGACCCTGGAACCAGGGCCCGTTTGATGCAGCAATCCAAGCTACCGTGCATTCGCATGTTCTTGGCCGGATCGGGAAAGATTGAAGAAGGTCGATCGCTTCACGCCGCATTGGTATAACTATTTAAAGGGAATGGATCATGGATAATCAAAAGTCGAACGAGGCAACGGGTAGCAACATGGGCAAGGATTCGAAGGACTCCAAGGATCCGTCACAGAAGTACGCCACGGATACGCAATCGAGCAGCGGTTCGCCTAGCGTTTCCGGCACCGGCAACATGGGCTCTAGCGGTGCGGGCAACAGCGCAAGCGCGCCAAAGAGCGGTTCCTCGGCAAGCGGCAGCTCGGGCACGCAAGTGCCATCGAGCGGCGGCACCCAGGCCAGCAGCGGCAACTCGGCGTCGAGCGGCGGCTCGATGGGTAACAAAGGTTCTTCGTCCAGCGGCAACCAGGCCAGCGGGTCGGCGGGCAGCACCGGCTCGTCCTCGAGCGGCAACCAGGCTAGCGGTTCGTCGGGCAGCGCAGGTTCGTCTTCGAGCGGCAGCATGGCCAGCGGCAGCGCCGGCAGCATGGGCTCGAGCGCGTCGTCGTCGATGGGCAAGGACACCATGGGCATGCCAAAGAATGCCGACGACATGCACAAGGCCATCGACAAGGCAGCCGACTCGGCCCAGCCAACCGTCGACCGCCTGGTCAGCGGCGCGCATTCCGGCGTGGACAAGCTGTCGGAAATGTTTTCCGGCGCTTCGGGCAAGATGGACGAGCGTACGCGCCAGCTGAAAGACGCCTACGGCAACTTCTCTGCCACCGGACGCGAGTATGTCCGCAACAAGCCAGGCACCGCAGTGCTGGGCGCCCTGGCAGTTGGCTACCTGCTGTCGAAGATCCTGGGCGGCGGCCGCCGTCACTGATCTGATCACAGGCGCTACGCCTGCCTCGCTCCCGCGGCAGGCGCAGCACCTGCAAGCTCCGGTCGCCTTTGTGCGGCCGGACGCTTTTTTAAGTCCGACATCGCATCCCCCATCCCCATTCCCGACATTCAGAGGTACCAAATGGCCACACGTAAAAAGAACGGGCAGTCGACAGACGGCGCCGGTTCCATCCTGAGCACTGTTTCAGGCCCGTCCGCCGCCCAGCCGCCATCCAGCCTGGGTAGCAAGAACGCCGTAGCAGAGCAACTACTTGAAAACAAAGTCGCCGGCATGAACCTGGCCGCCGAGATGCCGTTCAACCCGACCAAGCCGGGCGAGCATGGCGAGGCCGCGCGCACGCCGCAGCAGGGCGCCACCGCCGAGCCGGAAACGCTTTCCGCGACCGGCAGCACCAGCACCGAAAACGCCGTCTCCGACAAAGTCGGCAGCGGCGTGCCGAACTTTGGCACCAACCCGACCAATGGTCCGCTCGACCGTGTGCGCGTCGACAGCTCCGGCCAGATGCTGACCACCAACCAGGGCGTGCCGGTTGCGGACAACCAGAATTCGCTGAAGATTGGCCTGCGCGGACCGACCGCGATGGAAGACTTCATCCTGCGCGAAAAGCTGACCCATTTCGACCACGAGCGCATCCCCGAGCGCGTCGTCCACGCGCGCGGATCGGCCGCGCACGGCTACTTCGAAGCCTACAAAGACTTCAGCGACCTGACGCGCGCCAACCCGTTCGCGAAAGCCGGCAAGCGCACGCCGGTGTTCGTGCGTTTTTCTACCGTGGCCGGTGAGCGTGGTTCCGCAGATACCGTGCGCGACGTGCGCGGCTTCGCCGTCAAGTTCTATACCGAGGAAGGAAACTGGGACCTGGTCGGCAACAACATCCCGGTGTTCTTTATCCAGGACGCGATGAAGTTCCCCGACCTCGCGCACGCCGTCAAGCCTGAGCCGCACCACCAGATGCCACAGGCTTCCAGTGCGCACGACACCTTCTGGGACTTTGTCTCGCTGATGCCGGAATCGGCCCACATGCTGCTCTGGCAGATGTCGGACCGCGCCATTCCGCGCAGCTACCGCACGATGCAAGGCTTTGGCGTGCACACCTTCCGCCTGGTCAATGCGGCGGGCGAGTCGCGCTTCTGCAAATTCCACTGGACTCCGCTGCAGGGTACGCACTCACTGGTGTGGGACGAAGCAGCCAAGATCTGCGGCGCCGACCCCGACTTCCACCGCCGTGACCTGTGGGAAGCGATCGAGGCAGGCGCCTTCCCGGAATACGAGCTGGGTGTCCAGGTGTTCACGGAAGAGCAGGCTGAAGGGTTTGCCTTCGACGTGCTCGACCCCACCAAGCTGGTGCCGGAAGAATTGGTTCCGCTGGTCCCGCTGGGCAAGATGACCCTGAACCGGAACCCGGACAATTTCTTCGCCGAGACCGAGCAGGTTGCCTTCTGCACGGCGCACGTTGTGCCCGGCATCGACTTCACCAACGACCCGCTGCTGCAAGGGCGTATCCACTCGTACCTGGATACCCAGCTTTCGCGCCTTGGGGGACCGAACTTCCACGAGATCCCGATCAACGCGCCGATCGCGCAGGTCCACAACAATCAGCGCGACGGCATGCACCGGCAGGCCGTCAACCGCGGCCGCGTCAACTACGAGCCGAACTCGCTCGCAGGCGGCTGCCCGTTCCAGGCAGGCATGGAGAAGGGCTTCACCAGCTTCCCTGAGCGCGCGGCGGAAGACAAGGTGCGCGGCAAGCCGGAACTGTTCGCCGACCACTACTCGCAGGCGACGATGTTCTACAACAGCCAGACGCCGGTCGAGCAGGCCCACATTGCAAATGCATTCCGCTTCGAACTGACGCGCGTGCAGGTACCGGCCGTGCGCCAGCGCGTGCTGGCGCTGCTGGCCAACGTCGATCACATCCTGGCGGAGACTGTTGCAACCGGCCTTGGCATGGAAGTGCCAGAGCCGCTGCCGCTGGCGACAAGCAATCCGGCGCCGGAATATGAGCCATCGCCTGCGCTGTCGCTGCTGAGCCGCCCGGGCGAGACCGGCATCAAGACACGCCGCGTCGCGATCCTGGTGGCGCCTGGCGTCGACAGCGCGATGGTGCGCACGGTATACGACTCGCTGCTGGCCGACGGCGCTGTGCCGCGCGTGGTTGCCAGCATGCTGGGCAAGGTCGCAGCGAAGGACGGCAGCAAGCTCGATATCGAGATCTCGCTGGAAGCCGGCCCGTCGGTGCTGTATGACGCGGTAGTTGTGCCGGACGGCGAAGACTCGGTAGCGGCGCTGAGCCGCGACGCCCATGCGCTGGACTTCGTACGCGAGCAGTACCGCCACTGCAAGCCGATCCTGGTGCTCGGCGCTGGCGCTGGCCTGTTGGCGAAAGCCGGCGTGCCGCCGAAGCTGCCCGACGGTTCGGACGATCCGGGCCTGCTGGGCGCGGACGGCGAGGACCTGAAGCAGGCCCTTGGCGCCTTCAAGGAAGCGCTCGCGAGCCACCGTTCGTTCGGCCGCGAGTCCGATCCGCCGAAGGTGTAAGCGGTACGCAGCAAATGAAAACGCCGGCAGATGCCGGCGTTTTTTTCGTCCTGCGTACATAGCCTAACGCGGCGCCTGCACCTCCGCTGGCGGGGCCGCGGCGTTGGTGCGCCGCATCTTCGCCATGCCCCGCTTGAGCAGGTGTTCCAGGTCGTCGATATACGTGAATACCGCCGGCACCACCAACAGGCTCAGAAGCGTCGATGTAATCAGGCCCCCAATTACCGCCACCGCCATCGGCGAGCGGAAGCTCGGATCGGCTCCCCATCCCAGCGCCAGCGGCATCATGCCCGCGCCCATCGCAATCGTGGTCATGATGATCGGCCGGCTGCGCTTATGGCAGGCGTCAACCAGCGCATCGAAGCGGTTCATTCCCGCCTGGCGCGCCAAAATCGCGTAATCGACCAGCAGGATCGAGTTCTTGGTCACGATCCCCATCAGCATGATCAGCCCGATCATGGTCGGCATCGACAGCGCCTTCCCGGTCAACAGCAGCAGAACGAACGCGCCGCCGATCGATAGCGGCAGCGCTGCAAGGATGGTGATCGGCTGCATGAAGTCCTTGAACAGCAGCACCAGCACGCCGTAGATGCACAGCACCCCGATCGCCATTGCGATGCCAAAGCTGGCGAACAGGTTGGCCATTTCCTGAGCGTCGCCCAGCTCGGCCACCGTCACCGAAGGCGGCAGGCTGTTCATCGACGGCAGAGCGCGCGCTTCCTCGTTGACCTCGCCCAGCGAGCGGCCCGACAGCTCCACGTCCAGCGTCACGTTGCGGCTGCGGTTCAGGCGGTCGATCTGCGCCGGGCCGCTTTCCATCGTCACCGTGGCCACATTCGCCAGCATCACCGGGCCGTTCTTGCCCGGCACATTCAGGCGTTCGATGGACGCCAGGTCGGCGCGCACCGCGTCCGGCAGCTTGACGCGGATCGGCACCTGGCGCTCGGACAGGTTCATCTTGGTCAGCGCGACGTCGTAGTCGCCCGCCGTCGCAACCCGCACCGTCTCGCCGATGGCCGCGGCAGTCACGCCCAGGTCGGCGGCACGCGCGAAATCGGGACGCACGATGATCTCGGGACGCACCAGCGACGCGCTCGAGCTGACGTTCCCGATTCCCTTGAGAGTGCGCAGTTCGCGCTCGACGCGCTGGGCCGCCGCCGTCAGCGCGGCCGGGTCTTCGCTTTGCAGCACCAGCTGCATCTTGACGCCGGTGTCGGCCGGGCCCACGTTGAAGCGGGCGCCCGGGATCTGGTCGAGCCTGGCCCGGATGCCCGACTCCAGGTCGGACATCGATTCGTCGCGGTCGTCACGGTGCACGGTGGTGAGGGTCAGCACCGCGCGCCGCGCTTCGGCCGCCGCGCCAGGCGCAAACGCGTCGCCGCTGGAGCCGCCGCCGATCGAGCTGAATACCCCGGTGACGCCCGGGACCTGCATCGCCGCCACGCGCGCCTGTTCTGCCACCGCGCGCGTTTCGGCGAGGGTGGAGCCGGGCGGCAGTTCGAGGTTGATCATGGTCTGGGCGCGGTCGGCCGGCGGCACGAAGCCGGTCGGCAGCAACGGTACCAGCATCAGCGAGCCGATGAAGAACAGGCCGGATGCGATGGCGGTCGCCAGGCGGTGGTGCAGGCACCACTTCATCGCGCGCATGTAGCGCTGCATGATCCAGCCGTCCTTTTCCTCGACGTGCTTGTGTGGCTTGAGGATATAGGCCGCCATCATCGGCGTGAGCAGGCGCGCCACCACCAGCGAAGCGAGGATCGCCAGCACCGCGGTCCAGCCGAACTGCTTGAAGAACAGGCCCGGGATGCCGCCCATGAATGCGGTCGGCAGGAACACCGCCACCAGCGCGAAGGTGGTGGCGATGACCGCCATGCCGATTTCGTCGGCCGCTTCCATCGCGGCCTGCATCGGCGTCTTGCCCATTCTGAGGTGGCGCGAGATGTTCTCGATTTCGACGATGGCGTCGTCCACCAGCACGCCGACCACCAGCGCCAGCGACAGCAGCGTCACGGTGTTGAGCGTGTAGCCGAACCAGTACTGGCCGAGGAAAGCGGGAATCACAGACAGCGGCAGGGCGGCAGCTGCCACCAGCGTGGCGCGCCAGTCGCGCAGGAACCACCACACCACCAGCACTGCCAGCAGCGCGCCTTCGTACAGCAGCTCCATCGAGCCATCGAAGTTCTCGGCCACCGGCGCGGCGTTGTCGATCACCTGCGTGAGCTGCACGTTTTGGTGCTCCTGGCCCAGCTTCGCGATCGCCTCGCGCACGCCGTCGGCGACCGCGATTTCGCTGGCGCCCTTGGTGCGGAACACTTCGAAGCCGACCACGCGCTTGCCGTTGTATTCGGCAACCGCGCGCGGCTCTGCCACGGTGTCGGTGACGGTGGCGATCTGGTCGAGGCGCACATGGCGGCCGTCGACCAGCGGGATGTCCATCGCCGCCAGTTCAGCTGCCGTCTTGACGGTGGCGATCGTGCGTACCGATTGTTCGGCGCCGCTGATGTCGCCGCGTCCGCCCGGTTCTTCGCGCTGCACCTGCCGCAGGCGGCGTGAGACGTCGATGGCGGACACGCGCAGTGCAGCCATGCGGGCTTCGTCGAGTTCGACCCGCACTTCGCGCGAGACGCCGCCGACGCGTTTGACCGCGCCAACGCCGGGCACATTGAGCAGGCGCTTTGCGACGGTGTTGTCGACGAACCAGCTCAGCTCCTGTGCGTCGAGTGGCACGCCGCCCTTGGTTTCGGCCGCGGCCGCAATGAAGGTCAGCACCACCCGCCCCGCCGTCGACGCCTTGGTTACCGCCGGGTCGCGCATCTCGGCTGGCATATCGGCCTTGACCCGCGATACCGCGTCGCGTACTTCGTTGACGGCTTCCGAGATGTTCTTCTCGAGGATGAATTCGACGGTGATGTTGGCCACGCCGTCGAGCACCTTGGTGTAGATGTTCTTCACGCCTTGCAGCGTGGCGACCGAATCTTCGATCTTGCGCGCGACTTCCGTTTCCAGCTGCGCCGGGGCGGCGCCTTCGAGCGTCGCGGTGACGGTCACGATCGGCAGCTCGATATCCGGGAAGTCCTGCACCGCATTGGCCCGGTAGGCCAGCAGGCCGGCCAGCGTGAGCAGGACGAACAGCATGATCGCCGGTACCGGGTTTTTGATGGAGAGGGACGAGAAGTTCATCGCTTACCCTTGCTTGACGGCGGCCGGCACGTTGCGCACCAGGTCGCCGTCGTTGAGGAACCCGGCGCCGCTGACGACGATCAGCGCGTCCGGCGCCAGGCCCGCGGTCACTTCCAGGCGGTCGCCGAGGCGGCGGCCCGTGGTGACCTTCAGCTGGCTGACGCGGTTGTCCGGGTTCAGCTTGAAGACGTACGAAAACCCGTCGCGTACAGCCACTGCCTGCTGCGGCACCGTCATGGCCTGCGAGGTGCCCAGCTCGAACTGGCCGCTGGCGAACATGCCCGCCTTGAATGGCGCCGCCGCGCCCATGGCCGGCGGCAGGTCGACGTAGACGAGGGCCGAGCGGGTCTGGGCGTCGACGGTCGGCGCAATCATGCGCACCCGGCCGGTCAGTTCGCTGCCGTTGGCCGCGACGATGCGCGCTGTGATGCCCGGCTTGATGCGCGTGAGTTCAGTTGCGGTGACCTCGGCGCGCCATTCCAGCCGCCCTTGGCGGATCATGCGGAACAATTCGGTGCCGACGCCGACCACCGAGCCCACTGTTGCCGTACGGGCCGAGATGACGCCGCTGTCGGGCGCCGTCACCTGGGTGTACTTCAGGCGCAGCTGCTGCGCGGCCAGGCTGGCGCGGGCGGCGGCGATGCGCGCGTTGGCGGTCTGCTCGGCCGTGATGTACTGGTTGATCTGCTGGGCCGACAGCGCGCCGGAATTCTGCAGGCCGCGCGCACGCTCGGCGTTGGCTGCGGCATCGGCGGCGCTGGCCTGCGTTTCAAGCAGCGCCGCGCGCGCCTGGGCCACGTCGGCATTGACGGTATCGGCCGAAAACACTGCCAGCACCTGGCCCTTTTTGACCACGTCGCCAACGTTGACGCGCACTTCGGTCAGGCGCAGCCCGCCCGACTCGCTGCCGATAACCGCTTCCTGCCACGCCACCACGTTACCGGTCGCGGCAAGCTTGATCGGCAGGCTGGTGGCGGCAGGGCGTGCGGTGGTCACGGTCAGGGCCGGCTTGGGCGCCTGGGCCTTGGCGTCGCCGTCCGGCTTGCGCGTGACGGCATACACGATGGCGCCGATGACGATGACGGCAAAGACGGCGATGGCGATTTTTGCTGCTGGGGTGAGGCGAAGGTTTTTCATGGATGCTTATTCGGTAATCGGTTTGATCTGGCGGTCCCAGCCCCCGCCGGCGGCGCGGTACAGGCTGACCCACGCGGCGCTGCGTTCGCGCTGCAGCGATACCACGGCGTTTTCGGCGGCGAGGCGGGTGCGGCGCGCGTCTTCGAGCTCGAGCAGGCTGCCGAAGCCCGCCTTGTAGCGGTCCTCGGCGGCCACGAAGGCGGCCCGGTAGCCCTCCAGTGCCGCCTGGGCGTCGCTGGTGCGCGCCGCGGTGCTGGACAGGCGCACGAGTGCTTCCTCGACCTCGCGCACGGCCTGGCGTGCGCTGGCGCGGTAGCGCACCACTGCTTCGTCATACGCCGCGCGCGCCGCATCGACGTTGGCGCGGCGGGCGCCGGCGTCAAAAATCGGTACCGTCAGCGCGATCGGGCCGATGCTCCACGCTTCGACCCCGGTGTTGGTGCCGCCGGTGCGGAAGTTGCCAACGCCGACCATCCCCTGCAGCGACAGGCGCGGATAGCGCGCGGCCTGCGCGCTGCCGACCTCGAAACTGGCGGCGGCCACTTCGCGTTCGGCGGCATAGACATCGGGGCGCTGGGCCAGCACCTGCGCGGGCAGGGCGGCGATGGCGATGGCGGGCGGCTCGGCCGGCGCTGAGGCGCCAAGCTTCGCGCGCAGCGCCGGCTCAGGCACCGCGGTCAGCGCCACCAGCGCCTTGACCTCGATGTCGCACTGGGCGCGCTGCTGGGTGGCGCGGTTGCTGGCGTCGGCGGCGCTGGCGCGCGCAAGGGCTGCGTTGGCAGGAGCCTGGAAGCCTGCGTCGGCGGCCAGTCCGGTCAGGCGCGCGCTGTCACGGCGCGACACGGCGTCCTGTCCGGCGACCTTGAGCAGCTGTTCGCAGGCGCGCAGGCTGTAGTACTGGTTGGCGGTTTCGGCGGCGACGGCGACGCGCGCATCGTGCCACTGCGCGCCGGCGCCTTCCAGGCGCTCCTGCGCGGCATTGCGGCTGGCGCGGCGTCCGCCGAACAGGTCGATCTCCCATGCCGACTGCACGCCGAGCTGCGACGTGGTCCCGCCGGGCATCGCGCTTTGCTGGCTGGCCCGGTTGATGCTGGCAAAGCCATCGAGCGAAGGCAGCAGCGCCGCACCGGCAGCGGTGCGCTGGGCACGCGCGCTGGCGATGCGCGTGCCGGCGGCGGCCACGGTAGGGCTGGCGGTTTGCGCTGAATCGACCAGCTCGACCAGCAGCGGGTCGCCGTGCGCGGACCACCACTGCGCCAGGTCGGCCACGCTGCCGTTGTGCGCCAGCGGCGCCTGCCATGCGCCAGGCAGCGGCGCGGCGACTTTGGCCGGCGGCGGCGCCAGCGCGCACGCGCCCAGCAGCAGCGCCGGCGCCGTCATCATCCATCGCTTCAATGTCATCTTTTCCCGATACGGAATATTCAATTGAAGGAAGTATATCGTTGTATCGCGGCGCAAGAAGGAATGACACATTGACGCATGAGGGCGTCACGAGAGGCGGTGCAAATATTATTTGCATGAAACGAGTTAACTGCAAATATTATTGGGCGCCTGAAGAGGCCGTGCAGGACACGGCGCCGAGGGGTGGTGGGAGAACGGCCTACAGTATTTTTACCGTATTGCGATGCACCATGGCGGCGACTATATTGGAGTTGTCTCCTCCAATTCTCCAATTGGAATTTCGCCCGCCAACGGTAACGTTCGCGGGCGTTTTTTTGTCCGGGAGACCGGTCAGGCCGGCTGCATTTGCCTGAGCTGGGCGCCCGCCGGGCCGGGCACATTCATCACCTCGACCAGGCCCTGCGCGACGGCATCGGGGAAGTCCGCTTCGATTGCGGCCATGGCGTCGACTGCATCCGCCTTCAGGTCGGCCACCGCCAACGCGCGGTTGCGGCCCTGGCGCTTGGCGTGGTGCAGCGCCTTGTTGGCCAGGCTGACGACCTTCTGCCAGTCGAATTTATCCTCCGGAATCCCGGCGAACGGAACGCAGGCCAGGCCGGCGCTGATCGTCACGGCGATCGAATGCACCTCGACCTGGATCGGCGTCGAACCCACCGCATTCATCACGCGCTCGAGCATCATGCGCATCTGCTGCGGGTGGGCGTTCGGGGAGTACACGAGGAATTCCTCGCCGCCCCAGCGCACCAGCATGTCGGTGTCGCGCACGACGCGCTGCAGTCGGCGGCCGACTTCGGCCAGCACGGCGTCGCCGACGTCATGGCCGAGGCGGTCGTTGACCAGCCTGAAGTGATCGATGTTCATCAGCGTGATGCAGTCGGTGGCGCCGCTGCCGTCGGCGCTGCGGCGGCCGGAGGCGTTCCGCGCGGTCATCTTGTCGAGGAAGGCGCGGCGGTTCTGGAGGCGGGTGAGCGGATCGCGGCGCGCATGTTCTTCAAGCTCGCGATTGAGCCGGGCAAGGCGCTCACTCTTTTCCTGCGCGCGGCGGTACATCATGAAGACCGTGCCAGCGGCGGCTGCGGCCAGCACGGCGGCCAGCGTGGTCCATAACAAGCGGATCCGATTCGGGTTGGCGCCACGCGCGCCGCCGGCTTGCGGGCGGTCCAGGCCGGGCGCGCGGGCCGGGAACTTGCCGAACGCCGGCGTGCCCAGGGCCGGCTTGCCGACCGTGCCATCGCCTGGCGCGCCCGGTACCGCAGTCACTCCCGCCGCGACGCCCGCCGCAGACAGGGCGAGGCAGCCGCGCACCCGTTCTTCCGTCTTGGCGAGCTCGCGGCGCAGCAGCGGCGACGCATCCGGCGGCAGCGACAGGCGCACCATCTCGATGCGGCGCAGCGCGTCCATGTCGGCATGGTCGGCAAGCACGCGGATCGACTTCAGTTCGGTGAGGGCGCTTTGTTCACTGGCGTGCGCGAAGGCACTCGCCAGCAGCAATGCGGAGAGGACGCCTGGCATCGCGAGACGTTTTACGGAAACTTGATATTTGAGCATCATTGAGCGGGCCGCTTGCCCCGTTTCGTCGAATTAAACCCTCCCACATTATCCGAATTTTTGATGCGTGTGGGAATCGTTTAATGACAATTAGACATATATCAAGGCGAACGTGCTGGTTTCTGCTGACAAAACGTGACATCTACCCACTATGAATGGGCGCCCGTTGTTTTATTGCCCTCAACTTTCAAGCAAGGGGCTTGTACGCGCGCGTCGGCAGCGACAGCGTAAACCTGCTGCCTTGCCCGAACTCGCTGGCCAGGGTCAGTTCGCCCCCCAGCAGGCTGGCCAGGTTCTGGCACAGGTACAGCCCGAGGCCCGCGCCTTCGACGTTGCGGGTGGAGGTCGAGTCGATCTGCGAGAACGCCTGGAACAAGCGCGACTGGTCCTCCGCGCGGATGCCCGTGCCGCTGTCCTGCACCGCAAATTCGGTCAGCGGACCGGCTTCGCTCTCCCGCTGCGACAGCGACACGCGGACCGAGCCCTGTTCGGTAAACTTGATCGCGTTGTTGACCAGGTTGATGACGACCTGCGTCAGCGCGCGCCGGTCCGACGCAATGATCACCGGTTCGGATGGCAGGTCAAGCGTCAGCTCCAGCCCCTTTTGGGCCGCCATCGGGCGCAGCGAGTCGGCGGTTTCATTCAGCAGGTTCTGGCAGTGCACCCGTTCGGTCGCAACCGTCACCTTGCCCGACTCGATCTTGGCCACGTCGAGGATATCGTTGATCAGGGAGAGCAGGTGGCGCGCGCTGGTGCGGATCGTGTTGAGCTGCTTGTCCTGGTCGGTCGTCAGCGGCCCGGCAAGCTTCATCAGCAGCGCGCCCGTGAAGCCGATGATGGCGTTGAGCGGCGTGCGCAGTTCGTGCGACATGTTGGCGATGAACGCCGACTTCATGCGGCTCGCCTCGGCCAGTTCCAGGTTCTTGTGCGCGATCTCGCGGTTGGTGTTTTCGAGTTCGGACGCGTGGTGCGCCAGCCGCATGTTCAGTTCAATCACCTGCCGTTCGCGCGACTGCAGCTCGCCATTGACCTGCACCGCCTGCTCGTAGGTCGAGATCAGCAGGTCCAGGATCTGCTGGCGGCCGGCGTTGATGAAGTGCTTCTGCTCGCCCAGGTACAGTGCGACGCCCACTTCCAT
Organism: Telluria sp.; assembly: GCA_036402435.1. Lineage (GTDB taxonomy): Bacteria > Pseudomonadota > Gammaproteobacteria > Burkholderiales > Burkholderiaceae_D > Telluria_A. The sequence goes on along the minus strand of DASWSX010000058.1, from coordinate 31,956 downwards.
GTTCACGTCGCGGCGCAGCGCCTGGTTGGCCAGCATCTGGCTGATCCTGCCGAGCAGGTAGTCTTCCGCATACGGCTTGCGCACGAAGTTATCGGCGCCGCATTCGATGCCGCGGATGATGTCCTTAGCGTCGTTCAGCGCGGTCACGAGGATCACGGGGATGTCCTGCAGCTCATGGTCGGTCTTGATCGCGCGGCACAGGTCATAGCCGTTCATCTCCGGCATGATGATGTCCGTCAGGACCAGGTCCGGCTTGCGTTCGCGGATCGCCTCGAGCGCCAGCTTGCCGTTGGCAGCGACGCGCGCGCGGTATGACTTCGCCTGGAGCAGGCGGCGCAGGCGCTCGGCCTGGGTCGGGCTGTCTTCGACGATGAGAATTTCAAATGGCTGCTGACTGTCGTGCGTTACGTCCAAAGAACCGCTCCTTGCTGCTTGGGGACCAGGCGAGCCTGGGAATGCCGGGTCATGGCTGGTGACCTCGGTAGCCAGCAAGACTATATCGAACGGCGCGCACGGTAAAGATGAAATTCAACCTTTACAAAGTCACAATCTCCGGCTCGCCCTCGCCCTGGAAGCCCTCGGCGCGCCATGTCAGCACCAGCGTGTCGCGGTGGCCGTTGGCGCCATCGGGCTGGATCGGCGTCGACTCGTGGATCACGCGGGCGTCGTCGAGCAGCAGCAGGGTCCACGGCTCGAGCATCGTGAAGCGCCGGCCGCGCGAGCCTTCGGCGTCGAACACGCGCGTCTCGCCGCCTTTGATGTTGCTGCGTCCGACCAGCAGCACGGCCACGAAATCGACGCCGTCGCGGTGCGCGCCCTCCGGCGTCGGGCGGCCGATGCCTTCCAGGGTATCGATGCGGAACTGGTGCGCTTCAACGTACCAGCGGCGCACGCCGGCGACCTGCGAACAGACGTCGCCAAGGCTGTGCAGCAGGCGCTGCCACGCGGCGTGCGCCACCGTGCGCGCTTCGACCGGTTCAAACAGCCGGTGCATGCCTCCGTGGAGGGCGTTGTATTCGACCGGCTGCCAGTGCGCGCGGTGCGGTGCCTGCGCCAGCCCTGGCCCGTCCTGGATGAAACAGGCATGGCGCCGGCGGCGGTAGCGGCCGGCGTCCTTCAGGTAGTTGTCGAGTTCGAGGTTGTCCCAGCTGGCGGCAAGCTGCGCGAGTTCGGTTTCGCTGCAGCCGGCAAGGGCGCGCACATCGGCGGGGCGCAGCACGGCGTAGCCGTCGTCTTTTAATGCGGCTGCCAGCCGCGCGGGATCGGTGTAGGGTGGTTCAACGTAGTTCATGCCGCAAGCGTAACATTTTTCGCGGGGGGCGATGCAGCGGCCCTACCACTGCACGATGGCGGCGACGCGGAAGCTGCGCGGTTCGAGCGGATGGAAATGGACGTCGTGGCGCGCTGCGCTTTCGCCTTGCAGGCGCGAGGTATAGAAATACGAAATCGCGGCGGCGCGCCGGTCAAGCACGTTGAATCCTTCGAGCTCGAAGCGCAGGCGGCTGTCGACGCGGTAGCCAATGCGGCCATTAAGCGTGGTAACGCCGCCGGTGCGTACGCTGTTGTCTTCATTGAGCGGACGCGGTCCGGCGTAGCGCAAGTTGGCGGAGCCGGACCACGGTCCGCGCCGGTCGACCGTCAGGCCAAACTGGCCAACGCCTTCGACGGCGCCGGCGATGAAGCGCTCGCCGGGCGCAGCGCCGCGTGAGCGCGCCCGCGCATACGCCAGGTCGAGGTCGAGCGACAGCCACTTCACGGGCTTGTAGTAGTTCGAAAATTCGACGCCGTGGCGCACGCTCGGCAGCCCGGCTTCGGTGGCGCCGGCGTCGCCCAGGTAGGCCAGTTCCGAGTCGAACCCCAGCCGGTACACGGCGAGCGTCGTCTGCAGCCCTTTTACCGACTCGCTGCGAAGGCCCGCCTCGATGCCGCGCGAGCGCACCAGGCCCGGAGAGCGGTCGACCGCGGCGGTGGTTCCTCGCGCATCGTTGCTGTGAAATCCCGAGCCCATATTGAAATAGAACTCGTTCCCGGCCCGCGGGGTCAATGCCACGCTCAGCGAAGGACTCGCCAGGTGCGCGCTTGCGGCACCTGAATTGCCCCCGAGGCTGCTGCGTACATCGAAGCGGTAATGGTCGCTGCGCAGGCCTGCCACGGTGCGCAGCTTGTCGGTCCAGCGCGTGGCCGCTTCAATGAATACGCCTGCGCTGCCTTCGACGATGTGGTCTTCGCGCGTGATCGACACAGGCTTGCGCGCGCGCGTGTTGACCAGCCCATTGAAGATATTGTCGTTCTGTAGCTGCACGCCGGCCGTGATGTCCGACGCGCGGGTAGCGCCATGCACGTGCCAGCTGTGGATCGCGCTAAGGCCGGTGGTGACGCGGCGGTCGGGCTGGGCGAACTGGTCGCCGTTGACCGGGTCGTTCAAAAAATAGGTGAAGTTCGAATACAGGCCTGTGCGGTTGCGGACCGCAAAGGCGCTCACTTTGGAGGACGAATCGCTGGCGGTGCGGCGCCAGGTGCCGGACAGGCTGTAGCGCTGCGCCTCGCCCCCGTCGGTGGCGTCGATGGTGTCGAAGCGGCCAATGGCGCCGGCATCCACCGCGCGCTGCGGCACCTGGTCGGTGGCGTTCCAGCTCCCCCGGTAGGCCATCGCGGAAACGCTGAAGCCGTTGTTGGCGTAGCCGCGGCTGTAGCGCAGCACGGCATTGACCTTGCGGTAGTCGTCCGGCAGGGTAAAAGGCCCGTCCTTGTGCAGCAGTTCGAGCGCATACAACAGGTTGCCGCCCGCCGCCCCGGGCGAAGCGGCCACCATCGCCCGCTGGTAGCCATCCTGGCCGGCCGATGCGCTGGCGACGCCGCGCGCAAGCCGGTTGGCGTAGGTGATGGAAGCGCTGCCGGCGGAAGCGAAGTCGCCTTCGCGCGCCGAGTACGGTCCCTTCTTGTAATCGAGGCGCGCCGCCAGTTCGGGGATCATGAAATTCAGGTCGGTCCAACCCTGGCCATGCGCATGGCTGCGCTGGTTGACCGGCATGTCGTCGACGGTGGTGCGCAGGTCGGTCCCGTGATCGAGGTTGAAGCCGCGCAGGAAGAACTGGTTGGCCTTGCCTTCGCCGCTGTGCTGGGTCACCAGCACCCCGGGCGCCGCTTCCAGCAGTTCACCCGGGCGGTACACGGTGCGCGCCTCGAGCTGCTGGCGCGAGACGCTGCCGGCGCTGGCCGAATCGGCCAGCCCCAGGTCGCTGTCGCGCGCGCTGTGAATCAGCACCGAAGGCAGCATCGGGTCATCGGCCAGTGCGGGCAGGTGGCAGCACAAGGCGCCCACGGCAATCGGGGCCAGCCGCAGTCGCAATGGCTTCATTTACGGGCTTTGGCGGACGCTGGCGCGCTGGAAGGTGAGCGAGCGGGCGGCGCCGCCGGGCGCCATGTTGATGGTATTGACCTGGTCGGGAAGGAAGTCGATCAGCACTTCGTCATGGATCGCCGCGATCTTTTCCAGCGGCGTGGCGGCGAGCTCCTGGTAGATCACCACGCTCTGGGTGTCGACCGTCACGCCGACCCAGCGCAGCGGCAGGCGCGATTTGTCGGCCGCCAGCAGGTAGAACTGCTGTTCGATGTACTTGCGCAGCACCGCTTCGTCTTCCGGGTCCTGCAGGTCGAACTGGCGCTGGTACAGGTTCGCCAGCAGCGCTTCGACGTCATGCAGCATATAGGTGTGGACGATCTCGGTGCTTCCGGTGCGGGCATTGAACGACAGGTCGGTGATGCCGGCGTGGTAGCGGTGCGCGTGCGCCGCCGCGCTGAGGACAAGCAGCGCGGCGGCGAACAGGAAGTTGAGGCGATGCAGGGCGATGGCTTACTCCCTGGCCTTGTCCTGCGGGGCCTTGGTCTTCAATGGCGTATTGAAGTCCTTCATCATGTCGCCTTCGCCGCGCTTGGTCTTGAACAGTTCCAGGCGCGACGGTGTGACCTTGCGCGGCCACGCGTTATTGGCCACATCGATGTCGGCGGTCTCCCAGTACGGGTCCTGGGTCAGGCCGACCATCGGTTCGTCGGTGACGATCAGTTTGGTGACCTTCTTCGACGACATGCGCCACACTTCGGCAGGCACGCGCTCGATGTACTTCTTGCCGCTCTTGAGTTCAATCTCGAGCACCAGCGGCGTGACCAGCCCGCCGACGTTGGTGAAGTCGACCAGGTACAGGTGCTTGCCCTGCGCGAGCAGCGCTTTTTCCCAGTCTTCCAGCGTTTCCATCGTCTCGTTGTACTTGTTGCGGTCCTTGTTGGTGACCGTGAAGTCGTCGTGCTCGTTGTAGAAGTCCTTCAGCTCCGGCTGCGAGTCGACGCGGCGCGGCATGCCCTTGTTGCGCTGGTCGGTGACCGACACCGGCTCGTCCGCGCGGCGGGCGCGCAGCAGGGCCTTTTCGGTTTCCGGGTTCTTGCTGCTGATGCCGTACTCGGTGATGCCGTCGACGCTGACGTCGACCGCGTCGGTAGTGTAGAACCAGCCGCGCCAGAACCAGTCGAGGTCCGTGCCGGAGGCATCTTCCATCGTGCGGAAGAAGTCGGCCGGGGTAGGGCGCTTGAACTTCCAGCGCTGCGCATACTCGCGGAACGCGAAGTCGAACAGTTCGCGGCCCAGCACCGTCTCACGCAGCACGTTCAGCGCCGCGGCCGGCTTGGAGTACGCGTTGTTCCCGAACTGGAGCAGCGACTCCGAGTTGGTCATGATCGGCACCTGGTTTTTGCTGCGCATGTAGTCGACGATGGCGCGCGGTTCGCCGCGCGACTGCGGGTAGTTTTCTTCCCACGCCTGCTGCGCCATGTACTGCACGAAGGTGTTCAGGCCCTCGTCCATCCAGGTCCACTGGCGCTCGTCCGAGTTGATGATCATCGGGTAGTAGTTGTGGCCCACTTCATGGATGATCACGCCGATCAGGCCGTACTTGGTGCGCTTCGAGTAGGTCAGCTCGCCGGTCTTCTTGTCCTTGGTCGGACGCGGGCCGTTAAACGAGATCATCGGGTATTCCATGCCGCCCACCGGGCCGTTGACCGAGATCGCAGCCGGGTAAGGGTAGTCCAGCGAATACTTGTTGTACTGCTCGATGGTGTGGATGATCGCCTGGGTCGAATACTTCTCCCACAGCGGGTTGCCTTCCTTCGGGTAGTACGACATCGCCATGGTGTTGGTGCCGCCCTTCTTGTAGCCCTGGGCGTCCCAGATGAACTTGCGGCTGGTCGCAAACGCGAAGTCGCGCACGTTCTTCGCCTTGAAGTGCCAGGTCTTGGTGTCGGTGGCGCGCGCCTTTTCGGCTGCTTCGGCTTCCTTCTGCGTGACGATGATCACTGGCTTGTTCGATGTGCGCGCGCGCTCGAGGCGCTCGCGCTGGGCCGCGGTCAGCACCGAGCCAGGGTTCTGCAGCTCGCCCGTGGAGGCGACGATGTGATCGGACGGCACCGTCAGCTGGACGTCGTAGTCGCCGAATTCAAGGGTGAATTCGCCGGCGCCGAGGAACTGCTTGTGCTGCCACCCGTAGACGTCGTAGTAGGCCGCCATGCGCGGGAACCAGTGCGCGATCTCGAACAGGTCGTTCTTGTCGTCGAACTTCTCGTAGCCGGTGCGTCCGCCCATCACCTTCGCTTCGTTGATGTTGTAGCTGAAGTCAATGTTGAACGTAAAGCGCGAGCCCGGCTTCATCGGCTGCGGCAGGTCGATCCGCATCATGGTCTTGTTGATGGTGTACTTCAAAGGCTGGCCCGACGAGGTCTTGACCGCGCCGATCCTGAAGCCGCCGTCGAAGGTGCGGCTCTCAAGGATGCTGCGCATGCCTTCGAACTTCATGCCTTCTTCTTCGCCGCGCGCCTTGGCCCATGCTTCGCGCGAAGCGACGGTGGCGGTGGTGCGCGCGTCGGAATCGGGCTTGAAGATGTTCTGGTCAAGCTGGATCCACAGGTAGGGCAGGCTGTCCGGCGAGTTGTTGTGGTAGGTGATGGTCTCGGTCGCCGAGATCGAGCGGTTCGCTTCGTCGAGGCGGGCGCGGATCGTGTAGTCCGCGCGCTGCTGCCAGTACGCGTGGCCCGGCGCGCCGGAGGCATTGCGGATGGTGTTCGGCGTCGGCAGCACTTCTTCGAGCTGGCGGAATTTGTCGTCGAAGGGTTCGGCCGCGATCGCGGACATGGCAAGGCACAGCGCGGCAACGCCGATTGGCAAACGTCTCATAGCTACCCGATTATTGTTATTGAAGAAAGGAAACTGCATTCTAATCGCAACTTCTGGGAGTTGTTTCTTGGAATTGTAAAAAACCTGAAACATGGAAACAGCCCGGCGGTATGATGTCCGGGACGGATTCTATAGAGGCAGGCAAGGAATGGAAATCAGGCTGACGCGCACCCATGGCTACCTCGCATTTGCGCTTGGCATTTGCCTGACGGTGTGGACCTGCTTTTTGGTCAGCAACGCGCAAGACACGCGCATCCGCAGCAATTTCCAGCGGGACGCAGACAAGGTTGCCACCGACACCCAGGTGCGCCTGCAAACGTATTTCGACATGCTGATCAGCATTAAAGGCATGTTCGCCGTGAACGACAACGTCACGCGCGCACAATTCGCCACCTTCATCGGCGAACTTAACCTCGCAGAACGCTATCCCGGCTTCCAGGCGATCCAGTTCGTGCGCCATGTGCGCAGCGACCAGCTCGGCGCCTTCGTCGCGAACGTACGGCGCGACGACTCGCTGGTGGCGGGCGGCTATCCGGACTTCATCGTCAAGCCGGCGCCCGGCCACAACGACCATTACATCATCGACTTCAACGAGCCGATGGCCGGCAACGAGATCGCCTTCGGCCTTGACCTTGCCACGCTGCCCGGCCAGTTGGCCGCCGTGGAGCAAGGGCGCGACAGCGGGCAGATCGTGGCGACCGAGCCCATCGCGCTGATCCAGGTCGCCAATGGCGGCGCCGGTTTTGTCGCGCGCACGCCGGTGTACCGTGCGCATATGCCGCTTGACACGCCGGCGCAGCGGCGCGAGGCCCTGGTCGGAATGCTCGCCATCGTGTTCAGGATCAATAACCTGATGAGCGAGGTGATCGACCCTTCGCTGGCCGGGCACATGAACGTGCGCGTGCATGATGCGGGCATTGGCGGGACGGCAGGCAAGGGCGCGCTGATGTACGACAGCGGCAGCAGCGGCCAGGGCATGGTTCCGGGGCTGGCCCTGGAGCGCACCATCGACGTCCAGCCGCGCAAATGGGTAGTGAGCTTCGGCGCCATTATCGGCAGCAAGTACAGCCGCGACATCACCAGCGTGATCGTAGTTGGTATGGGCGGGAGCATCATCAGCGCGCTGCTGGCGGCCCTGATGGTCGCGACGAGCCGCAGCCGCAACCTGGCGCGCCGCCTGAGCGCCTCGCTGGATGAACAGCGCGCCTTCCAGGACAGCGCCAGCGTGGGCATTGCGCTGTTCGCGCGTGGCGTCATCGTGCGCTGCAACCGCGGCATGGAAGAGATCATGGGATACGGACCGGGCGAGCTGGCCGGCAAGCGCACGCGCATCCTGTCGCAGGGCGGACCTAGTCCGTTCGCCGGCCGGGCCAGCGGCCAGCGCTCCGAACTGGAGGCGGAGCTGGTGCGCAAAGACGGCGCGAAGATCTGGTGCCTGATCAACGGCAAGGCGCTCGGCGGGGCCGACCTGGCTGCCGGCGGCGTCTGGGTGGTACAGGATATCAGCGGCCGCAAACGCACCGAGGCGACGCTGAAGCAGGCCGAGACCAATTTGATCACGGCGGAAAAGATGGCGTCCCTGGGCGCGCTGGTGGCTGGCGTCGCGCATGAACTGAACACCCCGATCGGCAACAGCCTGCTGACCGCCACGGCGCTGTCGGACATGGCTGCTGACTTCGAGGCCAGGTACGCGGCCGGCGGCATGAAGCGCTCCGCGCTCGAATCGCACCTCGCCGACACCAGGATGGCGTGCGGGATCATGGCCAGTTCACTGCGCCGCGCCGGCGACCTGATTACCTCGTTCAAGCAGGTGGCGGTCGACCAGACCAGCGACCAGCGCCGCCGCTTCGACCTGTGCGACGTGGTGCGCGATACGGTCGCGACGTATGCGGCGCAGTTCAAGCGTGCCAACTGCGAGGCGGACCTCGACGCCTGCACCACGCTGATCATGGATTCATATCCGGGCAGCGTCGGACAAGTGCTGTCGAACCTGATCAACAACGCGCTGCTGCACGCGTTCGACGGACGCAGCGCCGGGCGGATTTCGATCCAGGTGCGCCCGATCGGCGACGACCAGGTGCTGATCGCGTTCAGCGACGACGGCGTCGGCATGAGCGCGCGCGTGCTGCACCAGGCGTTCGATCCATTCTTCACCACCAAGATGGGGCAAGGGGGAACCGGGCTGGGAATGAATATCGTTTATAACATTGTGACCGGCATGCTGGGCGGGACCATCGAACTCGATTCGATCCCCGGCCAAGGGACCACGGTGACGGTCAGGGTGCCCATACGCGCACCCGCCCGAGGGGCGGCGGCGTCAGGTGAGGGCGCAAGGAAAACCCCGAATCCAATGGGCGTCTGATTCGGCCACCAGGAATACCCGCAAGCCTTTTTGTTGTAATAAAAACATTATTATTTCATTGGTATGTCGGGAATTTTTACATTTGCGTAGCTGTTTCACGCGTGTCTTTACGCAAAGCATTGATTTTCCTCAAGTTCAGGCGCGTGGCACAGAAAATGCTACAGGGACTGTAGGAACATTCCTACATAATTCCTGAAAGGAAATAATAATGAAACTCGTCCAGAACCTGACTTTTGCCCTGCTCTCGATGCTTGCACTCGGCACTGCCTGCGCCGCACCAATGACCGATACGATCGTCCGCGATCCGGATATCCGCATCGGCGGCGCCGGTAACCCGGTGTCTTATTCGTTCACCCATAGCTTCCTCGATGAACCGGTCAGCCCGTACGTCGCCGGTTTCGACACGATCGACTCGGCAATCCTGACGATCCGCCTGCAAGATAACGGCAACAACCAGGGTGGTGACGAGACCTTCCGCTTCGTGGTTGGACCGACCGGCTTCACTCAAGTGTTCAGCGGCGCCAACCAGACCAACGCTCCGCTTAACTACGTCAATGGGCTGACCACCACCCTCGCCAAACTGAGCGAAACCGGCCTTCTGGACGTCACGATCTTTGCCGACACCGGCTCGTTCCGTTTCGTCAGCTCGATTTTGGATGTCGAAGTGACGCGCGGTGTCGACGACGGCGGCGGCCCTACCGAGGTGCCTGAGCCGTTTAGCCTGGCGCTGATGGGCCTCGGCCTGGCCGGCGTTGCGGCTGCCCGCCGCCGCAAGTAATTTCCGCAGTCAGACGGTCAAAAGGCCCGCGCGAGCGGGCCTTTTGTCTTTGGCGAGCGATGCGCTTCAATCGTAGCGCGCCAACTCCAGCTTCAGGTCCGCCTCGAGCCGGGCAGGATCCACCAGCACACCTTGCATCGCCCCGGTCGGGAACACGATCACGTTGACTGCATCTGCCGCCAGCGCCGGAAGCCAGTCATTGGCGAAATCGTAGGTGTCGATTTCAACTGGAGTGCTGCCGGCCCATTCGCCCGTCGCACACTCCAGGGCATACGCCGGATGCGGCCAGACGGGAAGGCCTTCGGCGCCGTCGTCGCCGCAGGCCGATACCCAGCCTTCGTCGGTGCGCAGGCCGAACAAGACCTGCGTGTCGGCGCTGCGGACGATGAAATGCCGATACCGGAGCGGGCCGTCGAGTGCCGTCACGGCGTCGTGCTGTTCTGGCGTGAGTTCGTAAGGTGTGTCCATGAATTGCGCTTTCAGGGCAGGAAGCCGCGTGCCGGGAGCCGGCTGTCGCGTTGTATCCAGTTTTGGGGTGAATAGGCGGTACGTTTATCGGTAACGTGCAGCGTGTACGCGTGGCGCGAGACCGGCGAGCGGTTCGGCGCGCTGTAGTGGGGCAGCAGGCCATGGAAGCACACCAGGCTGCCGGCCTTGGCCTCTAGCGGCACCGCTACTTCGTCGCCGGGCCACGGGGTCGTATCGAGCTTCTCCATCCGGATGGCGTCGCCGTTGCGCAGGAAGCGTTCGCGCATCGGGCCGCGATGTCCACCCGGCTCAACCCACAGGCAGCCGTTGTCGATGGTGGCGTCTTCCAGCGCGAACCAGAAGGTGGTTACGCTGACCGGGGCAGTGTCGAAGAAGGTGGCGTCCTGGTGCCAGCGTACCTCGCCGCCGATGCCCGGCTGCTTGAAGATGTACATCGACTGCCATACCAGCGGCTCGGTCAGCCCCAGCCCGCGCGCAACCGCATCCAGCGCGGCCCCGCGCGAAAACGCGTCGAACACGGGATCGAGGTCGTGCACCGCGTGGCCGATTTTGTTGATGGACAGCGCCTTGGCCTGGCGCAGCCGGCCGTTTTCGTCGAAGGCCTCTTCCTCGAAGAAGCAGCGGATCGTGTTGTCCGAGCCGAGGAAGTACTGGTCGGTGGCGGCTTCCTGGTTCTGCGTGGTGAAGATGTGGCGGCTCTGGTCAGCGTCGAACTGGTCCACGATCTGCGCGGCGCGTTCGCGCAGCCGGGCGATCTCCTCCATGCTCTTGAAGCCGGGGATGACGATAAAACCATCGCGCTCGAACTGACCGCGCTGTTCGCTGCTTAACATCCGTTCATTCCTCCCGAATTGGTCAGGCCAGCCACGCACCGTCTTTATATACCAGCTGCTCGTCGAGGTACACCGCTTCGGTGACGGCGAAGATATCGATGTGGTAGCGCGCGTCCTTGCGCTTGAAGCCAGGCTTCGGATACACGCCGTGCTTGGCGCCCAGCGACAGGTGGATGCCGCACATGCGCTCGTAGGTGCCGATGTCGTTGACCCGCCGGTCGATCGTGAACGCGCGGTTCATGCCGAAGCCAAGCTCGCGTACCCACACCTCGCCCTCGTCGGCGCGGATCATCTCCAGCACGTGCTCGAACTCGGGCGTGGCGTCGCGCGTGCCGACCACGCGGCCGCGCTCGATCACCAGCGTCACCGGTACTTCCGGGCGGTTGACCATGTAGGCGGTATCGCCGAACACGTGCACCCGCACTTCGCCATTGACCGCCTCGAGGTCCTGCGCTTCCGTGAACACTTCGCCGATCGGGAACTGGCCGCCGACATTGTTCATGTCGCTGTAGTCGCCGATATTCAGCTTGGCCGGCTCGAAGCGCGAGCCGAATACCAGCGGCGTGGCGCCGCCGCTGTAGACCGTGCCGGAACCGGCGCCGTCGATCAGCGCCTTCAGCGCGCGTCCGGTGCCGCGGTAGTAGGCCGGGTCGTAGGCGAGCGACTCGATGTAATGCTCCCCCTGAGCGCCCGGCATGCGCGACAGGTGGACGTGTTCGATCACTTTCAGGCCCAGCTTGAACAGTTCGACCCGGATGCGGAAGGCTTCAAGCCGGAAGTTGGTCGACTGCACCAGCACCACCAGGCTTGATGCCGCCATGCGCCGGAACGCGGCCAGAACTTCGTCCGGGCCGGTAGTGTCGAAATCGATGAACGTGGCCGCCGGCAGGTTGCGGCGGTAGCCTTCCGTCAGCGCGCACGCCAGGTCGGAGCGGGTGTCGAACACCACCAGCGCATCGTGGGCGGGGCCGTGCTCCACCACGATCCACAAAATGTCGCCCACGTGCGCGGCGGCGGCATCGACCGCATGCGAGGGGATGGCGCCGAACCCGGCGGTTGCAAGGGTGTTCATGATCGGTCTGGCTCTGAGGAAATAACCCGTCATTATACGGTTGGGACTGCAAACCTCGCGCCCGCCGGACGGTTTTCGCAGCCCGGCAGTAGCGGATTCCGCACCCGCCAGGCCCGCAGGGCAGTACCGGGCAATTAAACCGCCCGGAGTTGCCAATTGCGCTATGATTTATCAAGCAACAGCGTCCCCCGATGTGGTGGGCAACGTTGTGCATATTCATACATATCAGGCGAGCGAGATGGCATACAGATGGGAAACGCCCGCCAGCGTCTGGCTGGAGGACGACAAGAGCGGCAAGTTTGAACTGGTATCGAGCGAAGGCTTGAGCCGGATCGACTGGCATGCGCAGGAGCGCGGCCGGCTGCCGGACTGCGCCCAGCTGCTGGGCGCCTCGCTGCCGCTCGAATGCGACTGTTCGCCCATCTTCCCCGAGGGGTTTGCGTTCTGCCCGAACTGCGGCCAGCCGCTTGACAAGCTGGCAGGCCAGTACAAAAGCCAGCCTGACTGGTGGGGCCCGTGGTCCGACCAGTTCCTGCCGCGCCACGTGCCGCACGGCCTGCCGGTGACGATGCTGGCGCTTGGCGACAGCCTTGAAGAACGTCCGCCCGCGCCCGAAGCAGGCCGCGCCGAACTGGCCATGCCGGTTCCCCCGAACGCCCACTGCGTGTTCGCCGCCGGCGCCTATGGCTTCCCGGTGCAGCGGCTGCTGGCGCTGGCCTTCGCGCGCGGCGTGCTGCAGTACTGGGACCCGTTGGCGCAGCTGTGGCATGTCATGGCGTCCGAAGAGGGCACGGCATCGCTGGCGTTTAACGCATCCGACTACGCCTGGCTGCCTGCGCTGAACCCGATGCGCGGCGAAGTGGCGCTGCTGCCGACCGACACCGGGCTGCACCGCCTGTTGATTAACCCGGTCAGCGAAACCTTCCGCACCGAGCCTGTGTTCGAAGCGCCGCTGGCAAGTTCGCCCGGCATGATCCGGCGCCACGTCGCCTGCCTGTTCAACAGCGATACCGGCACCCGCCTGTGGAGCGCCCACGCCGACCGCGCCGAGCCGGCATTGTTTGACTGCCCTGGCGCGCCGGCGCGCGGCTGGACCCGGCCGATCGCTTACGACGACCGCCTGACATGGCTGCACGCCCAGGGCCAGTTGTCGTGGCGTCCGGGCACGGCGCCGCAATGGCTGCCATGGCCTGCCGGGTGGACGCCGCGCCTTGAATTCGGCGGCCCGACGCAGGGCCGCGATGGCCGCCTGTGGCTGATCGGCCATGGCGCCAGCGGCTACTCGTTCCTCGAACTGGGCTCGGCCACGCCGCAATCCGAGCCGATCAGCGGTGCGCGCCTTGGTTTTGCCAGCCTGCTGTTCCGCCGCGGCCATGCGGTGGTCGGCGAGCCATGGGACCCCGAGCATGTCGAGGACCCGCACGACGACGACACGCTGGTGCTGCCGCTGCTGCGCGGCTTTAACAACAACCGCAGCCAGCCGAGCGGGCTGGTGCTGCGCTTCCACAAATACACCGGCCGCGCCGAAGACGCGCTGTCGGGCCGCACGATCGCCCGCACCACCGTCGAATGGATCGGCAAGCGCAACGTCATCCTCGACGAAATCGTGCGCCTCGCGCATCCGCTCGATTGCGTGCCGTTCGTGTACGACAGCTGCCTGTGGCTGCACCACCCCGACTGGAACCAGATGCGCGGGTGGCGGCTGGAAGAACTGTCGTGACGCGCCTTGTTCGCATCCTCGCCGCCGCCGCGCTGGGCGGCGCATGCGTGCCGGCGCTGGCGGTGTCGCACGTGTTCCTGGTCCAGAATTCGGGCTGGATGGAGCCGTTCTACGCCGACCCGGCCTCGCAGTTCAAGCCACTGGTGACCGAACTGGCCGCCGCCGTGGCGCAGCCGGGCGACCTGATGGTGCTGGCATCGTTCAACCAGGGCCTGCCCGGCGCGCCGTCGCCGAAAGCGCTGCTGTCCTCGCGCGTCGCCGCCGACGGCCCGCGGGCGCAGGTGCGTGCAGCGCTGGATGGATTGCAGCCGGCACGCAAACCGGGCAGCAGCGCGCTTGCGGACACCGACCTTGGCGAGGCGCTGCAGGCGGCCATTGGCACCGCGCTTGGCGGCAAGCCTGGCCTCGTGTGGCTCGTCACAAACAACCGCAACAGCCCGCACAACGACCAGGCGACTGCGCAGCGTAACCGCGAGTTTTATCAGCTGATCCACCAGGGCGGCGCCGTGACGAAAGCGCTGGCCTGGCCCCTGAAGATGCCGGTACAGGGCACGCTGTTCCGCGCCAATGGCCTGATGGTGTACGTGTTCGCGGTCGGGCCGCAAGGCGCGCGCGAACTGGACGCGCTGCTTGCTTCCGGGCGTATCGCCAGGGTCATCACCGAGCCGCCGGCGCGCCTCAAGCCGCTCGACCGCGCATCGGTGCGGCTGGTGCCGCGCAAGGTGGAAGATGCGCCGGGCGTGTCGTTCTCTATGGCGTCCAACGGCATGCTGCGCGCCGACGTCGCGCCGGACGCAAAGACGCCGGCCGCGAAAATCAGCTGGAACCTCGAGAACACGATGTATCCGTACACGATCGCCAGCGCCACGCTGACGGCGCGCTCGATGGTGGGCGGCGAGGATCGTCCGATCCGCCTGGCGAACGCAAAGGTTGAAGGCCTGGCGCCCGGCAAGAGCGAGCCGCTGGCGTCGGTCATGCAGCTGCCGGTGGCGCAGCTGCCCGGCAAATGGTCGCTGGCGGCGCTCAGTTCGGCCGGTTCGGCCTATATTTTGCCCGGCAAAATCGAACTGACCCTGACTGGCCAGCGCCTCGAACTGTCGCGAGGTTTCCGCGACCGCATGGCTGCACTGTTCCCCGGCGACCCGCTGCCCGACATCTTCATTCCGCCGTCCGGCATCGACGGCTCGCGCGCGGTGCTGCCGATCGAGGTACGCGTGCACTACGGCGTTGGCCCGCTGGTGGCGGTGATGCTGGCCGCCCTGGGTGCGCTGGCCGCTGCCGCCGCTGCCGCCTACGCGTTCGGCCGCCCGCGCAAGGCATATGTGACGGTGGAGGACGAGCTGCGCACGATGATGGCGCGCGCCGGCACCACGCAACCGATTTACGACAAGGCCGGCACCAAGGTCGCCAGCCTGAAGACAACACTTTTCGGCCACCAGCTGACTGACCTGCGCGATGGCGCGCAGGTGCGGCTGGGCCGCTGACCCACGAGGAAACCACGCATGCAGAACGACCAGACTCCAGCCACGCCAGACGCCGATCCGGGCTTCAAGCTTCCCGGCGAAACCGACACGCAGGCTAGGCCCGAGGCCACCCCCGAGGCCACGCCCGCGACCGGGCAGGTCGAGGTGGTGCCGTCGACCGTCGAGGAAGCGCCGGTGACGGATACGTCGACGCGCGACCTGGCGATTGGCGCGGGCGTGTTTGCGGTCCTGCTGCTGGTGTTCTTCTTTGTGCGTAACTCCTACGTCCACCACCTGGTGGTGCGCCGCGTGGCGCCGTCGGCGGCGGGCAACGCAGGCTGGCTGATGTTCGTCGGCCTGGCGTTCCTGTCCTCCGCCGCGGTACTGGCGATCATCAATGCCAGCAAGTTCCTCGCCTTCGCGGTCACCGCGCCGCTGGTGGCAGTTGGCCTGCTTTCGCTGGTGGCCGCAGTCTTTGTCGGCCGCCGCTGACCCCTACAGAACGAAAGAACGAACATGGTAGATTTTCCCAGCACTGAGAAGAAGGCCGAACTGAAGGTCGACTTGCGCCCGACGCTGTTTATCGGCGCGGGCGGGACCGGCATGGAAGTCATGCTGCGCATCCGCCGCCGCATCCTGTCGGCCGTCTGGAACAAGCAAGATCCAACCCGGGTCGAGTCGATCGGCCAGTTCCCGGTCGCGCGCTTCCTCCACTTCGACCTCGATAACAACGCCATCATCGACGAGGGCAAGTCGCAGCGCACCGACCCCTGGTACGACCTGGTCAAGCTGACCGATGAGGAGCGCCTGGTCGAGCCGATCGACCTGCCGCAGTACCACGAGTCCGACGACAGCCTCGCGCGCTTCCCGCGGATCGAAAACTGGATGCCGCTGCGTCCCAAGAAACTGCGCTCGCTCGGCATCGATCCGTCCAAGGGCGCGGGCCAGATCCGCGCCGTGGCGCGGCTGTACCTGTTCGACAAATACCCGAAGCTGCGCGGCCGCATCAAGGGCGCGCTCAATTTCCTGAGCAGTAACGCGGGCAACGAGCGCAAGGAAAACTACCAGCGTCTCGGGCTGCAGGTCGACACGTCCAAGTTCCGCATCGTCGTCATCGGTTCGTGCGCGGGCGGCACCGGCGCCGGCACAGCGCTGGACCTGGGCTGGATTTCGAAAGCCATCGCGCGCCAGGAAGTATCGGACAGCCAGGTCGACCTGGTGATGTTCATGCCGTCCGGCTTCGCCAAGGCCAACAAGGAACGCACCGAGGCCAACGCCTACGCCACGCTGATGGAGCTGGAAACCGCGATGCGCGACATGAACGCGCAGGTGCGCTGGGCCGACCCGGATTCGCTGGTTGGCAAAGGCGCCCCGTTCGACGACGTGTATTTTGTGGACACCGCCAACCTGGCCAACAAGGCCACCGGCGACATCAAGGACATCTACCAGATGGTGGCCGACACGCTGTTCGAGGACTTTGCCTCGGCAGATTTCGCCAACCGCAAGCGCTCGGTCGCGGTCAACCAGCAGCAGCACAAGCTGGGCCCGTACAACCCGCGCGTGCCGGAGCAGCGCTTCGGCGACATGCGCCTGTCGTACTCGAAGGTGTATTCGGCGTTTGGCCAGTCGGTGCTCGACACCCAGCAAAGCCTGCGCGACGACATCCGCGCCTACGAACTGGCGGCGCTGATGGTCAAGGCTTTCTTTGGCCTGGTGGGGCGCGATGGCGCTGCGGCGCGGCGCGCGGGCGACCAGGAACGCGACATCTTCATGCGCGAGCAGATGGCGATGAGCGAGCGCACCTTCGACGAGTTCCCCGACTTCAAAAAAGGCACCGCGGACGTGACGCCGTTCCAGGAATACGCGCTGACCGACCAGCTGTTGATGGACAAGGACCAGCGCTCGCTGCTCGAACGCGTCGAGAGCAAGGTGCAGGTCGAGATGGACCGCATCATGGCGTCGTACGATGTGAAGCAGTGGCGCGAGAAGGTGGCCGAGCTGCTGCCTAACCTCGAACGCGATGCTATCCGCGAAGCCGGCGCCACCGCCGAGACGAGCGAGGACCGCATCAAGCGCCACACGCTGGAACTGACGTCGCGCCTGAAGGACCGCGCGCGCGGCCAGCTGTATGCGCTGCTGGACGACCGCAAGCAGGGCGGGCTGGAATTCGTGCTGTCGCTGCTCGAACAGGTCAAGGCGCGCCTGCTGCAGCGCGACCTCGGCAACGCCGAGCGCAACGGCAAGCGTTACCGCGACGTGCGCGACGCGCTGCGCACGCGCCAGGTCGAGGAATCGCTCGGCAACCTGGCGCAGGCATCGACCCGCCTGATCGGCAAGGAAGCCCAGGCGCGCGAAGTGATGGGCCACCTGAAGCGCGACATCTCCGATTACCTGCGCTTCCACCTGCTGGCCGTTGCCGCCGGCCAGTCGATCGAAGTCATGCGCGGGCTGTCGGCCTGGCTGGGCGACCCGCAGCAGACCGACGAACAGGGCCAGCCCGTCTGGAGCGGCATCGCCGGCGAATTCCAGGAAGGCCGGCGCGCGGTGCAGGGCATGCTTGGCGCTGTCGACCGCCGCATCGACCAGTTGCGCGCCGACGCGCAGCAGGAGCATGCAACGTATATCAAACTGGCCGGCGACCTGGTTCCCGAACCGGTGCGGCTGACCGGCGACGTCAGCGCGTGGAGCGAGGAAGTGCTGCTTGAATTCGGCGGCTCGGCGCGCCTGTTCCCGCAGCTTGGTGACGACAAGCTGCGTTCCAGCCTGCTGCTCAAGCTGTTCCGGCGCGCCCAGACCCAGCTCTCGCGCGAGCACCTTGGCGAGGAAGCGCCGCAGGATCCGCTGCTTGAACGCCTCACGGCCATGACGCCGCAGGAGCGCCACCGCATCTTCGGCGAATGGATCAAGAGCGCGATGCCGTGGATTAGCGCGCGCTTCTCGGCCGAGTTCACGCCGCGCGCCGACCAGTTCAAGTGCTTTGTCGGCGTCGGCGACGTTAACGCCTGGCGCCGCATGGAAGCGGAGATCCGCGCGGCGGTGCCGTCCGGCTTCTTCCATGGCGACCTGGTCTCGATCGTCAACACCGGCATCACCGGCAAGGCGGTGTGCTACATCGAGCTGTCGGGCTATCCGATGACGGTGCTGCGCGGCTTGCCGACCTGGCGCACTTCGTACCAGATCGAGAACCCCAAGATCCCGACGCACCTGCACTTCGATTCGACCCGTTTCCGCCACCCGATCTCGCCATCGATGGATGAATTGAACCGGCTGGCCGACGACTACGAGTGGTTCCTGCAGGCGAACGCGCTGGGCGTTATCCGCCGCAAGCCGGACCAGGGCGACCGCGAGGCGTCGTTCCAGCCGCGCGGCCAGTACCTGTTCGAAGTCGAGCCGGGTTCCGGCGAATGGCTCCAGATCGGCAACGAGTTTGCGATCCGCTCCAACGGCCTGCCGGCTTACTACCGCGAGCAGGTGATCGAAGGCGTGCGGCGCAAGCTGGCCGTCATGGGGCCGCACCAGATGACCCTGTTGGCCGCGTTGATGCGCCACTACCAGCAGCGCGTCTACGAGCCGCGCCTGGAAGTGGACGAAACCGGCGCGCAGCTGCCGTCGCCATCGCTGCCGACGATCACCGCGCGCCGCCTGTACGAGGAATGGTTCAAGCGCGCCCGCGCCCTCGACCCGGCGGTTGGGCCGCGCCACATCGATGCGGCGTCGGCCAGCATCAGCGCGTGGAGCGAAACGGTGCCCGGTTCGTCCGGCGACGCCTACGCGTGGGAAGTCGAACGCCCGGTGGACAAGCGCATCATCCGCGCCGACTACCTGGCCAGCGAGTCGGCCGCGTCGGAAGCAGCGTCCACAAGACCCGTACAGGCGCCCGCAGCTGCGGCGCCGCGCCAGGGCGGACGTTTCAAGCTGTTCCTGCACGGAGCGCAGGCCGGTCCTTTCAGCCTCGACGAGATCGGCCCGATGGTCGCGCGCGGGGAGGTGAGCGAAGCGACCAAGGCGTGGAATATGTCGTGGAATCCGAAGGCCGACAAATGGCAGGCGGCGGGCGCGCTGCCCGAACTGGCCGCGCTGTTTGGCGGTGGCCACGCGATCCCGGACCCTGACGACGACATTCCGGATCCGGAATAAAGGCCCATTACGTGCAAGAGCAAGTGTACCGATGTATCCATGCAGCCTGCGCGCGGCCCTTGCCGCGTGAGGTTAACTTTTGTCCGTACTGCGGAACAGGGCAGCACGCGGGTGTAAGTAATCCGGCGCATGCACGGGCGCCGCTGCCCGCGCGCCCGGCCTGGTCGATGCCGGCGCCGTCCGACCCGACCGTCCTGCATACGCGCGCGCAGCAGCATCCACCGGTGCCGCCGCCGGCTGCGGTGCAGTCCACAGCCGCGCCTTCGCCAGGTACCGCCGCGCCGCCTGCCGCGCAAGGGTGGGGGCGCAAGGCCGCGCCCGCGGTGCCTCCGCCGTCACCTGTTAAAGCCGAGCGCCGCCCCGTGCGGCTGCGCTGGTGGCTGCTTTTGCTGGCGCTGGTGCTCGGCCTGTGGATCTGGGACCAGCCGCGCAAGGTCGAGGCGCGCATCGAGCGCGCATTGGCGCTGGGCAGCGAGTGCAAGCTCAACGAAGCGCAGGCCGAACTGATCTCGCTGCGCTCGTCGCGGGCGACATCCGATCAGCTGCAGCGCCTCCAGAGCGGGCTCAACGAAGCCTCGCGCGACTGCGAAAAGAAGCAGGCGCGTGCGAAGGCGTGGCGCGACACCGAGGCCGCCGTCGAAACGGCGATCGATGACAAGAGCTTCATCCGCGCCAACCAGCGGCTGCAGGTCTACGTGAAGAAATGGGGCGATGACGACGCTACCCGCGCGCTGGCCGAAAGGATTACGGCTGCGCGCGTGGCGTGGCAAAACAGCGACGCCGGGCGGCTGGAAATGGCCAAGGCCGACTGCCGCACGCGTGGCGGCAGGTGGCTGGCGGGTAGCTGCTGGTAGTTGGTACCGAAAGGCGCTCCGTTGGCAGTAACAAAGTAGTAGTCGAAGCTTGTAATTTCGTCTATATTTCGTTACCGACGGAGGATTCTTCAATGAAAATTACCCTGGCCCTGGTGGCGGTCATGCTGATCATATGCGGCACGCCCGCGATGGCGTCCGGTTTCGACTGTGTTGCGCCCGAGTTTCCGCAGCGTTCAAGTTCGAATGAAAGCGTGCGGCGCATCCAGAAACAGGTGCAGTTATGGCGCGCCTGCTATACCGGCTACGAAGTGGCCGGCAACGCCAACGCCGACGCGCAGAAGTTGAATGCCGAGGTGGAGACCGAGGTCGAAAAATGGATCGCGGCCACCCGCCAGGCATCGAGCCGGAATCCGGCCAATGCGGCCATGCTGAGCGATATTGAGCGCGAGCGCACTAATTACCTGAGAACGGTCCAGCTGCGCTGATTTCCGCCGTTCCCGTTCGCATCGGTGTATGCTAGTGAGCAATATCATCGAAGGGAATTCACCATGAACATCACATCCTTATCAAGGGCCATGCTGGCCGTGGCCATCCTTGCAGGCGCAGCCGCCTGCACCCCGCGCGAAGACGCCGTCGGACCGGCCCAGAAGGCGGGCGCCGCAATCGATAACGCCGGCGACGAGGTCGCGCGCAAGCTGCAGGAAAAGCTCGACAAGGCCGAACAGGCTGGCGAGAAAATGGCAGACGCCGCGCGCGCCACCGGCGACAAGATCGAGGACGCGACCAGCGACGCCAGCCGCGGACTCGAAGAGACGGCCAAGAAAGCGGGCAGGAAAGTCGAGCGCGCCGGCGAGAAGATCCAGGAAGCGGCCGAGCCGGATTAAGGCGTATTACCATGTCGTGATCCAGGCAGGCGCCTTATGCGGCCTGCCGTGAGGTCCGCTTTTCTCCGGCAGGATACGCACGGCCCGGGGTGATCTGCATGGCGCGTCACACGCCGCATCTCTTCAATTTATAGCGTTCAGGTGCTTTCCGCGTGGGTCATCTCCTCTCCCTTATTTTCCGATCCCTTCGCCGCAATCTGTTGTTGTTCACGTCCATCGTGCTCGTCCTCGCGGCTGGAAGCTGGATCCGCAGCGAGTGGCGCAGCATGCAAAGCATTGTCGGCGAACTCCCATCCCTGCAGGCGGCGCACAAGAATGTAAGCGAACATCAAGCGATACTCGTCGATAGAACAACCAGGCAAGTCAGGCAGCTTTCAGGCGCAACCGTGCAACAGCTTGATGCTCGCATCCGGGTCCTTGACGATGAGATAAGCCGCCTGGAGCAGGAGAAGGGCGGGACCTCCATCCTGTCATCCGCGGTCAAGGGATCCGATGCGGTGACGGAACGGCTGGCGCAGGCCGTCAAGCGAAAAGTCGACATCGAACTACGGCGCCAGGAACTGGCGCATCTCGTCACGGTGCGCGCGCGCGTCCATGCGTTGGCCAACCGGCAGGCGGCATTGGAAAACCTCGAGAAGATTCGATTGGCCCACGTGACAGCGTATGCGGCGCTCCAGGGCGCGCTGAAACGGCGTGCCGGGATTGAAGCGCTTTCGCCGATCCAGGCCAGGATTTTCTTTACCAAGCCATACAAGCAGGTACACGCGCTAAATAAAGAAGTGCAAATCCTAAAGGCCAGGAACCAGGCGCTGCACCGGGATTTTGACACGCAGCGCAAGCACATTTCGCTGCTGCCGTCGTTCACTGTGCCAGCGGCGTTCCAGGTTAACGAGCAGCGCCTCGCCGATGCTGTCGCACCGCTGCGCGAACGGCTGGCATGGGCAGAAAATCTTGCGGCCGAAAGCTACGCCTGGCGGGCATATCAGGCTGTGCGTCCGTTGCTGCCGGCTGCACTGTGGGTGCTGCTCGGATGGTGGTTTGCCCCCGCCGCGATGCGTACACTCTTTTACTTTGTGCTGGCCCCGCTGGCCGAACGTCGCCCGCCGATCGTGATCGGCAGGATGAGTCGCATTGTGCCTGCCTCACCTTCACCAGGGCAGCGTTCAGGTCAGGAAAGCTCGCGCATCTCCGCTCAATCGCACGTTGTGAGCCTGGCCGCGGGCCACGAAATGCTCATTCGGCCGGCGTACTGCCAGAGCCAGGCCGAGGGCGTCAAAGTTAGCACCAATTTACTCTTCAACTGGCATCGCTGGCTGACGAGTATCGCCGCCCACCTGTGGATGCTGAAGCGGCTGCGCGCCACGCAGGCGGCCGAAATCGTCGTGTCGTCCACGGTCGATCCACTTGATGAAGTTGCCCTTCTGAAGATTGGTCCTGGCGAGGCATTCGTGCTCCAGCCGCGCGGACTTGTCGGCATGATCTACGAGACCGGGCGGCGGCCTGTGATTCGCAGCCACTGGCGCCTTGGCAGCCTGCACGCATGGCTGACGCTTCAGTTGCGGTACCTGGCTTTTGAGGGGCCTGCCACGCTGATCGTCAAGGGGTGCCGTGGCGTACGGCTCGAACCTGCCTCGAACGGGAGGACGATCAGCCAGGACGCGACGCTGGGTTTTAGTGCCGACGCCGTTTACGCCACCGTCCGCGCTGAACCGTTCCTTCCATACTTAAAAGGCGCACAGCCGCTTTTCCACGACAAGTTCGCGGGCGATAACGCTTACTACTTGTATGAGGAGGTGCCGCGCAACGCGCGTCCCGGCCTGCAGAGGCACAACCCGGTGGAAGCGTTGATCAATGCCGGCCTCAAAGCATTCGGAGTCTAGCGCTAAGGCAGCGCGGCTAGCTGGTTCGGCGAGGGCGCGCCATCGGCCCGCTGCGCCGCCCTGACCACGGTCGCTTGGCCCACCACCACCGACATGTCGACGAAGCCCTCGCGCCACGCGCGCTCGAGGTCCTGCTCGATGCTTTCCATCGAGGTCTGGTCAAAATTGGCGAAGCCGCGCACGCCGTAGGCGCGGTTGCGGCCGTGCGACTTGGCCAGGTAGAGCGCCATGTCGACCAGGTTCACTGCGCGTTCCCACGACAGTTCGGCGCGGCCCGGTTTTAACGGGAAGGGCGCGAACCCAAGCGACACCTTCACCGCAATACCGACGCCCTGGTAAGTGACTTCCTGCTCGGCGATGCCGTTCAGCAGGCGCGCCGCGATTTCATCCAGGCCGCTCCTCGGGATGGCAGGCAAAAAGGCCAAAAATTCCTCGCCGCCCCAGCGCACGATCATGTCGGTCTCGCGCAGGATCACGCGCAGGTTCTCCGAGATCATCTTCAATACCGCGTCGCCGGCGGCGTGGCCGTAGCTGTCGTTGACATGCTTGAAGTGGTCGATGTCGAGCAGGAACAGCGCGCCGACGATTTCCTCGCCCGACGTCCCGGCGCCACGCTTTTCTGCGTGCACATGGTGGCGCATGAATTCCTGGAAGTGGCGCCGGTTGTACAAGCCGGTCAGCGGATCGCGCGAGCTTTGGTGCTTCAGCTCCTGGTTCTTCGCTTCGAGGCGCGCATTCGCGGTGCGCACCTTGCGGTACAGGACGCCGACAATGGCCGAGGCCATTGCGAACACCACTGCCAGCAGCCACCACACGCGCTGCTGCAGGCGGCGGTTGTCGATCTCGGTCGACTTGACCTGGTTCTCGCGGCGCAGCAGCTCGATCTGGCGCTGTTTTGTCTCGGTCTCGTACTTCGCCTGCAGTTCGAGCAGGGCCTTCTGGCGCCGCTGCCTGAACAGCTCATCCCAGATGGCGCGCTCGCGGTGATAGGCCTTGACCGCACCAGCCATGTCGCCGGCCCGTTCGAGCGCCTCGCCGTATTCGGCCAGTACACCCTGCAGTTCCGGCTTGTCGCCGGACGCTTCGAAGTAGGCCAGCCCGGCCTCGAATTCTCGCTTGCCCTCGGCCAGGCGCCCGCGCCCGATATACGCCTGGCCAAGGTTGATTCGCGCGGTTGCTTCGTGGCCGAGGCGGTGCACGCGGCGCGCGGCGGGGATCGCCTGCAGCGCGTAACTGGCCGCTTGCTCGTAATCGCGCGTCCTCAGG
Source organism: Telluria sp. (assembly GCA_036402435.1). GTDB lineage: Bacteria > Pseudomonadota > Gammaproteobacteria > Burkholderiales > Burkholderiaceae_D > Telluria_A. Next base: position 8,040 of record DASWSX010000058.1, on the reverse strand, counting down.
TAGCTGTCCGACAGGTCGACCAGCGAGCCGACGACCATCGATTCGGCGCCGATCTTGCGCTCCAGCGCCAGCGCTTCAAGCAGGGCGCGGCGTGCGCGCTCGGGTTGTCCGGTCTCCACCGCCAGCCCGTATTCAGTGTTCTTCAGCGTCGCCATGCGGCCGGGCGAGTTGGTCTGGCCTGCGATCGCCTCAGCTTCCTCCAGCGCCTCGAAACCCTTGTCGTATTCCTTTAGCTGGCCATACTGGTTGGCCAGCGCGTTGAGTGCCATGACCAACTGGATCGGTCGGCCGTACTCGCGCGCCAGCGCGACCGCCTCCTGCAGCTTGCCCAGCGCCGCCGGCAGGTTGCCTTCCTCGCCGTGCGAGTGGCCCGACGTAATCGCGGCCTGCACGCGCAGCGCCATGTCGCCGGTGCTGTTGGCGATCTTTTCGGCTTCCCACGCGTACTGGTGCGATGCCTGCATCTCGTTCCTGGTCGATGCGATGTAGCATTTCGCCAGAAGTCCTTTGGCGACCAGTACCGGGTCATTGTGCGTCTTGCCGAGCGCGACCAGTTCGTCGGCGAGCAGGCTTGCCGCATCCGTCATGCCAACGTTGCGCTTGGCCAGCGACAGCACATTAAGGAATTCGCCAAGAGTGGCGGGGGGTGCCGCGCGCGCCTGCGCTTCGACTTTGCGCAGCTGTCCGATCGCTTTCTCCGGAACGAAGCGGCCTACTTCGCGGATGGCGGCAAGGCGCTGGTCGAGCTCGGGGGCCTGGGCAGCGGCCAAGGACGACGCCAGCCACAGCGCCGGAAGCAGCGCCAAGGCCAAACGGTTCCGCGTAGTGCGTGCCCTGCAGCCTGCCGGCATCTTGTCCTCAGAAGAAGTGCGTTAAAAATAATTATATTCGTGTTGCAAGGCAGAAAAATCATGCTTGTTCCACATTTTTTCGTTTTTCGCACAGATTTGACGACAATTGATTACAAATCACGGCAGTTGTCTATGCCGTTCATGCAGCTTGCATGCTGGCGCTGAAGGACAGGCCTAGGCTTCCAGTTGCTGCAGCAGGTACAAGCGCTGGTACAGTCCGCCCTCGGCCTGCATCAGTGCGTCGTGGCTGCCGCTCTCCGCGATCCTTCCATGGTTCAGCACCACGATGCGGTCGGCCTCTCGGATGGTCGACAGGCGGTGCGCGATGGCGATGATGGTCACGTGTCCGCGCAGCTCGTTGAGGGCGACCTGGACAACCTGCTCGGTCTGGCTGTCGATGTGCGAGGTCGCTTCGTCCAGCAGCAGGATGCGCGGCCGTCCGGCCAGCGCCCGGGCAATCGCGATCAGCTGCTTTTGCCCGGTCGACAGGCGCCCGCCGGCTTCGCCCAGCGGCGTGTCGTAGCCCTGTTCCAGCGCCGCGATGAAGTCGTGCGCATGCGCGGCGCGCGCGGCTTCTTCGATCTCCGCCTGCGGCAGGCCGCGGCCCATGTCGATGTTTTCGCGCGCCGAGGCGGCCAGCAGGAACGGGTCCTGCGGCACCAGGCCTACTTCATTGCGGAAGCGCGCGTTATCGATGCTGTCGAGGGCCTGGCCACCGACTTCGATGCTGCCGTGCGGGCTCGGGTAGTAGCGCAGCAGCAGCGACAGCAGCGTCGACTTGCCGCTGCCGGTGTGGCCGACCACGCCAATGAAGTCGCCGTGCCCGATGTCCAGCGACAGGTCGTGCAGCACCGGGTTGCCGGGTGCGTAGCCGAACGTCAGGTGCGAGATCCGCACCGCCGGCGTGCCGGCGCACGGCGGCGGCGCCGGCGTGCTGCTGCGGCCGATCGCGTGTTCAGGCGCGCCCGGTTCGTCCAGCAGCGCCTTGACGCGCGCGCTTGCCACCACGGCCTGCTGCAGGCCGCTGAACTGCATCGTTATCTGGATCAGCGGCTCGACCACGCGTGCGATGTAGCTGATGAAGGCGTACAAAATGCCCACCTCGACCGCGTTCATCGTGCGCTGGCCGAAGCTGAAGATCACCACCGCCAGCAGCACTACGTTAAGCAGGTCGAGCGCGGGACGCAGCAGGAAAGCGTTGGCGCGCAGCTCCGCCAGGCGCGCTTTGTAGTGGTCGTGGTTGGTGGCGGCGAAGCGTTTGGCGAAACGCGCTTCGGCATTGTTCGCCTGCAGGACGCTCATGCCGCCGATCGTCTCGGCCATCTGCCCGTTGATGTCGCTGCGCAGCGCGCGGGCGCGCGTCACCGCCGGCGCCGACAGGCGCTGGTACAGCCAGACGATGCCCAGCACCGCCGGCAGCAGCGCCAGCACGATCAGCATCAGGCGCCAGTCCAGCCAGGCCATTGCGACTATCGTTCCGGCCAGGACGATGCTGCTGTCGAGCATGACGAACAGCACCTGGATGTACAGCGTTTTCACCGCCTCGGTGTCGTTGGTGACACGGCTGATCAGCTGGCCCGTGATGGCGCGGTCGAAGAACGACATCGGCAGCCGCAGCACATGCGCGAACACCCATTCGCGCAGGCGCTGCACCGAACGCATCGCCAGGCCGGACAGGCGCACCAGCTGCAGGTAGCGCAGGCCGGTGGCGATCCAGCCGGTCAGCAAGAAGCCGCCCAGCAGCATCAGGATGCGCGGCATGTCCAGGTCGCGCGGCAGCAGGTGCTCGTCGATCAGTGCCTTGCCGAGGATCGGTCCGGTCACTTCCAGCGCGGCGGCGATGGTCAGCCAGAAGGTGGCCCAGCCGAGGTGGCGCCGGTCCGGGCGCGCGGCCAGGCGCAGCAGCGCCGTGGCCTCGGCCGCGTTCTCGCGCATGGTCTTTTGTTTCGGGTCAGGTTGCATCGAGGCTGGCCTCCAGTTGTTGGTAGCGCCACTGGCTGGCGTACCAGCCGTCCTGCGCGAGCAGGCTCTCGTGGGTGCCTTCTTCGGCCACGCGGCCGCCGCGCAGCACCACGATATGGTCGGCGTTCACCACGCCCGACAGGCGATGGCTGGCGATCACCACGCTGCGTTCCGGCCGTTCGCGGCGCAGTTCCGCGAGGTGGTCGAGGATGCGCGTTTCGGTGCCGGTGTCGACCGCCGACAGCGCGTCGTCGAGCAGCAGCAGCGTGCTGTCGGCCAGCAGCGAGCGCGCAATCGCCACGCGCTGGCGCTGCCCGCCCGACACGGTGATGCCGCGTTCGCCGACCGGTGTTTCGTAACCCTGCGGGAAGCGCAGGATGTCCGCGTGGATGTCGGCCATGCGCGCGGCGTGTTCGATCTCGGCGCGCGACGCGTCCGGGCGCGCCAGCGCGATGTTCTCCGCCACCGTGGCCGAGAACAGGAACGACTCCTGCGGCACCCAGCTGACCGCCTTGCGCAGCGTGGCCAGCGTGTATTCGGACAGTTCGTGCGCGCCCCACGCGACGCGGCCCTCCTGCGGGGTGGCCTGGCGCAGCAGCACCTTCAGCAAGGTCGTCTTGCCGGAACCGGTCGGCCCTACCAGGCCCAGCGTCTGGCCGGGTTGCAGCGCGAGCGAAATGCCGGACAGCGCCGGCGCCGCCTGGCCCTCGTAGGCGTAGCTGACGTGTGCCAGCGACAGCGTGCCTGGCGCGAGTTGCGTCAGGGTGCCGTGGTCGTCGACGGAGAGCGGGGCGTCAAGCAGCGGCTGCAGGCGCGCCAGGCCGGCGCGTCCGCGTTCGATCAGCGACAGCACCCAGCCGGCGGCGAACATCGGCCAGATCAGCTGGCCGAGGTACATCGTGAACGCGGTGAGCGCGCCGATGGTGAGCATGTCGTTCCAAACCAGGTAACCGCCCAGGCCGAGCGTGAGCACGCTGGCGGCGGTGAGGGTCAGGCCAACCGCCGGCTCGTACGCAGCTTCCCACTTTTGCGCCGCCAGGCTGGCCTCGGCAGCGCGCGCGGCCAGTTCGCCGAACTGCCTGGCGTTGCGCTCTTCCAGTCCGAGCGCGCGCAAGGTGCGCACGCCGGCCAGCGACTCCTGCACATGGTCGTTGAGCGCGGCGAAGCGCTTGAGCGAGTCGGATGCGGCCACGTGCATGTGACTGGAGATGCGCCAGAACGCGAGCCCCATCAGCGGGAACGGGAGCAGGGCGACAGCGGCCAGGCGCCAGTCGACGCCGAGCGTCATGATGCCAAGTACCATCAGCAAGGTCAGCGTGCCGTCGAAGCCGGCCAGCAGCGCTTCGCCGGCGGCCATCTCGATGGCGTCGATGTCGTTGGTGCCGAGCGCCATCAGGTCGCCGGTACGCTGCTTCTGGTAGAAGGCGGGGCCCTGCGCGGCCAGCCGCGCGAACAGGCGCGTGCGCAGTTCGACGCCGAGCTGGTAGGCCGCCGAGTACAGGCGCAGGCGCCACGCGACGCGCAGCGCGTAGATCGCCAGGCCCATGGCCAGCAGCTGCACCAGTCCGACCAGGAGGTCGCTGCTTGAGAGGCGCTGCGCGGCGAGGCCGTCGATCATCGCGCCGATCTTGCGCGGTATGAGTACGGTGAATACGGCCACGCCCACCAGCATCACCGCGGAAGAGGCGTAGGAACGCCAATGGCGGCGCACGAAGCCGCCGATCAGCCTTGATAAAGTCATGCACAATCCCTGCGAGGCTGGCCCGTAAACCAATGAACGGGCCGAAGCCCGTCAATGTACACCGTTTGCGAGGCGGGCGCAGCAGGCGCCCGGATGCTGCAGGTCAGCGTTTTTTGCCGCGCTTTGGCGTCAGCAGGTCCTGTTGGAATACGGCTGGCGGCGGCGTCGCGTCCACCGGCTTCACGTGCGGCATGGCCTGGGTGGCGGCGGCCTTTGGCATCGCGGCAGCTGGCTTCACTTCGGGCGCTTTTCCGGCGACCTTGCCCGCGGCCTTGGCGATCGGCTTTTCTTCCGCAGCCGGGCCTTGCTCCGGCTCGGGCTTTACGGCGACCACTGGCTTCTTGCTTGGCTTGACCGTGCGCGCCTCGACTGCTGCGGCGGTGTGGGCGGCTGGCGCCTCGGGATCGGCTTCCCGTGCAGGTGCAGGCGCCGGCGCCGGCGTGTATTCCTCGCGCGCTTGCGGTGCCGGGGCTGGTGCCGCCGCCGCTGCGGGAACGGCTGCCTTGAACAGGCCGGCCTGGACGTCGCTCATGATGCTGAACCACTCGCGCCCGTAGTCGATCATCTTGCTGAAATCCTGGGTGCCTTTAGCCAGCGCGATCAAGTCGCGCGGGTCGCGCACGCCGGCCAGCTGCTTGAGCGCTTCCGAGGAACTGTCGACCGCGGCACGGCCGGTCTCGATGTTGAGCGACACCAGGCGAGCCGCGCCATCAAAGGCGCGCGCGCCGAACGACTCGATCAGCTCAAGCTGGGCTTCAATCTGTGATTTGCTTGCTGCGGAAAACTGGTCTGGAATAGTGCTCATCGGGGTTCCTTTGGATTCGTTTATGACGCGCTGCAATATTGCTTAGTGTAGCTATGAAGTGGCTGCTTGAAAAGCACTTTTCGTCACTATGTTCCCACAGTAAATCTTGCGTCGCAGCATCAATGATTTGTATCAATAAATTGCGCCACGCGGGCGCGGGGAAGTCGCTACAATCGAGCGATCCCAGCCTGTGAGGAATGCCCGATGGACCTTGTGATTCGCAATGCCAGCCTGCCTGACGGCCGCCGCGAGGTGGATATCGCCATCGAAGGGACACGCATCGCGGCCGTCGGGCCGCGCCTTGCGTGCAGCGGCGCGCGCGAAGTCGATGCGGCCGGCGACCTGGTCAGCGCCCCGTTCGTCGACGCCCACTTCCACATGGACGCCACGCTCAGCTATGGCCTGCCGCGCGTGAACGCCAGCGGCACGCTGCTGGAAGGGATCTCGCTGTGGGGCGAACTCAAACCCCAGCTGACCCAGGACGCGCTGGCCGAGCGCGCGTTGCAGTACTGCGACTGGGCGGTGGCGCGCGGCCTGCTGGCCATCCGCACCCACGTCGACGTCTGCGACGACCGCCTGCTGGCGGTGGAGGCCCTGCTCCACGTGCGGCGCCGGGTCGCTCCTTATATAGACATGCAGCTGGTGGCGTTCCCGCAGGACGGCCTGCTGCGCAGCCCCACCGCGTTCGCCAACCTGAAGCGCGCCATCGCAATGGGCGTCGACGTGGTGGGCGGCATTCCCCACTTCGAGCGCACCATGGCCGCCGGCGCCGAGTCGGTGCGGCTGCTGTGCGAGTTCGCCGCCGACCAGGGCCTGCGCGTGGACATGCATTGCGACGAGTCGGACGACCCGCTGTCGCGCCACATCGAGACGCTGGCCGCCGAGACCCACCGCCTCGGCCTGCACGGCAGGGTGGCCGGTTCGCACCTGACCTCGATGCACTCGATGGACAACTACTACGTGAGCAAGCTGCTGCCGCTGATCGCCGAATCGGGCGTGGCGGCGATCGCCAACCCTTTGATCAACATCACGCTGCAGGGCCGCCACGACAGCTATCCGAAGCGGCGCGGCATGACCCGCGTGCCCGAACTGCTGGCCGCCGGCGTCGACGTCGCGTTCGGCCACGACTGCGTGATGGACCCGTGGTACGGGCTCGGTTCGGGCGACATGCTGGAGGTGGCGCATATGGGACTGCACGTGGCGCAGATGACAGGGCAGGCCGCGATGCACCAGTGCTTCCTGGCGGTGACGGAAACGCCGGCCCGCATCCTCGGGCTGCAAGGCTACGGCCTCGAACCGGGCTGTCACGCCGACCTGGTCCTGCTCGACGCCGGCAGCACGGTGGAGGCGATCCGCCTGCGCGCGGCGCGCCGCCTGGTGGTGCGGCGCGGCCGGGTAGTCAGCGAGGCGCCAGCGGCGAGGGCGGCCTTGTCGCTGCCGGGCCGCCCGCCCCACGTCGATTTCAGGCTGGGGCGTTAACCGCGCAGCGCTTCGGTGTAGACTTCCCCGCTGGACCAACCACACCCCGCCGCACATGAAGATCCTTGAAACAGAACGCCTGCGCCTGCGCACGGTGGAGCAGGGCGACGCCGACTTTTACCTCGCCGTGGTCAACACGCCCGGCTTCCTCGAATTTATCGGCGACCGCGGCATCCGCACTGCCGAAGCGGCGGCCAAAGCCATCGCCGACGGTCCGATGGCCATGCAGGCCGCACTCGGCCATTCGATCTACCTGGTCGAGTCGAAGGACTCCGGCGAGCCGCTCGGCATGAGTGGCCTGATCAAGCGCGACACGCTGGAACATGTCGACATCGGCTACGCCTTCATGCCCGAGCATTGCGGCAAAGGCTATGCCCACGAAGCGGCCGTCGCGGTGCGCGAGCATGCGCGCCGCGATATCGGCCTGGAACGCCTGCTGGCAATCGTCTCGCCCGGCAATTCCGCGTCCATCAGGCTGCTGGAAAAAATCGGCATGCAGCTCGATAAGGTGGTTCACCTGACCCCTGAAGATCCCGGCACGAACCTGTATTTTATTAACTTTACGAAATAATATTTTTGTTACCGGGCGCTATTCAATTGTGCAACAGTTGATTATTTTGTCCGTTATACTGGTGAGCTGGCTGTAGTGATATTTCCTACGCCCAAGAGATTTCCTGATCGTCCAAACAATTTCAACCAAAGGACTGTATGAGCAACGATAAAAGCGTTCAATTAGCAGCAATCATCGCCAAACACGAAAATGAGCTGCTCGAGGGCTGGTTCGCTGGAATGATGTCGCGCATGATCCGCCGCGACAAAAACGCCGAGTCGGAACTGCGCCAGCAGGGCGCGGCGTTTCTGAACGTGCTTGGCCAGGCGCTGCGCAGCGGCGCCGGCGCCGACATCGAAGCATCGGTGTGGGACGAAACCCGCCGCATGCTGGCCGAGATCTCGCAGGCGCGCGTGCGCCAGGGCTTCTCGTCGATCGAAACCGCGCACTTCATCTTCGCGCTCAAGGAGCCTTTGTTCAGCTACCTGCGCAATGAGCTGGCGTCCGACCCGGCCGAACTGGTCGACGCGATGTCGACCACCGGCGCGCTGTTCGACCGCCTCGGCCTGTACACCATCGAGGTGTACCAGAAGGCGCGCGAGCAGGTCATCCTGCGCCAGCAGCAGGAACTGCTCGAGCTGTCGACCCCTGT